>JACRPU010000010.1 GCA_016223025.1 Nitrosomonadales bacterium | reverse complement strand
TTGCCAAATCGATGCCTATCGTAGTAATCTTCATTTCGGATGCCCCTTCCTTTGGTGGTTAAGTAATGTTCCACTTTGGCACATCGATGCCGTTCCGGAAAGCGGGCGTCCATTACATTATTCGACTAAAGCAGCAAAAAAACGCTGCCTAAGTCGCTGGTTATTCTTCGGGGTGCCGTGGTGCCAGCCGCAAGCTTAACACACCGCTCGCCACGATGAGCGCGATGCCCGCCCATCCCGCCAGCGGCAGCGCCTCGCCCCAGAAAGCCATGCCGAACAGGCTGGAAAACAGCACCGTGCTGAAGGACAGGCTTCCCACCACCAGCATTTTTCCGGTGCGGTAGGCGCGGGTCATGGCGAGCTGCGCCAGCGTGGCGCTGCCGCCGAGCCCGATCAGGATGAGCAGGCTGTTTGCGCCGACCGGGTGGACGGCGTCGAACAACATGGCGCCGCCGCTGGCGAGCGAGGCGACCAGGCTGAAATAAAATACCACGCGCCAGTCCGGTTCGCCATGCAGGCCGAGCTGGCGCACGTTGAGCATGGCAACGCCGGCAAGCAGGCCGGAAATGAGGCCGAGCAGGCCGGGGATAAACTGGTCGCGCTCCAGCGTGGGTTGCAGCAACAGCACCATGCCGGCAAAACCTACCGCGATGGCGAAGGTAAGGGGGGCGTGAAAGCGCTCCCCGAACACCAGCATGGTCAGGATGGTGAGGAACAGCGGCGAGGTGTAGTTCAGGGTGACGGCGGTGGCCAGCGGCAGCACGGTGATGCAATAGAAGAACAGCATCATTGCGATGGTGCCGGAAACGCTGCGCCACAGGTGCGGCTGCCAGTGCCGCGTCGCCAGCGGCAGGCCCCGGTGGCGGACGATAGCGTAGATCATCAGCAGCCCGACAAAGGAGCGGTAGAACACCAGCTCGTTATGGGAAAAATATTGCGCGCCGAGCTTGACGAACACGCCCATGCAGCCGAACAGGAATCCGGCGGCGAGCATCCACAGGGCGCCCATTTATGTTTGGCCGCCGTGCAGGGGCGCACTTGTCTGGCAGGTGTTATTCAATTTGCGGCCTCGTGCTATTGGTACGGCTCCTGCCGGCAAGCCGGAGCCCAAAAGGGGAATGTAACAAAATTATGGTGATCCCACCTCGGCCTTGGGTAAAATGCGTCCCCTGTTGCGGAGGGAAAGGCAAGTGCAGAAATGCGGGCGCGGGCCGATGAACGGCAGGTGAACAGTAAAGGTAAATCAAAATGACAGCAGGGCAAAGCGGTAAAACGTATGAAGTGGAATTCTCGACCGACGCGATGCGGCACATATTTTATATAAGCTGCCCGGACGATGTGGATGTGAAAACATTTGCGCACGCCGTTTTCCACTACTACGACATGCCTCCGGAATGGGGCAGGAAGCTGGCCATCGCAAGCATCTCGGAAATCAAGCACGGCAACTGCCTGCCGGATTATCTGCACGTGGACTGCCTGGCCGGGCAGGAAGTGGCGATGCCGGAGGAGAATGAGGAGTCGCATCGGGCGGCCAAGAAAATTATCCGTCAAATTGCGGATGACAATTGCGTGCCGATGGCCATTTACGACGATGAAAGCAAAAAAATGATTGTCTATGCCACCAGGAAGCTGGATGTTGCCCCGCTACCGGGAGCGGTCAGCGTCGTCAGGAATTTCAGCCTCTTCGGTGACATTACCGGCAAGATTCGCACCGGCGACAAATAGGAATACCGGTTTTGTGGCGAGCCCGGCATCTCCGGCCGGGTGCGGCCACGCAGGTTTTCCCGGCAAGCATTTCCGGTGGCGCGGAATTTCTGGTACGGTTCGTACACGATTGTCCCGCTGGTTTTTTTCGATCTGTGCGTTACGTTCTATCGGGCGACCTGCTTCCCGATTTACGGCATCCCCAAGATGCGCCGCTCCGAATACATCGTGATGATGGACCACCAGCATCTTGCCTGCCTCGACGTCATCGAAGTTTTGTTCGTATGCGAACGGGGTGATCGCATACGCCCGCGAGATCACGGCGCGCACCGAGCAATACTTCTGCCCGATCTAACATGCGCAAAAAATGCTGGGGTCACACGAACATTACGCGCGGTTTCCGGGTTGCGGCGAGGCGGAGGATTTTCATGTCAGG
The DNA here is from genome assembly GCA_016223025.1 of Nitrosomonadales bacterium. GTDB lineage: Bacteria > Pseudomonadota > Gammaproteobacteria > Burkholderiales > Gallionellaceae > VIKH01. The sequence continues at coordinate 78,396 of JACRPU010000010.1, read as the reverse complement.
CTCGAAGAATTTCGCAAGGCGCTTGCCGAGGAAAAGGAAAAATAAGGGCAGTTGAGTTGATGGGGGCTAACATTGCAAACCTTCTTGACATACAATCCGGCAACCCATTGCTAAACTCCTGCAAAAGGTCATAGGATGACACCGGAAGACAAGATCTCGGTTGAAGCCTTCTTGGACAAACTACAAAGCACTCCGCGAGGACGTGCTATGGCTGTTAATATGTTTGAGTCTTGTTCAGAGAGCCTTGTATCACCTGCCACACTCAGTGCATTTCTTCTTGATTGCGTTAAAGCAAGCGCCTCTCTTCCTGCAAACAGTGCTGTGGAAATTGTCGATGATGTTGCTTGTGGGAAAGGCCACACCAAACAAAGTTATCTACGCAAATGCAAACAGGTGTCGTTTTCTCCGGCTGACACCCAACGATTAAGCAACACAATGAATACGGTTAGCTTACATAAGTTTATTCTTGATGAATAAATACAAGGGAGGCAGTATGAGTCTGCCTTTTGTATTGCCCCTGGTGCCTAATAATTCGCCGTCTGGCCTTCGCGATTATCGGACACGGCTGTCTGAAGTTACTGCTGACCCTGCTTGGAGCAAGCCTGCCGCTACCATTGGTATACCGCTTCCAGCCCCTTCCAACTGCTGGATCACCAGCGACCAGTTTGACGATGAACCCAATGCACCGCAATATCCAGACGACTCGGCTACTGAGGCAAGAGACAAATTAGGGCTTATTGATAACGGAGAGGGAAAATTTTTGTTGCGTTTGAGTTTTCTGGCCTCATCCCTCGCCAATCTACCCGGCAATGAATTGGCGCGCCCTGTATTTTCCGACTTGGGCAATTCACGTTTCCGGGTGCACCAATCTTCCAGTCGCGCCAAGATATTTGCCCAGCAAGGCTGGGGAGCAACTACCCATCTCGGCAAGTTATCCGAGTTTGTTTTCCTCACAGCTACAGCCGTGTTTTGTGCAGATACTGATGGAAAAACTGAAGCGTTGGATAAACTCAAAGAATTCAAATTTCACGCCAGCCTTCCGTTTGATAAGGCGAGAGAAAAGGTGTTCCGGCAACTAGCGGGTCAACCCCGCAGATAAATTGATGATCGCTGGATTAGTGGCGAATATCGAGCAGCCGTACTTTCAACACCGCTTGAAACCCTACCTGAAAGGTTCCCCGACATGGAAATCAGGAAAGTCACTATTCTCGGCGGCTATGGAAGGGGTGGGGAAAAGGAGCGGGTTGACCAGGTTGACCTTGAAATGGGTGACCTGCTCAGCATCGTCGGCCCGACTGGCTCCGGGAAGACCGCGCTGATCAACGACATTGGCCTGTTTGCCGCCGAGGACACACCCTCCAGAAGGCGTATCCTTATCAATGGCGCCGCCCCAGCGGAGGAGTTCCTCGATGACCCCGCAAAGAACCCCATCGCACTGATTACCCAGCACACCGGTTTTCTTTCCGACGTATCGGTGGCCAGTTTTCTCGACACACACGCCAGGATAAGAAGAAGTGGAAACCGCGATGCGGTGGTTGCCGATATCCTGGATTTCGCCAACCAACTGACCGGCGAACCTATCATCACCGATAGCGCCATGACCGAATTGTCGGGCGGGCAGAGCCGCGCGCTGCTGATCGCGGATGCGGTGATCATCGGCAATTCCCCGATCATCCTGCTGGACGAAATCGAGAATGCCGGCATCAACCTTACGCGCGCGCTGGAGATGCTGCGGAAATACGAAAAGATTTTCGTCTTTGTCACCCACGATCCGAGAATCACCCTGTCATCTGATTACCGCATCGTGATGAAGGGAGGGGCGATGCAGAATGCGATCACCACCAGCCTGGAAGAAAAACGCATCGGCGAGAAGGTCACCGAACTCGACAAGATCATCATGGGCATGCGCGACAGGATCAGCTCCGGTGAGCGCATGCTGGAAAAGGAATTCCGGGCCATCATGGATATGACCTGGCTGACATAAGAGAATAATCATGAAACTCATCATGTGCGCAGGCCCACCTACCAGCGGCAAAACCACCGTGCTGCGGCAGGTTGCGCGCAGACTTCTGAAGAAAGGGCGCCGCCTCGCTTATCTCAAAATTGATGTCCAGTTCGCGGACGAGGATGAGTTGTTCCGCAATGAATTTGCCATTCCTGCCAGGAAAATTTATTCCGGCGACCTGTGCCCCGATCATGCCAGTGTATTAGTGCTGGGGGACGCGGTGAAGTGGGCTGAAGAGGAGGGCGCAGACCTGATTGTCGAAACCGCCGGGCTGTGCCTGCGCTGTGCACCCTACATCGTGGGCTCGCTCGGTATCGTCGTGCTGGAGGCGACCAGCGGCATGAACCTGCCGCGCAAGATCGGGGCCATGCTCACGCTCGCAGACATTGCTGTAGTGACCAAGATTGACTTGGTATCGCAGGCAGAAAGGGAAGTCTTCCGCGCCAACATCATGGACGCTACCCGGATAGAGGTGCTGGAAGCCGACGCCCTGCGCGGCATCGGTATAGACCGGCTGGTGCGCAGGATAGAGCGGGCGGAAGACGTAACCATGCCGCTCATGCTCAAGGGCAGCCCGCCCGTAGCGACCTGCACCATATGTGTCGGCAAGAAAGTTATCGGCTGGGAGCATCATTTCGGGGTGCTGCGCAAGCTGGATACCGATCTGTTTTACCGGGGTGAATAGTGAAAGACGAGGCTCACAAAATATTGGAGTCGCTGCCGGGAAAGAACTGCGGGCAGTGCGGCTTCAAAACCTGCGCAGAACTGGCGGCGCTCGCCGCCTTGCACCCGGATGTGCTGAAGCGCTGCATTTACCGGGAAATGCCGTCGCCTGCCGCAGCCAATTACTGGCCCATAACTGAGGAAATCACCTGGAACGATGCGCTGGGCAGGGAATACGAGTTCATTCTGGAGCAATTTTCCGAAGACCCGGGGCCGCGTGAAACCATCGCCCCGCTCAACCCGGCCAACATCGAGAAGCTGGCCGTCAAAAAAGGCGACATCCTGTACGGGCGCCCCTCGCTGGTTGGCTGCCCGGTCACCCATGTGGGCGTGGTGGTCGAAGAGCCGGACTACCTCAACGGCGCCATCACCTGGTGCATCGTGGGCCCCCTGGCTGCCAGGGACCAAGGCCGTGAAATCGGCTACTACCAGATCATCGCCTACGACGGCCTGGTGCGGCACAGCCGGGAAGAACTCCGGATCGGCAGGCGCTATTATTTCCTGCCGCGCACCTGCGTGTTGCTGTCGAGGCACTCGGGCGTGATCAGCGCCTTGGCGAAGCGGGGCAATGAAACGCGGGTGCGGCTGGAAGGTATCTGGATAAGCTGACTCGCGAAAATCGCACCATCCTTCGATTATTGCACCTGCTTCTGCATGATATCCCGATGTCTGCACAAATGCCTCGGCGTCCAGGCATGGGGCGTTTTGTGTACGAACTGGTAGCGCGCATAGTGGTAGCTCGGATCGAAGCCGTAAAAGTTGCGTTGCATTTCTGCCAGCTCGTGGTCGCGGTATTGCGCGAGCGGCTTGATGGCTTCATCGCACCGGCGCGTTTCGGTTTTGGCGGCGAGGCGCTCGCCGTAGCCGGGCAGGGCGGCTAACGCCGAAGCGCGTTTCCTCGCTTCGCTGCGGAAGGAAGCCGCATCCACCCCAAAGCACGCATCCGCGATCCCCATGCGCAAGGCTTGCGCGCCGCCGAGCGGGAGACGGTTTTGCGTGATGCTCACCGCTTGCTCCGCGCCGACGCGCCTGGGCAGTGTGTAGGTCCAGAACTCGGAGCCGTAGAGATTGCCCATGTTTTTATAGTGCGGATTGAGCACAATGCCCGGTCGCACCCAGACCTGGTCGGCGGCCAATGCGAGGAATGCGCCACCCGCCCCGGCGTTGGCCGCGAGCGCCGCGATGGTCAAATGGCTGGTGGTGCGGAGGATGGCCTCGGCCAGATCGTCCATGGCACGGATATTCCTCATGGATTCATCCGCCGGGCTGTCGGCCGCTTCTATCATGTTGAGGTGTATTCCGTTCGACCAGAAGTCCTCTCCGCCCATGAGCGCGATGACCCGCGTCGGGCGCGCGCAGGCTTGCCGGTAGGCCGCCAGGATGCGCTGGCACTGTTCCGTGGACATGGCGCCGTTGTAGAAATCGAAATACAGATAGCCAACACTCTCCGCTTCCTCGTAGCGGATGCCGTCCGCGCCGGCATCATCCAGCAGCGGAAGGCTCTCCAACTCGGAAGCAAAAGCAACGGATGCGGGCAGCTTGAAAGTGTGTTCGCCATCAGGCCTGCGCACATGCCCGATGCGCACCGCGCCATCGCGCGTGGCTCTTACCGCGCCGTGGCCGCGCCAGCCCAGCAGCGCGCCCGGGCGCCCCGCCATTTCCGGATCGGCATGGGCATCGAAAAGAAAACAGGGCGCGCCGAAGAGTTCGTCGCGCACGCCGGGGAAACCATCCGCCGCATGAATCTTGCGCAGTACCGTGCGCGTGTCGTCCGATTCCCAGTTGATTTTCCGGTCGGCCTGCCGCATGAGAGGGTGATCCTTTCCGCGCACATCCGGCCATTTTTCCGATGGGCAGGGCTGGAATTTCCCGTCAAGATAGCGCGCCAGAGCCGCCGCGACCGCCTTGCTGGCCGCTTCCGTCACCTGGTTGCGGTACAGGCTGCTTTTTTTCTCCAAACTCACCGGAAAGGTTTCCGCCGCCCAGATGTTGCCCCCGTCCATAACTTCGTTCGCTTGCAGCACGGTCGCGCCCCATGCGCTTTCCCCGCGCTGGATGGCCCAATCCAGCGCGGAAGGCCCGCGATCCCCGATGATGCCAGGGTGTACCACCAGGCACGGCTTGTCGCGCCACACCACTTCGGGAATCGCGCGTTTGAGAAAAGGCGCCAGGATGATGTCGGGCCGATACAGCGCCACCGCTTCCACGGCCACGGAATCGGCGATGTCGAACTCGATGGAAATTTCGTGCCCCGCTTCGGTCAAGTCCACGAACAGGCGCTGGGCGAGGCTGTTGAAGCTGTGGGTCAGGAACAGGATGCGCACGTTGGCTCAGGGGCGGTTATTGTGTACCTGTACTTCAGTACAGTATCATTTATTGCGGAAATCAGTATAGTTTCTCCCAAAGCGTCAGCGGCTTATGGATAGATGGTAATAATTTTTGCACATAGGACTTCGCTAGATTTGGGCTGGCTCATTTGTAGGGCACCACTAAAAATTCATATTTCGTCGCTCCCGCGTAGGCGGGAGCCAAGTCAAATCAACAAGCTGGGTTCCCGCCTTCGCGGGAGTGACGAATTGAAAAAGGTCCTAAGCCGGACGAGCCGGAACCAAACGTAGGTGCGAATTTATTCGCACCTACGGAAATCTGCTCAATAAATGTGAAGAGTTGACTCGTTAAAGATTAAATCCTGATATAGGGGAATAAAATGAAAAGATGGGCAAGAGGGATTTTAGTATTACCTATACTTTGCACGCTTGGTGTATCACCTTCAGAAGCTGCAACACTTTATTCGGAGAATTTTGAGACTAACCTGGCTGGTTGGGTTGGGAAATCCGGCGGTGGACATAATGGACAAATTGTTGCTGATCCTAGTGGCGCAGCAAACAATGTATTGAATTTCGTGGCATTAAATTCTGGCGGTGATATTTTTAGAACGAACACTTCTTTTTCAACAACAGGCAATCAATATATCTTGCAGTTCGATTATTACGGAACCAATAGTGAATCCGGCGGGTTTATAGGATATAGCTACGGATTACCCGGCAACCATGTCTGGCTAGCTGGATCCGATACGAATTATGGTGGTGTTTCTATCTTGGCCGGTGATAACTCTTGGCATCATTACAGTTATACTTTTACCACATCGGGACCGATCCATTTAATGCTTGAAGACTTTAGTGGTTCAGACCCAGTAGCAGGCAATGCTTATTTTGATAACATTTTGTTAACAGATGCAAATGGGGTTTCTGCTGTCCCTGAGCCAGAAACCTACGCCATGCTGCTGGCCGGGCTTGGCTTGCTGGGCTTCACGGCGCGCCGCAGAAAACAAAATCTGGGCTGATTTGGCTGTACGCTCCGACAACCCCGCCCTTGTGGCGGGGTTTTTTGTGGGTGCGCCAGGCATGGCGCGTTGCGCGCAAGCGCAACTTGGTTGGCTGTGGTGGCCAACTGAGTGACTTGGAGGTGAGAGTCCTCTACACACCCGGCAAGGGGAAGTGTTAGCTGAACGGCAAGGGTGTCCGTCGCGAGGCGGAATCTGAAGGAAGCTGAAGGCAAAGTGCTGGCCTGACGAACAGGAAGCGGATTAGGCGGTGCAGCGGGGTGAGGCGGCCATTATCGTCAAAGCCCAATACTTGCACAGAACGCTGTGACGTAGATACGACGGGCATAAGCATGAAGGTCGCGCGAATTACCTTGGGATACCCATTATCCTGCCTCGTGCTACTGACATCGAGAGGTGTCGGGATGGGGTGATGGGAGTCAGCAGACGCCATAGTAGCTGCTCGAAACCGGAGTGGCGAAGGGCTGAACCTGACATGAGTGGATAGTCACGCGTGTTCTCTGCGCGGGCAGGGTAGAAGCCTCTGGCAATAGAGGGCCTACGGTTATACGGGAGAGACCGGAAGTCTTGAAGGTGGCCGCCGGTGCCTATTGACCGACAGGGAAGCGATGAACGGAACAAAGCTCGCTGAGGAAACTCAGTAGCCAGTAAACACCGGATACATGATCCGTACGTCCGGTGTTGTGGGAGGACGGCGAGGGCGACCTCGACCCCTATCCCGATCCGGAAAATCTGAAATACCTCACGTTCGGTCTGGAATTATCCCAAGCAATCCTGAAGCTTGCGGATGGTGGCAATAACTTTCAGGGGAAGCAATATAAGCGCACGCAGGTTTGGCCATTCCTCGAAACTCGCCGCAGGCGGCACGCTTTCCTTCACCCCAATCTCTCTGTGGCGGTGGAGCGGTTATTGTGTACCTGTACTTCAGTACAGTATCATTTATTGCGGAAATCAGTATAGTCCAGCGTGGGGCTCCCGAAGTTTATGAAGTGAACTGAAAGGGGTGTTGAAATTTCAATCGGGGATTTATTAACTCGTTAAGGGGGCGATATGCAAAAATTTTTAAGGAAAAACGTGGCCGGATTGGTGCCAGCACAAGGCGTGAAGGCGGCTACACTCATCGCCGGTTTGGTGCTGGCTCAAACAGCATCGGCCGCACTCGTTACTGATCCGAACGATCCGCGCAATTGGCAGGGTTCCACGGTCGGCACCTTTGCGCAATTGTACTATGGTGCCAACAACGCCACGACCCGCGGGCAAGTAGTTACCAACCAGTTGCTGGATGACGGATATTTCAATGCTGCGGGCTATACCGGAGCTTCGTTGATCAAGTACAACAATGTTGATGTTCTGGCCAATCCAGGCTATGGCACATACGGCACTTCGCTGGATCAGCCTCTCGTCAACAACGGCGGGAACCAAGGCACCTACAACTACTCCTACAGCGGCAGTGGAGCTGCGACGGGCGCGAACGGTATTGACCAACACTGGGTCCAGACCGATAACGTGGTCGGCCACACCATCTTCGATTTGGGCTTCGGGGCAAGCAAGGCCGCGATCTTCAACAGCATTGACCATGGCCCGCTCCCGTTGGAAGCGATCGAGTCAACCGTTTACCTGTCGAATGACAAGATCAACTGGACGCAAGCAGTTACCGAGCGCGTCTGGCTCGAAGGCATCTACAGCGACACCAGCGTGCTGTGGGACGGTTTTGTTTATGCCGTCGGCACCGGAACATCTGCAACTTTCCAGTATGCCTCCATCGTCTGGGGTGGGCCGGGTGCGCTGCAAAGTGATGGCGATAACGAAATCAACGGCGTGATGGGCCTCCAGGGGAATTACACGCCGACGCAAGCCGTCCCGGAACCGGAAACCTACGCCATGCTGCTGGCCGGGTTGGGGTTGATGGGCTTCATGGCTCGGCGCAGGAAGCAAGGCGCGTAATGCGGCGGCACGGGAACGGGAAACTGCCACCCCATTATTCGGCATTATTCTTGCGAAAAATGTGGTGGCATTGTGCGGCGTAACGATGCTCGAAACGAGCGTTAACTTGATAGAAAGGCCTGACATGAAAACTAAACTCGCAGCAGCCCTGATTGGAAGTCTTGGCCTGCTTTGGACAGGCAGCGCGCTTGCGCAGGTCGCGTTCACTACATTTGTCCCCAATACGGGAGGCCAGCCCATCGGGTTTTCCTATGCGGGAAACAAATTCGTCGGATCGAACTATTTTAACAACCAGCTTTATCAGACCGATCTGAGCGGCGGGAATCGCCAGGCATTCGGGGCGCCCATACCCCTTTCAAGCGGAAGCGTTGGTGAAATATATGTTTCCAGTTCGCTCGGTTTGGGCGGGTTCGGGTTGAGGGACGTGTTCGCCGGGTCGCAATCTTATGGCAATATTTACCGCTTCTCCAACGATGGATCAACCCAGTCGCTGTTTGCCTCCGGCCTGAGTGGCGGCGTCCGCGGGATCGCCTTTGACCCATTCGGCAGTTACGGCAATAACATGCTCGTGACGACATCCGTCGGCAATGTGTACACGGTAAACAACACGGGGGCTGCCACTTTGCTGGCCAATGTGGGCGGCGATGCCGAAGGGCTGGATTTTGCGCCGCAGCAGTTCGGCAACATTTCCGCCCATACGCTGGTGGTGGTTTCGGAAGGAACGGGGAGGCTCAATGCGATCACGTCAACCGGCGTAAAAACTGACTTGGGGCTCCAGTTCAGCGTCCCGGAAATGCTCAGTTTTGTCCCAACAGACCTGGGTAACAGCGGCAACCCGCTCGAAGGTTTTTATGCGGCCAACTATAGCCTTAATGTGATCAAGGCCGGGGCAAGCGAGTTTTCTTCTTTTCTGGGTGACGCGGTTATTACCGAGGAGACGACCCACCGTATGTACCAAATATCCTGGAATGGCACTTCATTTGGTAAAACCCTCATAGGCACATTCCCGAACCAGCCGGAGGATGGGATTTTTATTACCGCACCCATCCTGAATCCGGGGTGTACCGTCACCAATACCTGCAACCAGTCCGCCGTTCCGGAGCCGGAAACCTACGCCATGCTGCTGGCCGGGTTGGGGTTGCTGGGCTTCATGGCTCGGCGCAGGAAGGGGTAAGCAGGCAAGCCGCGTAACGGCTGCTCGCAAAACAAAACTTGGGCTGATTTGGCTGTGCGCCCCGACAACCCCGCCCTCGTGGCGGGGTTGTTTTTTTAGCGCGCCCGGCAGGGCGCATTACTGCTTGGGGGCGAGCCCGCACGCCGGGTGGTGCGTCAGGAGCGCTGCCAGACAGGCTGCCCGCCATGCTGATTAGCGGTATGATTCGCGCCATGAATACCCGGTCAGCCTATCAAGCCAAGCTTGCCGCTCCCTTCGGGGTGCTCGGCATCCGCTGCGAGGCAACCGCGCTGACCGGCATTGAATTTCTTGCGCCGGGCGTCGCGCTGCAAGCTCCGGACAACCCGCTCGCGCGCGCCGTGTATGAACAGTTGGAAGCCTTTTTTGCCGACCCCGATTTTCGCTTCGATCTCCCGCTCAGGCTCGGCGGCACCGCGCATCAAAACAAGGTGTGGCAGGCGATGTGCGCCATTCCGCGCGGGCAGGTGCGGCAGTATGGCGAACTGGCCGCGCAGCTTGGCTCAAGCCCGCGCGCGGTCGGCCAGGCTTGCGGCAGCAACCCCGTTCCCATCATCATTCCCTGCCACCGCGTGGTGAGTAAGTCCGGCATGGGCGGTTTCATGAATCGCAGCGGCGGCTACGCGCTCGACATCAAGCACTGGCTGCTGGCGCATGAGGGCGCAACAAAGCCTGAGCCCGCCATTCCCGCGCAGAGCCTGCCCCCGCGAAGGCGTGAGGCCGGAATCCAGCCAAGTAAAAGCGCCGGATTCCTGGGCAAGCCCGGAATGGCAAAACCAAAGTGAACAATACCAACCTCCTTGACGAGTTCTGCGACAGCCTGTGGCTGGAAGACGGGCTGTCGCGCAACACGCTGGAAAGCTACCGGCGCGACCTGAGCAAATTTTCCGCGTGGCTGGAAAAGCGCCGCAACGCGCCGATCTTGCAGGCCACTTATGCCGACATACAGGGGTTTCTCGCGCATCTGGCGAACGAGCAGAAAGCCAAGGCCACCTCGACTTCGCGCGCCGTCTCCAGCCTCAAGCGCCTGTTCCGCTACCTGTTGCGGCAGAACAGGGTGGATTTTGACCCCACGCTGCAAATCTCCTCGCCCAAGCTGCCGCGCAGCCTGCCCAAAAGCCTCACCGAAGACGATGTCGAACTGCTGCTGCAAGCGCCGGATATTCAAACCCCGCTGGGCGTGCGCGACCGCACCATGCTGGAAGTGCTGTACGCCACCGGCCTGCGCGTGTCCGAGCTGGTGAACTTGAGTGTGGCGCAGGTCAGCCTCGATATGGGCGTGGTGCGCGTGATGGGCAAGGGCGGCAAGGAGCGCCTGGTGCCGCTGGGCGAGGAAGCGCAGGACTGGCTGCGCCGCTTCCTGAAAGAAGCGCGCCCGGAACTGCTGGCAGGCCGGCTGAGCGATGCGATGTTCGTCACCGGGCGCGCCGAAGCGATGACGCGGCAAATGTTCTGGTACCTCATCAAGAAACATGCGCGCCACGGCGGTCTCGGCAAGCCGCTGTCGCCGCACACCCTGCGCCACGCCTTCGCCACCCACCTGCTCAACCACGGCGCGGACTTGCGCGTGGTGCAGATGTTGCTGGGCCACGCGGATATTTCCACCACGCAGATTTATACCCATGTGGCGCGGGAGCGGTTGAAGCAGTTGCATGCGATGCATCATCCGAGGGGGTAGCCACTCCCTCTCCCCTTGGAGGGGTAAACCCAACTTCGCCGGTGGCAGACCGGCAGCCAGCCATGCGCCCCACTCCCCGCTACGGTATCATGCCACCCTCAAAATCATTTAGCGCAGTCCGTTGCAAAATCCACTCTCGATGACGTCCGAAAACTTTCTTGATCTTCTCCCGCTGGTAAGCGCGCGCGGCACGGTGCGCCTGCCCGGCTCGAAGAGCATTTCCAACCGCGTGCTGTTGCTGGCGGCCTTGTCCGAAGGCGCGACCGAGGTGCGCGACTTGCTGCATTCCGACGATACCGGGCGCATGCTGGATGCGCTGCACACCTTGGGTGTTGCGGTGGAATCGTTGGGCGGCAACGCCCTTCGACAAGGCTCAGGACAGGCTTACCGCGTGACGGGTTGCGGTGGAAATTTCCCGGTAAAGGAGGCGAAGCTGTTTCTCGGCAATGCGGGCACCGCGTTCCGCCCGCTGACTGCCGCACTGGCTTTGGCGGGGGGGCATTACGAGTTATCGGGTGTGCCGCGCATGCACGAGCGGCCCATCGGCGACCTGGTGGATGCGTTGCGGCAGCTGGGGGCGGACATCCGTTACTCGGGTAATGGCGGGTTTCCGCCGCTGGAGATTTTTCCCGCTACGCCGACAGGCGATAAAGTTCAGGTGCGCGGTGATGTGTCCAGCCAGTTCCTCACCGGGCTGCTGATGGCGCTGCCCTTGCTGGGCCGCACGGTGGCGATTGAGGTGGTCGGCGAGCTGATCTCGAAACCTTATATCGAGATCACGCTGGCGATGATGACGCGCTTCGGCGTCAAGGTTGAACGTCGGGAGTGGCAGAGTTTCGTTGTCTCCGGCGGCCAGCGTTACAGCAGTCCCGGCACGGTTTACGTGGAAGGCGATGCCTCGTCCGCCTCATATTTCCTTGCGGCTGGGGCGATTGGCGGCGGGCCGGTGCGCGTGGAGGGCGTGGGGCGCGACAGCGTGCAGGGCGACGTGCGTTTTGCCGAGGCGCTGGAGAAGATGGGCGCGCGCATAACGATGGGCCCAAACTGGATGGAGTGCGAGAGAGTGTTGCCGGAGGCACCGGGTACCCGTCGGCCCCATCCTTGCGTGGGTGCGGGCGCGCCCGAATCCGGAAAACTCAAAGCCATAGACCTCGACTGTAACCACATTCCCGATGCGGCAATGACGCTGGCTGTTGTCGCGCTGTTTGCCGACGGCGCCACCACGCTGCGCAATATCGCCAGTTGGCGCGTCAAGGAGACCGACCGCATCGCGGCGATGGCGGCGGAGTTGCGCAAGCTCGGCGCGACGGCGGAGGATGGAGCGGACTTTATTCGTATCACGCCGCCGCCTCCTGTCCTTCCCTCTTCTCCCTTCCCCCTTCACGCTTCTATTGACACCTACGACGACCACCGCATGGCGATGTGTTTCTCGCTCGCCGCGTTCGGCGGCGCGGGCGTGCGCATCAACGATCCCGGCTGCGTGGCGAAAACCTTCCCGGATTATTTCGAGCGCTTCGCGCAGATAGCCAAGGCCGTGCCGGTGATCGCGATTGACGGGCCTTCCGCTTCCGGCAAGGGCACCGTGGCGCAGCTCGTGGCAAAGACGCTGGGCTTTCATTTCCTCGACAGCGGCGCCTTGTACCGGCTGCTGGCGCTGGCGGCGCAAAAACGCGGCGTACCCACGGATGCGGAAGACCGGTTGGCCAAACTTGCCGCGAGCATGGATATGCGTTTCGAGGGGGCGGGCATCTGGCTGGATGGCGCGCAGGTCGGAGATGAACTGCGCGCCGAGCAATGCGCCGGCATGGCGTCGCAGGTGGCGGCGTTGCCGGCGGTGCGCGCGGCGCTGCTGGACAGGCAGCGCGCTTTCCGCCGGGCGCCCGGCCTGGTTGCTGATGGGCGCGATATGGCGTCGGTGGTGTTTCCGGATGCGGCCCTGAAAGTGTTTCTGACCGCATCGGTCTCCGCGCGCGCCGAGCGCAGGTATAAGCAGTTGATGGAAAAAGGAATGAGTGCTAATATCGCGTCCCTTTTGCAGGAGGTGCGCGCGCGCGACGAACGGGATTCACAGCGTAGCGTGGCACCGCTGCAACAGGCGCCGGGAGCAGGCCTGCTCGACACCACCGGCCTGTCCATCGGGCAGGCGGTGCAGGAAGTGCTGGCACGCTACCGCGCGTTGTAGCCCCGCAACGAGCCCCTCGTTCGGGATTTTTAACCAACCCCCCGCCCCAAGCGGGTTTGTTCTGGATACTCTTAATGATTGCGAATGCTGCCGTAACCGAGCTGGAAAGTTTTGCCTCCCTGTTTGAAGAAAGCCTGTCGCGCAAGGAGATGCGCGCGGGAGAGCTGATCACCGCGCAAATCGTGCGCATTGATCACAACGTAGTGGTAGTGAATGCCGGCCTGAAATCCGAGAGTTTTATTCCGGTCGAGGAATTCCTCAATGCCGCCGGTGATGTCGAAGTCAAGGCGGGCGATTTTGCCACCGTGGCGATCGAGTCGCTGGAAAACGGTTTCGGCGAGACCAAGCTGTCGCGCGAGAAAGCCAAGCGCCTGGCGGCGTGGCACGATCTCGAGGTGGCGATGGAAGAAGGTACCGTCGTCGAGGGCTTTGTCAGCGGCAAGGTCAAGGGCGGCCTGACCGCCATGGTGAACGGCATACGCGCCTTCCTGCCCGGCTCGCTGGTGGACATCCGCCCGGTCAAGGACACCACGCCTTACGAAAACAAGACCATGGAGCTGAAGGTCATCAAGCTGGACCGCAAGCGCAACAACGTCGTGGTTTCGCGCCGCGCCGTGCTGGAAGCCAGCGCGGGCGCAGACCGCCAGGCCCTGATGGACAACCTGAAGGAAGGCGCGATCGTCAAGGGCATCGTGAAAAACATCACCGACTACGGCGCGTTCGTGGATCTGGGCGGCATTGACGGGTTGCTGCATATCACTGATCTCGCCTGGCGCCGCGTCAAGCATCCTTCGGAAGTGCTGACGGTGGGCGACGAGGTCGAGGCCAAGATTCTCAAGTTCGACCAGGAGAAAAACCGCGTTTCCCTCGGCATCAAGCAGATGGGCGACGATCCCTGGTCAGGGCTGGCGCGCCGCTATCCGCAAGGCACCCGCCTGTTCGGCAAGGTGACCAACCTGACCGATTACGGCGCGTTTGTGGAAATCGAGCAGGGCATCGAGGGCCTGGTGCATGTATCCGAAATGGATTGGACCAACAAGAACGTACACCCCTCCAAGGTGGTGCAGTTGGGCGATGAAGTCGAGGTGATGATTCTGGAGATTGACGAGCAGCGCCGCCGCATCTCTCTCGGCATGAAACAGTGCCAATCCAACCCGTGGGAAGATTTCTCCCTGAACCACAAGAAAGGCGACAGGGTGAAGGGGCAGATCAAATCCATTACCGACTTCGGCATTTTCATCGGGTTGGACGGCGGCATTGACGGCCTGGTGCATCTGTCGGATCTGTCCTGGGCCGCATCCGGAGAAGAGGCGGTGCGCAACTACAAGAAGGGCGATGAAATCGAAGCCATGGTGCTGGCGATTGACGTGGAGCGCGAGCGCATTTCGCTGGGCATCAAGCAGATGGATGGCGATCCTTTCAGCAGCTATATCGCGACGCACGACAAGGGCAGCGTGGTGAACGGCCTGGTCAAGCAGGTTGATGCCAAAGGCGCGGCCATCACCCTGGACGGCGAGATCGAGGGCTATCTCAAGGCATCGGAAGTGTCGGTCGACCGCGTCGAGGATATCCGCAACCACTTCAAGGAAGGCGATGCGGTGAAGGCGGTGATTATCAATATTGATCGCAAGAACCGAGGCATCAACCTGTCGGTCAAGGCGCTGGACAGGGCCGAGGAGGCGGTCGCCATGCAGAGGCTCGCAGCGGATAACACCGCCGCCGCCGCTGCCGGAACCACCAACCTGGGCGCATTGCTCAAGGCGAAGCTCGACACGAACAAGGCTGCGCCGTAAGGAGGGTGCGATGACACGTTCTGATCTTATCTCCAGGCTGGCGGAGCGCCACCAGCAACTGTTGGCCAAGGACGCAGAACTGGCGGTCAAGGTGATTCTGGACACCCTGTCGGGAACCCTGGCGCGCGGGGGTCGCATCGAAATTCGCGGCTTCGGCAGCTTTTCGCTGAACTACCGGCCGCCGCGGACCGGGCGCAACCCCAAATCGGGCGACAAGGTGCAGGTGCCGGCCAAGCACGTGCCGCACTTCAAGGCGGGCAAGGAGTTGCGGGAACGGGTGGATTACCCGCCGTCCTGAGCCGGCTCTTGCCGGGGCTCTGGAGCAAGCAAATTGGCGGCCTGTCGCAAGATGGTGCCGCCGATTTTTTGCCTGTTCGCACTATTGTTGCAGAAAGCTTTCATGCGGGATAAACCATGCCCTACCTGATTTGGCTGTTGCGCGCCGCCCTGTTTCTCATGCTGCTCGGCCTCGCGCTGAAGAATGACCAGCCCGTGGTGGTGCGCTATTTCTTCGGTTCCGAATGGCATGCTTCGCTGGTGGTTGTCATGCTGCTTTTTTTTGCTGCGGGGATGGGCGTTGGCATACTTGCCTTGCTGGGTAACATTTTCCGGCAGCGCAGGGAAATTGCCGCGCTCAAGCGCGACCTGCGCCTGAAAAACAAACTCGCGGGCGTCGGCGAAACGCAGCAGATGCCCATTCAGCCTTCCTGATTGAACCGGTATGGAATTCGAACCGTGGATGTTGCTGGTCTTCCCGCTGTTTTTCGGCATGGGGTGGCTGGCGGCGCGCATAGACATCAAGCAGTTGCTGTCCGAATCCAGCGCCCTGCCGCGCTCCTACTTTCAGGGGCTCAACTTCCTGCTCAACGAGCAGCAGGATAAGGCCATCGAGGCATTCATCGAGGTGGTCAAGGTTGACCCGCAGACGATCGAGCTGCACTTCGCGCTGGGCAGCCTGTTCCGCCGCCGGGGCGAAGTGGACCGCGCCCTGCGCATGCACCTGAACCTGGTCGAGCGCGCCGACCTGGAAGAAGACAAACGGCAGCAGGCGTTGTTCGAGCTGGCGCAGGATTATCTCAAGGCGGGCATACTGGACCGCGCCGAGGCGCTGTTCCAGGATTTGCAGGACACGCAATACGCCAAGCCATCGCTGGACTTTCTGCTGGAGCTGTACCAGAAGGAAAAGGACTGGCTCAAGGCGATTGACGTGACGCAGCGTCTGGCTGCGATTTCCGGCCAGCCGCACGACAAGGAAGCGGCCTTCTTCTACTGCGAGCTGGCCGCCGCCGAACTGCCGCACAAGCGTGTGGACACGGCGCGCACCCACTTGAAGCAGGCTCTGGTCAGGAACCCCCACGCGGTGCGCGCCAGCATGATGCTGGGGGATATCGAATATGCGGCTCACAACTACGCGGATGCCATCGAGACATGGAAGCGCATCGAGCAGCAGGATGCGCAGTATCTCCCGCTGGTGGCGGAACGCCTGCTGGAAGCCTGCCGCCAGAGCGACCGCACCGAAGCGGGCATCGCCGCGCTGCAAGGATACCTCGCCCGCTACCCCTCGCTGGATTTGATGAACGTGCTGTTTTACGCCATCCTGCACCGCGATGGCGCGGAAGCGGCATACAAGCTGGTGCGCGACGAATTGCAGCGCAACCCGACCCTGCTCGGGCTGGACAAACTGCTGGAAGCGCGCCTGCTGGATATACCCGACGACCGCCGCGCCGACGTGGAAATGGTGAAGAATCTGGTGCATCAGCGCACGCGCCCGCTGGCGATGTACCGCTGCACCAATTGCGGTTTCAAGGCCCGCCAGTTTTACTGGCATTGCCCGGCCTGCCACGGATGGGAGACCTATTCGCCGCGACGCAGCGAAGAAAACGGATTGACCGTATGACCGACCCGAAAATCATCGTCGCGCTCGATTACCCGCAAGCCGCGCCCGCGCTGGATCTGGTGGCGCGGCTGGAACCCGCGCTGTGCCGCCTCAAGGTGGGCAAGGAGCTGTTTACGGCGGAAGGGCCGCAACTGGTGGAGCAGCTCATGCGGCGCGGGTTCGAGATTTTTCTCGACCTGAAATTCCACGACATCCCCAACACTGCGGCGCAGGCCTGCAAGGCCGCCGCCGCATTGGGTGTGTGGATGGTGAACGTGCATGCGCTGGGCGGGCGCAAAATGATGGAAGCGGCGCGCGAGGCAGTGGCGCAGGCGGAGCGCCCTCCCATGCTGATCGCCGTGACCGTGCTCACCAGCATGGCGCAGGAGGATTTGGCCGAGATTGGCATCGCCGCCGCGCCTGCCGGGTTGGTGCTGCGCCTGGCCGCACTGGCGCGCGCCAGCGGGCTGGACGGTGCGGTGTGCTCCGCGCAGGAAGCGGCCCTGCTGCGCCGCGAATGTGGAAACGAATTCTGCCTGGTCACGCCCGGCATCCGTCCGGCAGATGCTGCGGCAGACGACCAGTCGCGGATCATGACGCCGCGCGCCGCACTGGAAGCGGGTTCCAGCTATCTCGTGATAGGCCGCCCGATCACCCGCGCGGCTGATCCGCTGCGGGCATTGCAAAACATTTCCAGAGACATCGAGGGGCGGGCGTGATGGTTTCGCTGTAGGGAAACATGCCGACGGCGATGCCATATAACTACGCACAAACATGACCGATTCTCCCCGCGCCGCCAACCTGCTTGCCCAACTCGAACACCTGAACGAGCAGCAACTGCGCCGCCTGCTGGTGGAGCATCTCACCAAGCAAAAGCTGGGGCTGTATTGGGAAGCGAGCGCCATCGAACGCGATGCGGCGCTGAATGCCGATCTGGTGCTGCCGCGTCTGGTGGAAGAATGGAGTTGCACCAATGTAGGTCGGGTTAGCCCATCAGGGCGTAACCCGACAAGCGGCGCTCCGGCTCATGGCAATGTTGGGTTACGCGATGACCCCGCTAACCCAACCTACACACTCCCCTCGCCCGCAGGCGGGAGAGGGGCTGGGGGAGAAGGTGGTTTCACCCACCGCAACCTCATCATCGAAGGCGACAACTACGATTCCCTGCGCCTGCTGCGCGCCACCCACGCCGGAAAAATCCGCGTCATCTACATCGACCCGCCATACAACACCGGCAACAAGGACTGGGTCTATAACGATCACTATGTCGGCGCGAATGACCGCTGGCGGCACTCGCAGTGGCTGGAATTTTTGTATCGGCGGCTCGCCCTCGCCCGCGACCTGCTCACGCCGGAAGGCGTGATCCTGGTGTCCATCAACGACGAAAACCGCGCGCGGCTGGAGCTGCTGATGGACGAAGTGTTTCCGGGGATGCGGGTTGGTAGTCAAGTCTGGAGAACACGAGATACAACGAGTGCAAAAGGCAGAAATTTTAGTGATGTTCATGAACATATTTTGGTCTATGCGCGCGAAGCCTTTGCGTTTAATGGGCGAGAGAAGACACAAAAAAAATATAAGAACCCGGACAATGATCCGCGCGGCCCATGGAATGGGGACCCGTTAACACTCGCCTTTGATCGCATTCAGCGCAAAAATCTTTTCTACCCTGTCCATAACCCCAAAACAGGGCGATGGTATCCGTGTGATGAAAATCGAGTTTGGGCGTATGCGACAGAGTCGAGAGTGGAGAATGCAGCTACGCTACAAGCAGAAACCATGGAGGAGTGGATACGCAGAGAAAAGATTCTGTTTCCAACAGAAGAACGAGTTGTTGTTTGGAACACACTTGATGAACTGACGGCGGCAATTGACTGCGGTGACATTCCGGTTACACCTAAGCGCAAGCGTCCATTGCTAACGAGAGATACTCCCGATCTTGAATTCTGGGTTGGCAAACCTGTCGGTTTCGGGAGGCCACTATTTAAGAAACATTGGGTGGATTTGCAGAGTCATATCAATCCGGTTAGCTCATGGATATCGCGAATCAATGAAATCTACGACGATGAGGACTTTGTTGTTATGCGATCACCTCAGGCGGGTGAGGGCACGGAAGTCATTCAAGAGGTACTCGGATCAAAGGTTTTCCAATATCCAAAGCCTCCGACCCTGATTAGAGAATTACTACGCCAAGCTACCCAGCCCAATGACATCGTATTAGATTTCTTCGCCGGTTCCGGCACCACCGGGCAAGCGGTGCTGGAGCTGAATGCCGAAGATGGCGGGCAGCGCCGTTTCATCCTGTGTTCCAGCACCGAGGCCAACACCAAGGAGCCGGACAAGAATCTGTGCCGCGATGTGTGCGCGGAACGGATGCGCCGCGTTATCAAGGGCTACTCTGGCCGTGCGGGTTACACGCCGGAGCAGGGCGGCGAATTCGCCTACCTGCAACTGGATAAGGTGGAAGCCGCCGACGCGCATTTTGAAATTGATGCGGCTCATGCGTTTCAATTGCTGGCGTTGAAGCGCTTGGGCGTAGTGTGCGCCGCATCGGAGGGCGCGGTGCAGCGCCTCGGGCGGGTGGAAGATTGCGAGTTGCTGGTGTGCAACGAGGTCAACGATGCTTCGATAGAAATTCTCGCCGCCTGGCCGCAACGGCATGGTGTGGCCAGGCTGGCAATATATTCCACTCGCCCTAAAACATTGAGCGAACAGCTTGCCGCGCGCGGGGTGGAGGCGAATTGCTATAGCTTGATGGATGCGTTGTTGAGCGGGCAAAGAGGGAGTGCGATATGAGCGGTTTCTCATCGTTCCCACGCTCCGCGTGGGAATGCATCCAGAACCGCTCTGCGGTGATTTCTGGATTGGACGTAGTACACGTTTGTCGCGACGCGGTGCGTCACGGGCGGCATTCCCACGCGGAGCGTGGGAACGATAACAACGCGGAACTTGCATCATGACCACACGCGACATCATCGCAGCGCAGTCGGCGGCCATCGAGCCTGAGGCGTTTCAAGGCGCGCTTGTGGAAGGCATGACGCGCGCGCTGTTGCGCGATGCCGCGCCGCCCTGTTTGCTGCGCGCGCCGACGGGGTCGGGCAAGACCTTCATCATTTCGCGTGTGCTGGAAGCGGTGAGCGCGGCGCGTCCCACGCTGTGGCTGTGGTTCGTGCCGTTCGTGAATCTGGTGCAGCAGACCGAGGATGCGCTGGCGGCGAATTGTGCCGGGTTGATTCCGGTGATGTTGGCGCGCGGACGCAATCAGGATGCGCGCCCCGGCATGGTGTTGCTCTCCACCGCGCAAGGCGTGGCAAAAGCAACCGACCGCAAGACGGGCTATAACTCGAATGCCGATGACGACACGCGCACGCTGGCGGAGTTTGTCGCGCGGGCAAAAGCGCAGGAGCTGTCTATCGGGCTGGTGGTGGACGAGGCGCACATCGGATTGGACAAGACTACGGAGTTTGGCAAATTTGCACACTGGCTGAATGCGGATTTTTTAATCATGGCGACAGCAACGCCGAAGGATGAACGGCTGCTGGAGTTTTTGAACGCGGCAGGCAAGAGTGCTTACGAGAATTTTGCCGCCAGCCGCGACGAGGTGGTGAATGCGCGGCTGAATAAACGCTATATCGAGGCGGTGGTGTACGACTTGCGTCAGAGCGTGCAGACGGTGGCGGACTTGAAGCAAACCGTATTACGCCAAGCATGGAAACGCTCGCAGCGCCTCAAGAAACAGTTGCAGGCAGCGGGTGTGCCGTTGACGCCATTACTGCTGGTGCAGGTGGCGAATGGCGACAAGACGGTGGAAGAAGCAGAGCAGGCTTTAATCAATCTGTGCGGGGTGCATCCGGCGCTGATCGGCAAGCATTCTTCGGACGATCCCGATCCGGTGCTGATGGCGGCGATTGCCAACGACAGCAGCAAGGAAGTGCTGATCTTCAAACAGTCGGCGGGCACGGGGTTCGATGCGCCGCGCGCGTTTGTGCTGGCCTCGACCAAGCCGGTGAACGATGCGGATTTCGCGATGCAGTTTATCGGGCGAGTGATGCGCGTGGCGCGCCCGATTCGCGAGGCATTCCCCAAGCCGATGCCGATCCCTCCAGACCTGAATACCGCCTATGTTTATCTGGCAGATGCGGAGGCGCAGGGTGGCTTCGAGTCGGCAGTGCAAGCCAGCAGCGCGGTGAAAAGCCAACTGGAAGGACAAACGGAAAAGCTGCTGGTGCGACAGACCAATTCCGGCGCGCTGGTCTACACCAACCGCGAAACCAATCAGCCACCGTTGGACTATGGGCTGCCTTTGCCGGAGAGCAAGGCATCATTCGATTTCCAGGAGCATGAGTTTCCCCCTCATGCATCCTCGGGGCCGCAGCAGAATCTGTTCGGAAATTTACCCGTGTCGGGTAATGCAGATGATGGCTATGGGCTCGATGAGCCAATCCGTATGCCGGCGGCAAACGTTCCCTTGCGCAAGTATGAGGCACCACGCTCCGAGGCCGAGTTGCTTGAACTGTTAAGTACAAAAAGCATACGCGCTTACCCCCTTCATTCAAATATCCGCAACTTGCCGCGCGCGCTCAAGCGTGAGCAGCGCCCAGTGATGCAGGACATGAACAAGGTGTCGGAGGCGGTGGCGATGCGCTTGCCAATATCTGACGAGTTAAAGCGGAATGCGGTGCGCGCGGCGTTGAACAGACTCAAGGAAAAAGAGGTTCACACCGAGTTGACCAAGGGTGTACGCCATGAGGAAGAAGTGCTGATGATTACCGACCGCAGCGCGCTGGCGCGCGAAGCGATCGGTATCCTGCACAACTTGCAGCAGGTGGAGGACGAAGACGTGCGCATTATCGTCGAGGTGCTGGCGAGCCGTTTGCGTGGATTGATCGAGGAAGAGTTTGAGCATCTCGACGAAGAAACACGCCCCCATGAGGCTGAGTTAAAGCGCTATGCGCGCGATGCCGCGCATTGGGTGATCCGCCGCGAGGCACAGAGTATTGCGGAATTGATGCAAAGCCTCATTGCCGAATTTACCACGCTGGAAGATGCGGCGCCGTTGCCGGATTTGATGGTGTTTCCGGTCGCGTTGAGTCTGGCAGCGTCACACAAAAATATTTACGGGGTGCTGCCGCCGTCGGAAGACGATTTGGCGAAGATAGAAACCTTGCTGGTGCTGGATGAGCGCGAATGGCTGGCTGACCGCCAGATGACGCTGGCAGGCAGTGCATTGAGCATCGGGAAATACGACAGCTTGCTCAAGCTGAACGGTGAAGAGCGCGAGTTTGCCAAGGCGCTGGATCGTGCTGATTTTGTGGAATGGTGGCACCGCAACCCGGATCGCAAGCCTTACGCCGTTCGGCTGGTGCGGGGCGAACA
This sequence comes from Nitrosomonadales bacterium, assembly GCA_016223025.1. Lineage (GTDB taxonomy): Bacteria > Pseudomonadota > Gammaproteobacteria > Burkholderiales > Gallionellaceae > VIKH01. The sequence continues at coordinate 56,287 of JACRPU010000010.1, read as the reverse complement.
TCAGAATTATTTCCACCCGGATTTTGTGGTCTGCCTGTCTCACCTGCCAAACGATGAGTCCATGATACGGTTGATCGAAACCAAAGAAAGTACGAAGGACGCTTCGCGCAAGGCGCGGCGTATTCCCAAGTATTACGGAAAGGTGTTGTTTCTCACCAGGGATCAGAGCCGGCTGCGCGTCGTGAAAGACGATGGCAGCCTTGGTGCGACTGTGGATTGGGATGATTTAATGCCGGTGCGGGAATGGCTGCGGGCATCCAAACCGGCGGTGCAATGTTAGCCCATAACAATGAGTGACCTTCCATTCAATCAAAACGACCCGCCGCTGCAAACTCTGGTTGGGCAGCTCCGCGATTTCATCCGCGATGCGCGCGGTCGCGCCTTGCGGGCGGTGGATGCGATTCAGGTGCGCACTTGCTGGGAGATCGGGCGGCATATTGTGGAGTTCGAGCAGGGCGGGGCCGCGCGCGCGGAATATGGCAAGCGGCTATTGCCACGTCTGGCGGAATTGTTGACTGCGGGATTCGGACGGGGTTTCGATGCATCTAACTTGCGCTACATGCGGTTGTTTTACACAGCATTTCCAATTCGTGACGCACTGCGTCACGAATTGAGCTGGACGCATTACCGCACTTTGCTGCGCGTGGAGGATGCGCAGGCTCGTAGTTGGTACATGGATGAAACGGCTGCGCAGAGCTGGAGTTCGCGGGCATTGGAGCGGCAGATCGGTACGCTGTACTACGAGCGTCTGCTCGTCAGCCGGGATCGTGCGCCTGTTGAGGCAGAGGCGTTGGCAAATACCAGTGCGCTGTCTTCGCCGCGCGAACTGGTGCGCGATCCAGGATGTCGGGCAAATGGACATGTATGTGCGCATGTACGACGACTTGAAGCGCGGCCCGGAAGACAACCCGACGGTAGGCATCATTCTGTGCGCGACCAAGGATGCTTCGGTGGTGCGCTATTCCGTGCTGCATGAGAACGAGCAGTTGTTTGCCAGCAAATACCGCCTGGTGTTGCCGACGGAAGAGGAATTGCGCGCCGAACTGGAGCGTGATCGCACCTTGCTGGAAAGCGCGCGGTCGGCAGGCGATGGGTGACCTGACCCAAGCCGAGCCGGATGGGGAATTGGTATCTTGTATGGCACAATAGAAAAAGGAAGGAATGGGAGTGAGTGTTTTGTTGAGTTACGCAGAGGATGATCGCGCAAGGGTTGGAGAATGGGCATGAGCAGCCTGCCATCATTTGAGAAGGCCCATGTGCTGGTGGCCGGCGACGTGATGCTGGACCGTTACTGGTTTGGCGATGTCGAGCGCATTTCGCCGGAGGCGCCGGTGCCGGTGCTCAAGGTCGGGCGAGCCGAGGAGCGCCCGGGCGGCGCGGCCAACGTGGCGCGCAACATCGCGGCGCTGGGAGCGCACTGCACGTTGCTGTCGGTGGTGGGCGAGGACGAGGCGGGCGCCTGTCTGGAAAAGCTGCTGGCCGGGCAGGGCAGGGTGACCGCATCGCTGCACCGCGACGCCACCATTTCCACCACCATCAAGCTGCGCGCCATCGCGCGGCACCAGCAGTTGTTGCGCATAGATTTTGAAACGCAGCCCAGCCACGAAGTGCTGAACGCCAAGCTGGCGGATTTCCGCGAGCAGTTGCCGCACGCCGATGTGGTGGTGCTGTCCGATTACGGCAAAGGCGGGCTGGCGCACATCGGCGAAATGATCCGGCTGGCGCGCGCGGCTGGCAAAGCGGTGCTGGTTGACCCCAAGGGCGAGGATTACGCGCGCTATCGCGGCGCCACTCTGCTGACGCCGAACCGCGGCGAGTTCCGCCAGGTGGCGGGCGGCTGGAAAAGCGAGGCGGAATTGTCCGCCAAGGCCGAGCGCCTGCGCGCCGAACTGCAACTGGAGGCCTTGCTGGTGACGCGCAGCGAGGATGGCATGAGCCTGTACCGCGCGGGCGAGGTGCTGCACGAAGCGGCGCAGGCGCGCGAGGTGTTCGATGTCAGCGGCGCGGGCGATACCGTGATCGCGACGATGGCGACCATGCTGGCGAGCGGGGCGGACTTGGCGCTGGCGATGCGCATCGCCAACCGCGCTGCCGGCATCGTGGTGGGCAAGCTGGGTACGGCGGTGGTGAGCCGTGAAGAAATAATCAAAGACATTGGAGAAGAGGGAAGGGGGAGGAGGGAGGGGTAGGGCGCGCACGGCTTTTCCCTTATCGCTTTCCCTTTGGCCCTTCCCAATTGAGGAGTTAAATATGTATTACATCGTCACCGGCGCAGCCGGATTTATAGGCGCCAACCTGGTGAAGGCGCTGAACGAGCGCGGCGAGAACAACATCATCGCGGTGGACAACCTGAAGAACGCCGACAAGTTCAGGAACCTGGCGGATTGCGACATCGCCGACTATCTGGACAAGGAGGAGTTTTTCGGAAAGCTGGAGGAGGGGTTCTTCGATGGCCTCATCACGGCGGTGCTGCACCAGGGCGCCTGTTCCGACACCATGGAAAGCGATGGCCGCTACATGATGAAGAACAATTACCGCTACGCGCTGGGGCTGCTCAACTACTGCCAGAACGAGGAAGTGCCCTTGCTGTACGCTTCTTCCGCATCGGTGTACGGCGCCGGGCCGGCGTTCAAGGAGAGCCGCGAGCACGAGGCGCCGCTCAACGTGTACGCCTATTCCAAATTCCTGTTCGACCAGGTGGTGCGCCGCCGCTGGCACAAGCGTAGCGCGCAGATCGTCGGCCTGCGTTATTTCAACGTGTATGGTCCGCGCGAAGCGCACAAGGGGCGCATGGCTTCCGTGGCCTGCCACCTGTTCAACCAGTACCGCGCCGAAGGGTACGTGAAACTGTTCGAGGGGTGCGACGGGTACGAGAACGGCGGACAGTTGCGCGACTTCGTTTCGGTGGAAGACGCGGTCAAGGTCAACATGCATTTTCTGGAACATCCCGGCAAGTCCGGCATTTTCAATCTCGGCACGGGCCGCGCGCAGAGTTTCAACGATGTGGCAGTTGCCGCCGTCAACACGCTGCGCGGCGCAGAGGGCAAAAGCGCGCTGACGCTGGAGGCCATGCGGCAGCAGCAACTGATCCGTTACATATCCTTTCCGGAGCAACTGAAGGGAAAGTACCAGAGTTATACCCAGGCCGACATCGGCGCGTTGCGCGCGGCGGGATATGCCGAGCCGTTTCTGAGCGTGGAGCAGGGCGTGGCGCGGTATGTGACTTATCTGCTGGGAGGCATCTGAGGGGCGGTGAAAAACTCTGCCGCGCCTGGCACCGGGGTTGCGCGGTACCCGCCAAGCGGATCGCAAAATCCTGCCTGGCGATGCGTAACAGAAGGGAAGAAAAAGTGACCGAACGCGAACTCAAACTGCTGCTCGACGCCAACGCGCTCAAGCAAATCCAGGTGCATTACGCCGTCATGGCGCAAGGCTACATGATCGTCGCCAACGGCAATCCGCTGGAAACGGCCAAGCGCGAAACACGGGAATTCAAAACGCTGGATACCGCCGCCAGGTTTCTGTTCAAGATCGGCGTGGCGGATTTTGCGGTGAAGCTGAAGGCGAATGCCGGCTGATTCGACGGGTAAAGCACCGGCGTCCACATTGAAGTTTGCCGGCCCCGTTAGGAACCCAAGCTTGCGGAGAGGGTAGAGGTTAAACCCGTGCATTACAAACCGGCTACTTGCGATATTTTCTGCGCCGTGGTGGACAACTATGGAGACATCGGCGTGTGCTGGCGCCTGGCCAGGCAATTGGCGAACGAGCACGGCATCGCGGTGCGGCTGTGGGTGGATGACCTGGCAAGTTTCCGCAAGCTGTGCCCGGAAATTGATTCCGGGTTGCCGGCGCAATCCGCCCGTGGCGCGACCGTCAGGCACTGGACTGCCGACGCTTTTCGCGCCGGGGCGCAGACGGGAGGGGGCGGAGCCGTTTCAGCCGCGATGCCCGCCGAACTGGTGATCGAAGCTTTCGCCTGCAAGCTGCCGGAGAGCTACGTGGCGGCGATGGCGGCGCAGGCGCGCAAGCCGGTCTGGATCAACCTCGAACATCTCAGCGCGGAAGGCTGGATTGAGGGGTGCCACAAACTGCCTTCGCCACACCCGCAGTTGCCGCTGGTGAAATATTTCTTTTTTCCCGGATTCACTCCTCAAACCGGCGGGCTGCTGCTGGAGCGCGATCTGCTGGCGCGGCGTGATGCGTTCCAGCGCGACCGGCTGGCCGTGGACGCTTTCTGGCAAATGCTCGGAGTTTCCCCGCCCGGTCCGGACGAAACGCGCGTGTCGCTGTTTTGCTACGAAAACCCCGCGCTGCCGGAACTGCTGGCTGCCTGGGCGGAAGGCGATGCGCCGGTTTGCTGCATGATGCCCGAAGGGCGCGCCCTGCCGCAGGTTAAGCGGTATTTCGAGGATGCGGGCCGTGGCTTATCCCGACACAACCGTCATGCCGGGACGCCCGGAGGGTACATGAACCGTTTCGAGGTAAATCCCGGCCTGCAGGGCTATTCACACGGCAACCTGGAGGTGCGCGTGCTGCCGTTCGCGGAGCAGGAGCGCTACGACCAATTGCTGTGGGCGTGCGACATCAACTTTGTGCGCGGCGAGGATTCCTGCGTGCGGGCGCAGTGGGCTGGCAGCCCGTTCGTCTGGCACATCTACCCGCAGCACGATGGCGTGCATATGCAGAAGCTGCGCGCTTTCCTGGCGCTGTATTGCGCCGGATTGCCGCCGGATGCGGCGCAGGCGCTGCGCGGGCTGTGGGAAGCCTGGAACGGAGAAGGCGGGCAAGGCGTTGCGTCACCCTCTCCCATCCGCGACGCGTGGAACGATTTCCGGGCGCACGGATCTATGCTGCGGCAGCACGCGACCGCATGGGCGCAACAGCTTTCCGGCAACAGCCTGGCTTTGAAGTTGCTGGATTTTTTCCACGAAGTTGGTAAAATCCGCGCCTCTTAATTTTATTGATTCAGGCAGATCAAGATGAAAATTGCTCAAGAACTCCGTGCAGGCAACGTCGTTATGGTGGGATCCGACCCGCTGGTGATCCAGAAGGCCGAATACAGCCGTTCTGGGCGCAGCGGCTCGGTGGTAAAAATGAAATTCAAGAACCTGCTCACCGATGCGCCGAGCGAGGCCATTTACCGGGCAGACGACAAATTTGACCAGGTGATACTGGATCGCAAGGATTGCACCTACTCCTATTTCTCCGATCCGATGTACGTGTTCATGGATGCCGAATACAACCAGTACGAGGTGGAAAAGGACAATCTGGGCGACGCCCTCAATTACATCGAGGACGGCATGCCCTGCGAAGTGGTGTTTTACAACGACAAGGCGATTTCGGTCGAGCTGCCAAACACGGTTGTGCGCGAAATCGTTTACACCGAACCCGCCGTGCGCGGCGACACATCCGGCAAGGTGATGAAACCGGCCAAAATCAACACCGGCATGGAACTGCCCGTAGCGGCATTTTGCGAGATCGGCGACAAGATCGAAATTGATACCCGCACCAACGAATTCAGGAAGCGCGTGGCAGCCTGACTGTTGTTCGTTGCAGGAAACAAATAACCGACAAGGACTGAAGCCAATGAACTAAAAGCCCCAGTTGAGGGGTTCGTAGGTGCGAATGTATTCGCACCCACAATAGCGGCTAATTAATTGAAATACCAGAATGTTCTTCGTCAACTGAGGTTTTGGATGAATCAAGCCTGGCAGGACTTCTTGTCGCGGCAAGGCGCCGCCCTCCGGGGCGGCGTGGTGCAGCATTTCGGCGCAGCCGCCGCGGAACTGGTCGCCGCGCGCGACGGCGCGGTGCTGTGCGATCTCGGCCAGTTCGGTGCGCTCAAAGTCACGGGGGGCGATGCGCAAAGTTTCTTGCAGAACCTTTTGAGCAGCGACGTGGAGGAGGTCGGAGCGACGCGGGCGCAGCCGAGCAGCTTCAACACCGCCAAGGGACGTATATTGGCGACCTTCCTGATCTGGCAAACTGGCAATGATTACTTCCTGCACCTGCCGCGCACGCTCTGCACGGCCATCCAGAAAAAACTTTCCCTGTATGTACTGCGTGCCAAGGTGAAAATTGCCGACGCCAGCGATGAAATGATTTGTCTGGGGCTATCCGGGGCGGACGCTGCCGCGCTGGTGAAGCAATGCTTCGGCTCGGCCCCGTATGAGGTATTGCAGGCCGAGCAGCACGAAACCGCCAGCGTCATTTGCTGCGGCACGCAGCGCTTTCAGATCAACACCACCCCGCAACATGCGACCGCGCTGTGGCCAAGCCTGAGCAAAGCTGCGCGCCCGGCCGGCTCCGTTTGCTGGGACTGGCTCAACATCCGCGCCGGTATCCCGGTCGTCACGCCCGCCACGCAGGAGCAGTTCGTGCCGCAAATGGCGAATCTCGATTTGATCGGGGGGGTCAGCTTCAAGAAGGGGTGCTATCCCGGGCAGGAAATCGTCGCGCGCACGCAATATCTCGGCAAGCTCAAACGCCGCATGTTTCTGGCGCACATGGATGGCGATGCTATCCCGCAGCCGGGGGACGAACTTTACAGCGCGGACATGGAAGAGCAGGCCAGCGGCATGGTGGTCAATGCGGCCCCCGCGCCGGGAGGCGGCTGCGACCTGCTGGCGGTTGTGCAGATCAGCAGCCGCGAGAGCCGCACGCTTCACTGGCCAACTCTGAGCGGCGCACCGCTGCAATTCCTGCCGTTGCCCTATCCGGGCTAAGGGCAAGCGCAACAAAAAAGCCCGCAATGCGGGCTTTTTTGTGTCCAGCTTCAGATACCGGTCAAGGTGCCTGAATGTTGGAAGCTTGCTTGCCTTTCGGGCCCTGGACGATGTCGAAGGTGACCTTCTGGCCTTCCTTGAGCGTCTTGAAACCGCTCATGTTGATTGCGGAAAAGTGCGCAAACAAATCTTCGCTGCCATCATCCGGCGTAATGAAACCAAAACCTTTTGCATCATTGAACCACTTTACTGTACCGTTTGCCATGTGTTGCTTCCTTAACTAAAAAACCGGGTGGATTCCCGTCAAACTGTTTGAATTCCAAGACCGCACAACATGGCAAAACCAGTACTGCAGGTAACTTGATTCAAACACCCACGCGCTTTTTACTCCTGTATCCCCCACATCGTCAAGTGGTTATGCAAGTATTTTTTCAAAACACACTTGAAAAAGTCATTCTAATCGTCAAATATACAAACGGACACAATGCAAGAATGGTTGCGAGGCATGGCCACAAAACACGAAAACGCTTCCGTGCTGGAAGCGGAGCGCAGCAAGAGCAAGCCGCCCAGGCTGTACAAGGTGGTGTTGTTCAACGACGATTACACGACGATGGATTTTGTCGTCGAGGTTTTGCAACTGTTTTTTGCGATGAACCGTGAACGCGCCACCCAGGTGATGCTCAAAGTTCATCAGGAAGGCTCTGCGGTATGCGGCATTTATCCCAAGGACATCGCGGAAGCCAAAGTGGGGCAGGTGTCGGCATTTGCCAAGCAGCGCGAGCATCCGCTACGATGCGAACTGGAGGGCACATAAATCATGATCGCGCAAGAACTTGAAGTCAGCCTGCATCTGGCGTTCGTCGAAGCACGCCAGAAACGCCACGAATTCATCACGGTGGAACACCTGCTGCTCGCCATGCTCGATAACTCTTCCGCCGCTCATGTGCTGCGCGCCTGCGGTGCGGATATTGACGAATTGCGCGCGGTGCTGACCGATTTCGTCGCCACCCACACGCCCGTTCTGCCCGGAAACGGCGAGGTGGACACCCAGCCTACCGTCGGCTTCCAGCGTGTTATCCAGCGTGCCATCCTGCACGTGCAATCCACCAACAAAAAAGAAGTCACCGGCGCCAACATCCTGGTCGCGCTGTTCGGCGAGAAAGATTCCCATGCGGTGTTTTTTCTCAACCAGCGCGCCATCACGCGGCTGGATGTGGTGAACTACATCGCGCACGGCATCAACAAGTCGGTCCAGACAGCCACCCAGAAAACCCAGGATACCGATACGGAACAGGAAGCGGGCAGCGAGGGGGCGTTGCGCGACTACACGCTGGATCTCAACGCCCAAGCGCTCGCCGGCAAGATTGACCCGTTGATCGGACGTGAAATCGAGCTGGAACGGGTCATCCAGACCCTGTGCCGCCGCCGCAAGAACAACCCTCTGCTGGTCGGCGAGGCGGGCGTGGGCAAGACCGCCATCGCCGAAGGGCTGGCGCGCCGCATCACGGAAAGCAACGTGCCGGAAATTCTCAAGGATGCGCATGTCTATGCGCTCGACATGGGTTCGCTGCTGGCCGGCACCAAATATCGCGGCGACTTCGAGCAGCGCCTGAAAGCGGTGCTCAAGGAACTGGCCGGCGCATCCAACACCATCCTGTTCATTGACGAAATCCATACCCTGATCGGGGCGGGAGCCGCATCGGGCGGCACCATGGACGCCTCCAACCTGCTGAAACCCGCGCTGGCGAGCGGCGCGCTCAAATGTATCGGCGCCACCACCTACCAGGAATATCGCGGCATCTTCGAGAAGGATCACGCGCTGTCGCGCCGCTTCCAGAAGGTGGATGTACCCGAACCGAGCGTGGAACAGGCCATCGAAATACTGAAAGGGCTGAAGACTCGCTTCGAAAGTCACCACGGCATCAAATACAGCGCGGCGGCGCTGACCAGCGCCGTCGAACTTTCCGCACGTTTCATCGCCGACCGGCACCTGCCGGACAAGGCCATTGACGTGATTGACGAAGCCGGTGCGGCGCAACGCATCCTGCCAAAATCCAAGCAGAAAAAGCTCATCGGCAAGCACGAGATCGAAGACATCATCGCCAAGATCGCGCGCATCCCGCCACGCACCGTTTCTTCTGACGACCGCAACACGCTCAAAACGCTGGACCGCGACCTCAAGGCAGTGGTGTTTGGACAGGACAAGGCCATTGACGTGCTGGCGCGCGCGCTCAAAATGTCGCGCAGCGGCCTGGGCAACCCGCAGAAACCGATCGGCAGTTTCCTGTTTTCCGGCCCCACCGGCGTGGGCAAAACCGAGGTAGCGCGCCAGTTGGCCTACAGCATGGGCATGCCGCTGCACCGCTTCGACATGTCCGAATACATGGAACGCCACGCCGTGTCGCGCCTGATCGGCGCGCCGCCCGGCTATATCGGCTTCGATCAGGGCGGACTGCTCACGGAAGCTATCAGCAAGCAGCCTCACTCCGTGCTGCTGCTGGACGAGATCGAAAAGGCGCACCCGGATATTTTCAACATCCTGCTGCAAGTGATGGATCACGGCACGCTCACCGACAACAACGGGCGCAAAGCGGACTTCCGCAACGTGGTCATCATCATGACCACCAACGCGGGCGCGGAAGCTTTGAGCAAAACGCAGATCGGTTTTACCAAGACCGCTCAGGCCGGCGACGAGATGGCCGAGATCAAGCGCCTGTTCACCCCGGAATTCCGCAACCGCCTGGATGCCATCGTCTCGTTCGCGGCGCTGGATCGCGAAGTCATCCTGCGCGTGGTGGACAAGTTCCTGATGCAACTCGAAGAGCAGTTGCACGAGAAAAAGGTGGAAGCCGTGTTCACCGACGCGCTGAAGGACTACCTCGCCAAGCACGGTTTCGATCCCGTCATGGGCGCCCGCCCGATGGCGCGCCTGATCCAGGACACCATCCGCGCAGCACTCGCCGACGAACTGCTGTTCGGCAAGCTGGCGAACGGCGGCAGGGTGACGGTGGATGTGGGCGCGGACGAAAAGGTCAAGCTGGAATTCGAGGAAGAAACTGTCCCTGCCTGATTCAACCTACCGGGGGCGCTTCGCCCCTTCTCCCACCGGCCCCCTCCATTTTGGCTCTCTCGTTGCCGCCGTCGGCAGCTACCTCGACGCCAGGCACCATAACGGAACCTGGCTGGTGCGCGTGGAAGACCTCGATGCGCCGCGCTGTGTGCCGGGCGCGGCAGAGGGCATCCTGCGCACGCTGGATGCATTCGGGTTGCACGGCGACGAACCCATCCTGTATCAGAGCCGGCGCACGGCGGCCTATGAAGAAGCGCTGCAACAATTGCGGGGCAGCGGTTCGGTGTATCCCTGTATTTGCACGCGCAAGGAAATCGCCGATTCGGCGCTGCACGGCATAGACGGGATGATTTATCCGGGGACGTGTCGGAATGGGATGCGCCCCCGCCCTGACCCTCCACGGATGGGAGAGGGAACTGCAGCGGCACGCACTTTGGCTTGGCGGGTTCGGTCTGATCTCCTCAACCGCCATTCCCGCCTGCGCGGGAATGACGGAATTCAAAATGAAAATGGAATAATTGAATTCAACGACGCGCTGCAAGGACATATTTGCCAGCACATCGAAAGCGAGACCGGCGATTTCGTGGTGAAGCGCGCCGACGGGCTGTTCGCCTATCAGCTTGCGGTAGCGGTGGACGATGCGTTCCAGGGTGTCACCGATGTCGTGCGCGGCTCGGATTTGCTGGTTTCCACGCCGCGCCAGATATACCTGCAACGGCTGCTCGGCTTGCCCGTCCCGCGTTACGCGCATCTGCCCACCGCGATCGACGCGCAGGGCGAGAAACTGAGCAAACAGACTCTTGCCACGCCGGTAACCGCCGCCAATCCGGTCGGCTCCCTGCTGCGCGCGCTCGTTTTTCTGCGGCAGCAACCGCCAGCAGAACTATCCGGTTACGATCCGGGTGAGGTGTTGGGCTGGGCCATCGCCCACTGGGACAGGCGGAAGCTGGAGGGAATTGTGGAAAGCGCCGCATGATCACTACCCGGCGGGTTGCGCCACGCAAACCATTCCGTCAGGAATGCGGCGCCAACTCCGCGACCGTGCGGTTGCGCCCGGCATTTTTTGCGGCATACAGCCGTTTGTCGGCGAGCTGCAACAGCATTTCCGTGTTCAGCAAGGCCGGTTCCTTGCTCGCCAGGCCGATGCTGACCGTAAGATGGAAACCCCGGTCATGGGCGCCATGCAGCTCGATTTCTGCGACGGCATTGCGCAGCCTCTCCGCGTAGCGGTACAGTTGTTCTGCCGGGGTGTCCGGGCATATCACCAGAAATTCCTCGCCGCCCAGGCGGCACACCGTATCCTGCTTGCGTATGGATAGGTTCATGGTTTCGGCCACCCGTTTCAGCGCGTCATCCCCCAACTTGTGGCCATACACGTCGTTGATCTTCTTGAAATGATCTATGTCCACCATCATGCAGGACAGCGGGCGACCGCTCCGCTCCGCGATCGCCCATTGTTGTTCCAGGTGCTCGTTGGCGGCGCGGCGGTTGGGCAAGCCGGTGAGCACGTCGGTGAGCGCCATTTGCTGTAGCCGCTCATTGGAAACCGCCAGTTCGGTGGCGAGCTTGTGCAACTGCTGGCGGTCAAACTCCAGTTCTTCCTGCAACTGCACCACGCGCTGGGCGGCGCCCAGCCTCGCAGCCAGCACTTTGGAGTTGACCGGCTTGATCATGTAATCGTTTGCCCCGGCCTCGAACGCCTCCACCAGCCGGTCCGTGCTTTCCTGCGCCGTCAGGATGAACACGTAGATATTGCGCCACTCATCGTTCTGCCTGAGCGCCTTGCAAAATTCGACGCCATCCATCTCCGGCATGATCCAGTCGGCGAGTATGAGTTGCGGCATGTGCTTCTCGACCATGCCAAGCGCCTCTTTCCCGTTGCTTGCCACAATCACCGTATGGCCGGCATTTTCCAGCAACATTCTCAGCATCAACAGCACGGCGCGGTCATCATCTACCAGCAGGATGCGCAATTTGTAAGCGGCGGAACTGCGCGGTGCCGCCATCTCATCCATGGTTTCCGGCGCCAGCGGAGCGACTGCCAGCAATTTGGCAAAAGGAGGCATCGCCACCGTGCGGATGCCGTACATCTTGCCCCATTCCTGCCACTCGGGTATTACCTTGTCGCCCAGCGCGATCAGCATCTCCGACTCCACGCCCAGCCGGGCGGCCCTGAAAATCAGCTTGGGAACCATCGTTTGCCGCTGCTTCTCCTGGGCCAGGCACACCCTGGCAAAATAATTTGCAACGTGCAGCACGTGCAGCAAATGCCATTCCCGGCTCCCCTCCGCAATACTGGATTGGGCCGGATCCTCGTGGTGCAGGGCGGCCTTGTAAAACGACTGGGGCATGCTCCAGTCGGCCAGCATATCCCTGGTCAACTGGTTGTGGTCGAGGCCGAACTCCGCGCGTTCGAGCCCGGCAAGCCCGGTATCCGCATCGGTCGGCATCTGTTCGAGAATACGCGCGTACTCCAATGGATAGGCCGTTGCCAGCGCCAGCGAGCCGATTTGTCCGAGCAATCCGAGAACAAAAATCTCTTCCGCAGATCCCACCCCCTTGCGGAAAACCAGCTTTTGCGCCGTGATTGCGGTAAGCAACGAGCGCGACCAGAACGCCGGATAGTCAAACTTCTGGCACGCCCCGTTGCGGTTGCCATCCACCAGCGACAGGGCCAGCGCCATCTGCCGCACCATATTCAGGCCCAGCACCGTGAGCGCGTCCATCACGGATACAATCGGCCTTACCTGGTGCGATGCTGGCGCGTTGGCAGCCCGGACGAGCCGCCCGGACAGCGCGGGGTCGGCCTTGATCGCACGCGCGATCTCCAGATTCGTTACCTCTTCCTTCTGGTTGAGCCGGAACACCTCCAGGGCCGCGCCTTTCAGAGATGGTAAACGGTCGCCAGACTTGAGCTCCTCGAAGGTGGGTTTGCTGGGCATAGTTCAAATTCCCTTTTATCCGGTGACAACTTTGGCGAAATCGGCAAGAATGCAGGAAACTTTAGAGGTGGAGAAGAAACGATTATGACAACAGGCTCGCTGAAAAGCATTTCCGACAAGTATTGCCCGCGGTTCGGGCAAACGGCCGTGGAGATGAAATTCATTACCGAGGCGCAGTTGAAGGAAGCGCTGTGCTGCCAGATTGAAGAGGAGCTTTCCGGGCAGGGGCGCCGTTTAGTGGGGGCCATTCTGTTCGGCAGGGAGTGGATGACGGGCGACCAGATCGAACAGGTAATGAATGCGCTCCTGAAGAGGATGCGCCGGGAAGAAGAGCGCAGCCCCGCCGTGCCGCAAAGCGCGCAGCCTTGAGCCGGCGATGCGCGCGGAAGATTAGTTGCCGCGCTGACGCACATGCTTGAATTCTGGCGGCGCCACCGTGACGGGGCGCCGGAATATCTCGCGCGCCATTACTGGTGGGCCTATCTCGACCCGGCAGGCGTGTGGTTCTTCGATCATTATCCCGTCATCAACCTGATCCTGTTCGGCCAATACCGCAACATTCTCGATGAAGTGATGCGCCGCTATGCCGCGACGGACGGCGCGCGCACGCTGCAGCTCACCTGCGCCTACGGCTCCCTCACCCCCGCTCTGGCGCGGGCGGCAAACACGCGCGAACTGCACCTGCTGGATGTTGCCGCCATCCAGTTGCGCGCGGCGCAACGCAAGATTTCTTCCGCCGGAAAACCTGTCCGGTACGCGCGGATCAACGCCGAAGCGCTGGCGTACGCCGGTGACAGTTTCGACACCGTTATCGTTTTTTTCCTGCTGCACGAGCTGCCCGGCGAGGCGCGCCAGCGGATGCTGCAAGAAACCGTGCGGGTATTGAAGCCCGGCGGCCACCTGCTTATCGCCGAATACGGCGCGAACTGCGGGCTCCATGTGCTGCACCGCTTCGCGCCATTGCGCCGGATGCTGGAAAAACTGGAGCCTTTCCTGGGCGATTTCTGGCACAGCGACCTCCACGCCCAGCTTGCCGCCTGCGCCCGCGACAACGGCAAGACCTTGCGGCACAATGGCGAAACCGCATTATTTGGCGGCTTTTACCGGGTGGCCGAATACCGTGTCTGATTCCCCGAGAACCGCGCGACGCGCCGGCAGATTGGCCGGTGTGCCGCCCCCGGTTGCCGCCCTGCTGCTGCAAGTGGCGGCGTTTCTGATCGCCCTGGCTTGTGCCGCATTGGCGCGCCGGAGCGGCTACGCGGTCACGCCGATGCCCTTCGCTTTTCTGTGCGGGTTCATCGCGGCGCTGCTCAGCCGGTGGTCCGGCCTGGCCAGTTGGTGGCTCCCCATCCAGTTGTTCTTTCTGCCGGCCCTGGTATGGGCGCAATCGCTCGACCTTCCTCCGGGCTGGTTTCTGGCCGCCTTCCTGGTGATGCTGGCAATATACTGGAGCACCTTTCGCACCCAGGTGCCGCTTTACCTTTCCAGCCGCAAAGCGTGGCGGGCGCTGGAAACCCTGCTTCCCGCCGCATCGCCCGGAAAAGATTTCAGTTTCATGGATCTCGGCTCCGGCATGGGCGGCATGCTGCTTTATCTGGCCAATACGCGTCCGGATGGCCGCTATTACGGCGTGGAGTCCGCGCCGCTGCCCTTCCTGGCAAGCTGGCTGCGCATCGCGCTGGGAGGCGCCCGCAATTGCCGGGTGCGGTGGGGCAGCCTGTGGTCATGCGATCTGGCGCAATACGATGTCGTGTTTGCCTACCTTTCGCCGGTACCCATGGAGCGGCTATGGCTCAAGGCAAAAATCGAAATGCGCCCCGGCACGCTGTTCGTCAGCAACACCTTTGCGGTGCCCGGCCATCCCCCGCAGAACGCCATCGCGCTCGATGACCTGCACCGCTCGACCCTATATGTCTGGCGCATGTAAACCCTGTTAAATCACACGGATACGCGCGCCCTTCCCATCCAGACTTTTTTTGGTTAGGATGTTCGCCGCAATCCAGCCGCTGCGGCAAAACTTCAAATAACCCATGCCGGGCGAGCCGGAACCAAACGCAGACCGGGTTTCAGCCCGACGTTGCCGCCGATTCGGGCTGAAGCCCGACGGAAAACTGCTCAAAAATGTGAAGAGTCGGCTCATGTTTTTAACGTGAAACTCGCGCAGCGAGGGCTTCGCCCTCTCTCCCTCCGGGAGAGAGTAGAGTGAGGGAACGGGCATGGCGAGTTTCATTTTCAGGGGTGGCTACTTTGCCATGCCCGTTAGAGGCAGCACGCAACCTTCAAGAACCGACAAGCAATCCAACCCAAAGCGAGAACCCAAATGAGCGAACACATCCGTTATGTCACCGATTCAACTTTTGCTGCCGAGGCGCTGCAGGCGCCGTTGCCCGTGCTGGTGGACTACTGGGCGGAATGGTGCGGCCCCTGCCGCATGATCGCCCCGATACTGGAAGAGGTGGCCAAGGAATATACCGGGCGCCTGATCGTGGCCAAGCTGAATGTGGACGAGAACCAGCAGACCCCGCAGAAATACGGCATCCGGGGCATACCCACGCTGATGTTATTCAAGAATGGCAATATCGAAGCAACCAAAGTTGGCGCGGTATCGAAATCGCAGCTCACCGCGTTTATTGACAGCCACATCTGAACCGTTTAACCTCGCGCCTGCAACTGCCCTGTTTCGTTCCCGCCGCACCCGCACACAACCATAATCCAGAGACAATCTAGGCAGTTCGGGCGTATAGCGTTTCCGTGTAAACCGCAGCACCTTCCCCCAGGCAGGTTCCCTTAACTCCGCATCATTACCATTCCCACCCCTTATGCATTTATCCGACCTCAAAACCAAACACATCACCGAGCTGGTGGAGATGGCCACCACCAACCAGATAGACAACGCCAACCGCATGCGCAAGCAGGATCTGATTTTCGCCCTGCTGAAAAACCAGGCAAAAAAGGGCGAGAGCATTTTCGGCGAAGGCACGCTGGAAGTATTGCCGGACGGCTTCGGTTTCCTGCGCTCGCCCGACACCTCTTACCTGGCCGGGCCGGACGACATCTACGTCAGCCCCTCCCAGATCCGCCGCTTCAACCTGCATACCGGCGACTCGATCGAGGGCGAGATCCGCACCCCCAAGGAGGGCGAGCGTTATGTCGCGCTGGTGAAGGTGGACAAGGTCAACGGTGAAGCCCCGGAAAATGCCAAGAACAAGATACTGTTCGAAAACCTGACGCCGCTGTTCCCGACCAAACAGATGATACTGGAGCGCGACATCCGCGCCGAAGAAAACATCACCGGGCGCATCATTGACATCGTCGCCCCCATCGGCATGGGGCAGCGCGGCCTGCTGGTGGCATCGCCGAAATCCGGCAAGACCGTGATGCTGCAACACATCGCCCACTCCATCGCGTCGAACAGCCCCGGCGCGCACCTGATCGTGCTGCTGATTGACGAGCGCCCGGAGGAGGTTACGGAAATGCAGCGCTCGGTGCGAGGCGAAGTCGTGTCCTCCACGTTTGACGAACCGGCCACGCGCCACGTGCAGGTCGCCGAGATGGTGCTGGAAAAGGCCAAACGCCTGGTCGAGCACAAAAAGGACGTGGTCATCCTGCTGGATTCCATCACCCGCCTGGCGCGCGCCTACAACACCGTGGTGCCATCTTCCGGCAAAGTGCTGACCGGCGGCGTGGACGCCAATGCGCTGCAACGGCCCAAACGCTTCTTCGGCGCCGCGCGCAACATCGAGGAAGGCGGCTCGCTCACCATCATCGCCACCGCGCTGGTTGATACCGGCTCGCGCATGGACGATGTGATCTACGAAGAGTTCAAGGGCACCGGCAACATGGAAATCCACCTGGATCGCCGCATGGCCGAGAAGCGCATCTACCCCGCCATCAACGTCAACCGCTCCGGCACGCGCAAGGAAGAATTGCTCATCAAGGCAGACGTACTGCAAAAAATCTGGGTGCTGCGCAAGCTGCTCTACCCGATGGACGAGCTGGAAGCGATGGAATTCCTGCTGGACAAGATCAAGGCGACAAAAAACAACGCCGATTTCTTCGATTCCATGAGGCGCTGAGGGGCATGGCAGGTGAAACGCGCCATACCCCTCCCTCAACCCGGCCCTCTCCCGGAGGGGGAGGGGGAATATGGCTCGCTGCGCGAGTTTTTTCGTAAAATCATTTTGACGGCAAAGTCCGTTTGTGTATAATGCGCGGCTCTGTAAAACCTCATTCGAGCGAGGCAGTCATGTACGCAGTAATCAAGACCGGCGGCAAGCAATACCGCGTCGCCCAGGGCGAAACCCTGAAAATCGAATCCGTTGTCGGCGATGTCGGCAGCGCGATCGTGCTGGACAAAGTGCTGGCAGTCGGCAGCGGCGACAAGCTGATTGCCGGCAAGCCGCTGGTGAGCGGGGCATCGGTCCAGGCGACCATCGTTTCGCACGGGCGCGGCGACAAGATCAGGATTTTCAAGATGAAGCGCCGCAAGCACTACCAGAAGCGCCAGGGGCACCGTCAAAACTACACCGAAATCCGCATTGACGGCATTTCTGCCTGAACACCAACCGGGCGTAACGCGTAAAGGAGCGACAGCATGGCATCGAAAAAAGGCGGCGGCAGCACCAGTAACGGTCGCGATTCGCACTCGAAACGGCTCGGCGTGAAAAGCTATGGCGGCGAAACGATCAGCGCGGGCAGCATCATCGTGCGCCAGCGCGGCACCAGAATCCACGCCGGGGACAATGTTGGCATGGGCAAGGATCACACCCTGTTTGCCACGGCTGCCGGCAAGGTGGTGTTTTCCATCAGGGGCGCGTCCCGGCGCAAGACAGTAAGCGTGGTTGCAGCGTAAGAGCTGCCAACTGGCAACCAAGCCCTATCGCAAGGTAGGGCTTTTTTGTTTGTAGGAGATTGAAAATCAAAAATAAAGCCACAGAGATCACAGAGTACACAGAGAAAGCGCAAGTATGTATAGTTTCCCGCATTTTCTATCGTGTAATACCCGGGCGCTAAATAATCTGTTTGTTTCTCTCTGTGATCTCTGTGTCCTCTGTGGCTAATTGCTTTTGACCTTAAAATGAAATTCATAGACGAATCCAAGATCGAGGTCATCGCGGGCAACGGCGGCAACGGCGCAGCCAGCTTCCGCCGCGAAAAACATATTGCCAAGGGCGGCCCGGACGGCGGTGACGGCGGGCGCGGCGGCAGCGTATATGCGCTGGCCGACCGCAACATCAACACCCTGGTGGATTACCGTTTCGCGCGCCTGCATCGCGCCAAAAATGGCGAATCCGGGCGCGGGGCCGATTGTTATGGAAAAGGCGCAGACGATGTGATTCTGCGCATGCCGGTGGGCACCGTCGTCAGCGACTTCAACAGCGGCGAGATCATCGCCGACCTCGCTCGTGACGGGCAAAAGGCGCTCCTGGCCAGAGGCGGCGCGGGCGGGCTCGGCAACCTGCATTTCAAATCCAGCACCAACCGCGCGCCCAGGCAATGCACGCCGGGCGAAGCAGGCGAGCGCCGCGAACTGCAACTGGAGCTGAAAGTGCTGGCGGACGTGGGGCTCCTGGGCATGCCCAATGCGGGCAAATCCACTTTCATCCGCGCGGTTTCCGCCGCGCGCCCCAAGGTGGCCGATTACCCGTTCACCACCCTGCATCCCAATCTCGGCGTGGTGCGCGTAACCGGCGAGAAGAGTTTCGTCATCGCCGACATCCCCGGCCTGATCGAAGGCGCGGCGGAAGGCGCCGGGCTGGGGCACCAGTTTCTGCGCCACCTGGCGCGCACCCGGCTGCTGCTGCATCTGGTGGACATCGCCCCGCTGCACGAAGGAACCGATCCGGTGCGCGGGGCGCGTGCAATTCTGAACGAACTGAAAAAATACGACGAGGCGCTGTATGACAAACCCCGCTGGCTGGTGCTGAACAAGCTGGATCTGCTGGAAGACCGCGACGAAAAAATCGCCGCCTTCCTGCGCGGATTCGGCGAACACACGCGCCACTTCGCCATTTCGGCGATCAACGGCGAGGGGTGCAGGGAGCTTGTTTACGCTATCATGGAACACCTGGAACAGACAGCAAGGCGGGAAGCGGGAGCCGCTGCGGAAAGCGCGCGGGAAAGCGACGCATCAACCATCTGACCATGCCTCATACCGCGAATACAGTATTGGCCCGCTGCAAGCGCATCGTCGTCAAGGTCGGCAGCAGCCTCGTCACCAATCAGGGCGAGGGGCTGGACACCCGCGCCATCGGTAATTGGGCAAAACAGATTGCCGCACTGCGCGAGAACGGCTGCGAGGCGGTGCTGGTTTCTTCCGGCGCGATTGCGGAAGGCATGCAGCGCCTGGGCTGGAAGCGGCGTCCCGGCGCCGTACACGAATTGCAGGCCGCCGCCGCAGTGGGCCAGATGGGGCTGGTGCAGGTGTATGAAAGCTGTTTCCGCGAACACGGCCTGCATGCTGCGCAAGTGCTGCTCACCCACGCCGACCTTGCCGACCGCGAACGCTACCTCAATGCCCGCTCCACGCTGCGCACCCTGCTGGCCCTCGGCGTAATCCCGATCATCAACGAGAACGACACCGTGGTCACCGACGAAATCAAGTTCGGCGACAACGATACGCTGGGCGCGCTGGTCACCAACCTGATCGAGGCAGACGCGCTCATCATCCTCACCGACCAAACCGGCCTGTACAGCGCCGATCCGCGCAAAGATTCCGATGCGCAACTCGTCCGCGAGGCAAAAGCGGGGGATGCGCTGCTCGAAGCAATGGCTGGCGGCGCGGGCAGCCACATCGGGCGCGGCGGCATGATTACCAAGGTGCTCGCCGCCAAACGCGCGGCGCGCAGCGGCGCGCACACCGTCATCGCATCCGGCCACGAGCCGGATGTGCTGCCGCGCCTGTTGTGCGGCGAGAGCATCGGCACCCTGCTCGTTGCCCCGCAAATGACGCTGGCCGCGCGCAAGCAATGGCTGGCGGACCATCTGCAAGTCAGCGGCAGGATCATGCTTGACGCGGGCGCGGTACGCGCCCTGCGCAGCGAAGGCAAGAGCCTGCTGCCAATCGGCGTAACCGGGGTTGGCGGCGAATTCGAGCGCGGCGCGGTAGTCGCCATCCTCGACGGCGACGGCAACGATATCGCGCGCGGGCTCGTGAATTACAGCGCCGATGAAGCGCGCCGCATCGCACGCCACGCCAGCCACGAAATCGAAAGCATCCTCGGGTATGTGGACGAGGCAGAACTGATTCATAGAGACAATCTGGTTCTGTTGTAGAACAACAGAACCAGATTGCGGCGAGCTAATGCCGGAGTTTCCCGCCAAGAGAAGCCTTGATGCGCATCGAACCACGGCGAACTTGTTCTTCGCCAGAGTGATTGTTCGCCGGCCTGCGGGCTCCTGGCATACGCTTTGTTTTAACCTGGATTCCGCAGTTGAGAGTATCCGGCTTGCATGAGAAACAACATGGGCGCAGATTTTCCCTCACCCGTGCGTGGTTGTTGCCGCTTCAGCGGCTTTACCCCCACAGGGGGCAAGAACCTCTTCGAGGCAACCACGGCCTACCCCTTGCGGGTGCAACCCCTCTGATGAAACTACCAGCCATTCTGCTAAGCCGCCAAAAAACGGCGGCCAAGCGGCTGGTTATCCCGGAGGGGGAGGGGTTTTGCTCCTTTCCCCCTCCGGGGGAAGGGCTGGGGATGAGGGGCTGCTCCTGGATGGCCCATTTCCAACTGAGGTTTTCAGGTTTAATGTGCTTTTTTGCGAGAACAAATTTCCGTGCTCATCGAACTGTTTGTTTTACTGTTTCTGGTTGCCCTGGTGGCGTGGGCGCTGAAACGCTGACGCGATTTAATCCGGCAGGAAGGCATCAACTGCGGCGAGTGCTGACGTGCGTCCGAGCTTCGGCGCTTTCCATCCATTTCTTGATGCGGTTGGCATCGCCGATGCGGGAACGCAAACCCCACGAATCGAGCAGCACGATCACTACCGGGCGCTGGTTGATCCTGGCCTGCATCACCAGGCAGCGTCCCGCCTCGCTGATGTAGCCGGTCTTGCTGACGCCGATATCCCAGGAAGCGTTTTTTACCAGCGGGTTGGTGTTGCTGAAACGCATCGGCCTGCGCCCCGCCTTCACGGTATAGGATGAAGTGGTGGTGTATTCCCGGATGAGGTCGTAGCGTTGCGCCGTCTGGACCATCTTCACCAGGTCCTGCGCGGTGGATGTGTTGCCGCTGTGCAGGCCGGTGGGGTCGCGGAACTGCGTATCCTTCATGCCCAGTTCGCGCGCTTTGCCGTTCATCATCGCAACGGCAGCCTCCGCCCCTCCCGGATAGGTGCGCGCCAGCGCGGCGGCGGCACGGTTCTCGGAGGACATCAAAGCCAGCCGGAGCAACTCGCCGCGCGACAGTTCCAGGCCGGGGTTCATGCGCGAGCTGGTGCCCTTGAGCTTATCCATGTCCTGCCTGCTGATGCGGATTTTCTCATCCAGCGGCAGTTGCGCGTCCAGCACCACCATCGCGGTCATCAGCTTGGTGATGGAAGCGATAGGCGCGACCGTATCCGCGTTCTTGGTATACAAAGGGGCCTGCCCATCTTCGTCATAAATCAGGGCAATCGCCGAGCGCAGCTTGGGCGATGAGGTGAACCTCAGCACCGTGCTGGCAAGCTCGTCATCCTGTATCCGCGTTGCCGCATCGCCCGCCGCAGCCTGCGCCGCCAGCGAACAACCCAGCAATACCATCAGCAGAAATTTGTTGCGCACACCGCCCCCCGGAATAGCCACATTTTCATTGTGTCCGCAAGAATACCAAAATCTTTAGAAAAATCAAAGCGGAAAGAGCGCGCAGCGAAAAAAGCGAACGGAGCATTGCAGGAAACTTGTCGTGTCCGCCCCATCGGGCGGCTCGCGGGGCCGCTATAATGCGCCTGCTCATCTCCGGCCTTTTCGATCCAGTCAATGCGCTCCCTTCCCTTTTCACCGGAACACTCCACGCGCGGCGACTGGAATACCATTCGCACTCTGCTGCCCTACCTGCTGGAGTATAAGGCCAGGGTGGCGCTGGCGCTGGCGATGCTGGTGCTGGCCAAACTGGCCAACGTGGCGGTGCCGCTGGTGCTCAAGGAAATCGTGGATGCGATGGATCGTCCGCAGGCGATGCTGGTCGTGCCGGTTTTCCTCGTGGTCGGCTACGGTTCGATGCGGCTGTGCAGCACCCTGTTTGGCGAGCTGCGCGACGCGGTGTTTGCCAAGGTGACGCAGCGCGCCATCCGGCGCGTGGCGCTCAAGATATTTGCCCACCTGCACAGCCTGAGCCTGCGCTTCCACCTGGAGCGGCAGACCGGCGGCGTTTCGCGCGACATCGAGCGCGGTACCCGTGGCATCGGCTTCCTGCTCAACTTCATGCTGTTCAACATCCTGCCCACGCTGCTGGAAATCACGCTGGTCGCCGTCATCCTGCTGGGCAAATACAACCCGTGGTTCGCCGCCATCACGTTCATCACGCTGGTGGTGTATGCGGCGTTCACCCTGCTGGTCACCGAGTGGCGCATGGTGTTCCGGCGCACCATGAACGACATGGATTCCAAGGCCAACACCCGCGCCATAGACAGCCTGCTCAACTACGAGACGGTGAAATATTTCGGCAATGAGGGCTATGAGGCCAACCACTACGACGCGCATCTCGCCAAATGGGAAAAGGCGGCGGTGCAAAACCAGACTTCGCTGGCCGCGCTGAACGCCGGGCAAAGCACGATCATCGCCGCCGGCATCACCGCGCTGATGCTGCTGGCCGCCGACGGCGTGGCGAAGGGGACGATGACCCTGGGCGATCTGGTGCTGGTCAACGTGTTCATGTTGCAGCTTTCCATGCCGCTGCATTTCCTCGGTTTCGTCTACCGCGAGATCAAGCACGCGCTGGCCGACATGGAAAAAATGTTCCGCCTGCTCGGCGAGCGCCGCGAAATCGAGGACGCGCCGGATGCCGCGCCGCTGAGGCTGGAGCGGGCGGCGATACGCTTCGAGCGGGTAAGTTTTTCCTACGATCCGGAACGGCAAATCCTTTTCGATGTAAGTTTTGATATTCCGGCAGGGCACACCGTCGCCGTGGTGGGGGCGAGCGGGGCGGGCAAGTCCACGCTGTCGCGCCTGCTGTTCCGCTTTTACGATGCGGGCGCGGGGCGCATCCTGGTTGACGGGCAGGACATCCGCCAGGTGACCCAGGCCAGCCTGCGTGCGGCCATCGGCATCGTGCCGCAGGACACCGTGCTGTTCAACGACAGCATCTATTACAACATCGCCTACGGGCGGTCGGGCGCCAGCCGCGAGGAAGTGGAGGAGGTTGCGCGGCTGGCGCATATCCACGCCTTCATCGAATCGCTGCCGCAGGGGTATGAAACGCTGGTGGGCGAGCGCGGCCTCAAGCTTTCCGGCGGCGAAAAGCAGCGCGTGGCGATCGCGCGCGCCATCCTCAAAAACCCGGCCATCCTGATTTTTGACGAAGCGACTTCGGCGCTGGACTCCAAATCCGAGAAGGCGATACAGGGCGAGCTGCGCGGCGTTGCGCGCGACCGCACCACCCTGGTCATCGCGCACCGCCTTTCCACCGTCGTGGATGCTCGGGAGATACTGGTGATGGACAAAGGGCGCATCGTCGAGCGCGGCACCCACCGCGATTTGCTGGTGCGGCAGGGAATCTATGCGCAAATGTGGGCCTTGCAACAGCAGGAGGAAGGTTAGGTTTTTGAAGGGCGGGCTGTTGGCGTTATATTGGTATAATCCCGGTTAATCCATTGGCTTTGTCATTCCCTCGCAAGCAACCCGCAAAATTCATCCATGTCCGCTCACCACACTCCATCCGACATCGCGCGCGAAACCCTGAAAACCCTGGCCGCGCGCAAAATCGTCCCGACGCCCGACAACTATGCGCACGTGTATCAGGAAATCTGCGGGGCTGCCGGCGTGCGGGCGGAGGTGGTCGCACCTCCGGCGCAGGGATCGCCGGACAGCCCGGCAAAGCCCGCTCCGGTGTGGCCCAAGCTGATCCGCGACCTGCTCAAGCAACTGGAAACCCCGCATAAGGGCATTACCGTCACGCGCAAGAGAGACGGCCTGGAAACCGTGCTGAACAAATTTTCCGGCAACCCCGATGCGCTGTACGAAAAGTTGCAGGCCCTGGTGCATTCCTGGTCCGGCGCGCCGCTTGCGCCCGGCTCCGACGATCTGGTTCCGGCGGTGCTGGAACCGGTCGCAGCCGCACCGGCGGCAACGGGCTCGCCCCAGGGCGTAATCAAGAGCATCGAGCTGGTGGCCCAATTGCGCGAACTGCTGGCGCAAACCCTGGAAAGCTCGCTCGGCGCGCAGCCGGAACTGGCGGGCGAGATACAGGCGCTGGCCCAGCAGGCGCGCGCCACCGGAGATCACGGGCAAGCCACCAGGCTGGCCAAGCAGTTGCGCCAGTTCTGGATCAAGCTGGAGTTGCGCGCAGAGGACAAAACGAAGATTCAGGATGGCGTGGTACGCCTGTTGCGCCTGCTGGTGGAGAACATCGGCGAACTGGCCGCCGAAGACAAATGGCTGCACGGCCAGATTACCACCTTGCAGGAAATCATCGCGCACCCGCTGGACAAGCGCACCATCGCCGATGCGGAACGCAACCTGCGCAGCGCCATCATCGAGCAGGGCTTCCTGAAGGAAAGCCTGAGCGATGCCAAGACCACCCTCAAGAATCTGATGACTACCTTCATTGACCGCCTGGGCGGCTTGACCGAAACTACCGGCGCCTACCACAGCAAAATCATCGGATACAGCATGAAAATCCGGGGCGCAGACAATCTCGCCGCGCTGAGCCAGATTCTCGATGAAATCATGCACGACACGCGCATCATCCAGGACAGCGCGCAACGCTCGCACGAGGAACTGCTCACCACCCGCAAGCAGGCTCAACAAGCCGAAGAGCGCGTCCGGCAACTGGAGCAGGAACTGGAACAAACCAGCGAACTGGTGCATGCGGACCAACTCACCGGCGCGCTCAACCGGCGCGGGCTGGATGAAACGCTGGAGCGCGAAATCAAACGCGCCGAGCGCCAGCAATCCCCGGTCAGCCTGGCGATGCTCGACATAGACAATTTCAAGCAGCTCAACGACACCCTGGGCCACCAGGTCGGCGATCGGGCGCTGGTACACCTCACGAAAGTCATCAAGGACACCCTGCGTCCGACCGATGCGGTGGCGCGCTATGGCGGCGAGGAATTTCTCATCATTCTGCCCGATACCGAACTGGCGGAAGCCATAGAAATCATCACCCGCCTGCAGCGCGAGCTCACCAGAAAATTCTTTCTGCACGGCAACGAGCGGCTGCTGATCACCTTCAGCGCCGGCGTGGCGTTGCGCGCCGGGGAAGAAACAGCGGAAGATATGATCGAGCGCGCCGACAAGGCCATGTACCAGGCCAAGAAAAGCGGCAAAAACCGTGTGAGCCAGGCGGAATAAATTATGCCTGCTTCCGGAAATTCAATTCCGCCGCTCCCGCCCCCGACAGCCCCATTCGAGGGCAGGCTGCGGCAGGAGCCCGGTAAAACCGGCAAACCGGAGGACCGTTCCCCGAAGCTGCCTTTGTTTCGGAAGCATTCCCTGCCCGTTCTCGCGCTGACGCTTTGTCTCGGCACGGCCAACGCGCCGGCTGCCGGGCCCGCAAAGCACGGGCACTCCCATCACGGTTCCGCCGCCAAACCCACGCTCGACAACGGCAAGAAATGGGCGATAGACGAGCCGCTGCGCAAAGCGATGGGAAATATTCGCGATATTATCGCCGCGTCACTGGGCGGCATCCATGAGGGCAAACTTTCTGACTCCGAATATGGCGAACTGGCCGGCAAGATCAACGGCGAGGTGGAATACATGGCAGGCAACTGCAAGCTCGATCCGAAAGCCGACGCGCAATTGCACCTGATCCTCGCCGACATGCTCGAAGGCATCGGGGCGATGCAAGGCAAACTGAAGAAAGTGAAGCGCCGGGATGGCGCCGTGAAAGTGGTCGGTGCGCTGGAAAAATATGCGACCTATTTTGACGATTCCGGCTGGAAACCGCTCACCCATTGATGCTGGAACAAACCCCTCCTTATTCAGCCCCGTGGCTCATTTTCCCGTTCGGGGAAAATGGTGGGGATAGCACGAGAAGACGGCTTTCCATTTTTGGCTCCGACTCGTCCGGCTTAGAATTAACCCCGTGGCCCATTATCCCCCTCCGGGAATAATGGGGGATAGTTGGCAAGCCCTCCCGCTACGCAATTTTCGTGGCAAATACGGCTTCCGCAGAGCCTTTCAGCAGCCTGTTGGAGTTAAAATACCGCCTCAACCGGCTCATTATTTCCCGATGCACACCCTGGTTAAAGTGAATCTCGCGCAGCGAGGGCATACCGTACCCCTCTCCTTTTGGGCGAGGGGGAACGGGGGTGAGGGGACGATTGTGGCGCAGGCGATTCATCATTCGGGGTGGCCTGCGCCATGATCGTTAGCTTGCTTGCGTGGCCGCCCGGCCACCGTTCCTTATGCTGAGAGCCTCCCTGCGCCTGGCCTGGAAAGGGCTGGGCCACTTGGCCCGAATCGCGCTGGTCGGCACGGCGCTGGTGGCGCTTGCCTGCGCCGGGCTGATGCTGGGGCTGCGTTACTGGATATTGCCGGACATCGAGCGGTATCGCGGCATCATCACGGTTTCCGCCAGCCAGGCCATCGGGCAGCCGGTTTCCATCGGCAAGATCGAGGCTGATTGGCAAGGCATCCGCCCCCATCTGTCGTTCACCGATGTGCGCATCCTGGATAAGCGGGGCCAGACCGCGCTGGCGCTGCCGCGCGTGGATAACGTGGTGTCGTGGGCAACATTGCTGGCCGGCGAAGTGCGTTTGCACAGCATCGAGCTCGATCGCCCGAACCTGCTGGTCAGGCGTGATGCGCAGGGCTTGCTGTACATCGCGGGCATGGCGCTGTCCGGCGAGCCGTCGGACAAAAACCTGTCCGACTGGCTGTTGCACCAGGCGCGCATCGTGGTGCGGGATGCGCGCATTACCTGGCAGGATGAACAGCGCGCCGCCGCGCCGCTGGCATTCGATCAGGTGAACCTTCTCGTCGAGAATAGCGGGCTCATCGAGGATAACTGGCTGATGGAGAAGGTCGGCCTGATCGCGGTTTCCGGGCGGCGCCACCGTTTTGCGGTGCGCGCGCTGCCCCCGGCGGAACTGTCCGCGCAGCTCGACGTGCGCGGCGATTTTTACGGCAACAGCTTTGACGATCTGCGCAACTGGCGCGGCCAGTTGTTCGCCCAGCTCGATTATGTTGATGTGGGCGCATGGCGGGCGTGGTTGCCGTTGCCCGCCGGTTTCCGGCTCGGCAAGGGGGCGTTGCGCGGCTGGATGGAGTTCGGGGAGGGAAAGGCCAACCGGCTGACAACCGATCTCGTGCTGGCGGATGTGCGGGCGCAATTGGGCGAGGATTTGCCGGTGCTCGATTTGCGCGCGCTGCGCGGGCGCCTTGATTGGCAGGAGTCGGCGCAGGGGATGGAGATTTCCGCGCGCAAATTTTCGTTGCAGATGAATAACGGTTTGCCGGTGCAGCCAACCGACTTTTTCCTGCGCCTTGCCGGGGCCGGGGACAGGCGCTCGGACAGCGGCGAACTGCGCGCCAATACGCTGGATCTGGCCGGCCTGACCGGCCTTGCGGACTATTTGCCGCTGGGGCAGGACTTGAGGAAACGGCTCGCCGAGTTTGCGCCGCAAGGCCTGGTGGCGGGCCTGCAAACCAAATGGCAGAGCGAAGCGGGCAAGCTGGCCCATTACGATATCAAGGCGCAATTTGACAGGCTATCCCTGCGGCGCACGGACAGCCTGCCAGGGTTCAGCGGGCTGAGCGGCGAAGTGGACGGCAACGAACGCGGCGGCACGCTGTCGCTGAATGCGCGAAAGCTGGTGGTGGATGCGCCGCACATCATGCCGGAGCCGCTGCAATTCGACACGCTCACCGCGCAGTCCGGCTGGCAATCGGGCAAAGATGGGTTGGAAGTGAAGTTCGGCAATGTTTCAGTCGCCAACGCCGACGTTGCCGGAACCCTGTTCGGCAGCTACCGCACCGTGCCGGACAGCCCCGGACAGCCGAAGAGCCCTGGCATAATTGACCTGACCATCGCCCTGACGCGCGCCGACGTGCATCATGCCGACCGCTACATTCCGCTGGCCGCATTGGGCGAGGAAACCCACGCCTGGATACGCGATGCGTTGCTGGGCGGGCAGGCTTCCGAATTCCGCCTGCGCCTGCATGGCGACCTGAACGATTTTCCGTTCCCCGAAAACAGGAAAGGCATTTTCAGCATCCGCATGCGTGCCAGGGACGTATCAATGGAATACGCCAGAGAGTGGCCGCGCCTGGAAAATATCACCGCCGAATTGCTGGTTCAGGGCAACCGGCTGGAGGTGATCGCGCCGTCCGCCGCGACGGTGGGCGCGCGCCTGCAAAAGGTGAGCGTGGTTGTGCCGGATACGTCCAGCCCCGACCTGCTGTTGCAGGTGCGCGGCGAGGCTCTGGCGGAAACCGCGCACGGCCTGGATTTCATCCAGAAAAGCCCGGTGCGCGGCTACATAGACGGTTTCACCGACGGCATGGCGGCGCGCGGCAACGGCAAGCTTGCCCTGATGGTGGATGTCCCGCTGCAGGGCGGCAAACCGGCGAAAGTTTCCGGCAGCTATCGTTTTTCCGATAACGAAATGGAGCTGGGCGAAGGCGTCCCGACGCTGCGCCAGGTAAACGGGGAACTGCTGTTTACGGAATCCTCCCTGCGCACGCGCAACGCCAGCGCGCAAATCCTCGGTGGCCCGGCCACGCTGTCGGTGCAGAGCGGCGCGGACGGTGCGGTGCAGGCCAGGTTGCGCGGCAAGACCGACATGGATGCGCTGCGCAAAACCGCATCGCACCCGCTGTTGGCTTATCTGCACGGCGGCAGCGAATGGGAAGCGGAAATCCAGGTGCAGAAGAAATTGGCCGATGTCGTGGTTACCTCAAACCTGGACGGACTGTCTTCATCTCTGCCGGAGCCATTTGCCAAAGGCGCCGGAGAAACCGTCCCGGTGCGCTTCGAGATGAAGAGCGCGACCGCGCAACAAGACACGCTTTCCCTGCAATACGGCAAACTGTTCGGCGCAAAATTGCTGCGCCGCGAGGAAGGGGAGGGCTGGATCGTCAAGCGCGGCACAGTGAGCTTCGGCGGCACGCCAAAATTGCAGTTGCGGGATGGGGTGTGGCTCACCGGCACCGTGCCGAAACTGTCGCTGGAAGGATGGGGGCCTTTGCTGGGCGGGTCTGGCGGAACGGCGCCGACCGGTTTTGCCGGTGCGGAACTGCTGGTCCAGAGCCTGGATGTCTATGGTTACCAGGTGAATGACCTGCGCATCAACGCGCGCAACCAGAATGGCGCACTTGCCGCGCAACTGGCTTCCAGGGAAGCGAACGGCGAGGTGATCTGGCAGGGGCAAGACAAAGGGAAACTCCATGCGCGCTTGAAGAATCTGTTTCTGGACAAGGGCGAGAGCGGAAACAAGGAGGCTGCCGCCCGCAAGCCGGTTGCCGCAGAAGTGGCTGATAAAAGCGCGACCGGCGGCGAGCTCCCCGCGCTCGATCTGGCGGTGGAGGAGCTGACCTACAAGGGCAAACCGCTCGGGCGCATGGAATTGCTGGCGCAGCACCACGGGCGCGACTGGCTGCTGGAGCGCATGCGCATCACTAATCCCGACGGCCTGCTGACGGCGGACGGCAAATGGGGCGCGGCGGACGGCAAGGCGCAGACGCGGGTCAACCTCAAGCTGGAGATCGGCGATGCGGGAAAGATTCTCGCCCGCTCCGGTTACCCGGACAGCGTCAGGAACGGCAGCGGCAAACTCGATGGGGCGTTCGTCTGGCAGGGCGGGCCGGATGATTTCAGCTATGCCACGCTGGATGGCACGCTCAAACTGGACACGGGAAAAGGGCAGTTCCTGAAAATCAAGCCCGGCATCGGCAAGCTGCTGGGCATTTTGAGCTTGCAGGCTTTGCCCCGGCACATCACGCTGGATTTCACCGACGTGTTCAGCGAGGGCTTCGCCTTCGACAGCATCACCGGCACGGCGCAGATCAGGCAGGGCGTGCTGTCCACCGGCGATTTCAAGATTGACGGCTCCGCCGCCAAGGTGACCATGGCGGGCCAGATTGACCTGGGCCGCGAAACGCAGAACCTGAACGTGCGCATCCTGCCCACGGTGGGGAACAGCGTTTCCATGCTGGGCGCGTTCACCGGCGGACCTCTGGTGGGCATCGGCACCTTCATCGTCAACAAGCTTCTGCGCGAGCCGCTCGATAAGTTGGTGTCGTTTGAATACAATGTCACCGGCACCTGGGAAAATCCCAATGTGGTCAAGGTGGGGGCGGGCAAACCCGCCGCAGCAGACAATAATTAACCGGAAGCAGAATATGTTGGATGGTCATTCCACCCAGAAAAAAATCGCCGCGCAAACCCAGTCGTTCAAGGTTGCCGCCGTGCAGATGGCTTCCGGGCCGAATGTCGCGGGCAACCTCAACGAAGCGCGTCGCCTGATCGCGATGGCGGCAGACCAGGGCGCGCGCCTGGTGGTATTGCCGGAATACTTCCCGATCATGGGGATGCATGAAAACGACAAGGTGGCGCTGCGCGAGCAGCCCGGCAGCGGCATCATCCAGTCCTTCCTGCGCGATGCCGCGCACGAATACCGGATATGGCTGGTGGGAGGCTCGATTCCGCTGGCGGCGGATGCGCCGGAAAAAGTGCGCAACAGTTGCCTGGTGTTTGACGAAACGGGCGGCCTGGTGGCGCGTTACGACAAGATCCACCTGTTCAACCTCGACCTCGGCAACGAGCATTATCACGAAGCGCGCACCATCGAACCGGGGAAGCAGGTGGTGGTGGTGGACAGCCCCTTCGGGCGCATCGGCCTGGCGGTCTGCTACGATTTGCGCTTTCCCGAGCTGTTCCGCGCCATGAAGGACGTGGACATCATCACGTTGCCCGCCGCCTTCACCGAAACTACCGGCAAGTTGCACTGGGAAGTGCTGGTGCGCGCGCGCGCCATCGAAAACCTGGCGTATGTGGTGGCTGCCGCGCAGGGCGGCTATCACGTCAGCGGCCGCGAAACGCACGGCAACAGCATGATCGTTGATCCGTGGGGGCGGGTGCTGGATCGCCTGGCGCGGGGTTCCGGAGTGGTGATCGCCGACGTGAACCCGTCCTACCAGGCCAGCCTGCGCGCCAGTTTGCCGGCCCTTTCGCATCGCACCCTCAACAGGCCACAGCCATGAAAAACGACACGGTGTTCGCTCTCGCGCAACAGTCCCTGCTTGCGCCGCACGCGCTGGAAACGCGGCACCTGGAGCAGGTGTTCGGCAGGATTCTGGCGCACCGGGTGGACTACGCCGATCTGTATTTCCAGTATAGCCGCGCCGAAAGCTGGTCGCTGGAAGAGGGCATCGTCAAGTCCGGCAGCTTCGGCATAGACCAGGGCGTGGGGGTGCGCGCGGTGAGCGGCGAGAAAACCGCTTTCGCCTATTCCGGCGACATCAGCCTGGCCGCGCTGGAGGGCGCCGCGCAAGCCACCCGCGCGATTGCGCGGCAGGGCGGGGCGCTGCGCGCGCCCGCGCTCGCATTTGCGCCGGTGCCGCCGCAGCAAGCGGCCCGCAGTTCCGTCGGCGGATTGCGCGCAGGCGACGAGCGCAAAATGTATCTGCCGCACGATCCCATCGCCAGCCTGAAGGATAGCGGCAAGGTCGCGCTGCTGGAGCGGCTGGAACGCTACGCGCGCGCGCTCGATCCGCGCGTCACCCAGGTGATGGCGGGGCTGGCGGGCGAATATGAAATCGTGCTGGTGGCGCGCAGCGACGGCCTGATGAACGCCGACATCCGCCCGCTGGTACGCCTATCCTTGCAGGTTATCGTGGAAAGCTCGGGCCGCCGCGAGCAAGGTTCCGCCGGCGGAGGTGGACGTTTTGACTACGCTTATTTCAGCGACGCGGTGCTGCATGACTACGCCGCCAAAGCGGTGCATCAGGCCGTGACCAACCTGGATGCCCAGCCGGCACCGGCGGGCGCCATGACCGTGGTGCTGGGTTCCGGCTGGCCCGGCATCCTGCTGCACGAAGCGGTCGGGCACGGGCTGGAAGGCGACTTCAACCGCAAGGGCAGTTCCGCTTTTTCCGGGCGCATCGGCCAGCGCGTCGCCGCCAGGGGCGTGACCGTGGTGGACGACGGCACGATCATCAATCGGCGCGGCTCGCTGCAAATGGATGACGAAGGCAACCCGGCGCAGCGCACCGTGCTGATCGAGGACGGCGTGCTCAGGGGCTACTTGCAGGATACGCTGAACGCGCGCCTGATGGGCGTGCCGGTCACCGGCAACGCGCGGCGCGAATCCTACGCGCACCTGCCGATGCCGCGCATGACCAACACCATGATGCTGAACGGCGACAAGGACCCGCAGGAGATCATCGCCTCGGTCGAGCGCGGTTTGTATGCCGCCAATTTCGGCGGCGGGCAGGTGGACATCACCAGCGGCAAATTCGTGTTCTCCACCACCGAAGCGTACCTGATCGAGAACGGCAGGATCACCTGCCCGGTGAAGGGCGCGACGCTGATCGGCAGCGGCCCCGAAGCGCTCACCCGGGTTTCCATGATCGGCAACGATATGGCCCTCGATCCGGGTGTCGGCACCTGCGGCAAGGAAGGCCAGAGCGTGCCGGTCGGCGTGGGGCAGCCGACGGTAAGGATAGACGGGCTGACGGTGGGGGGCACGGCGTAGCGAAGATGCGAAGCCCGTGCGCCGGCCAGCATCGGGCCGGTTTTGAGACCACCCTGCGAAATTGGAAGCGAACCGTCCAAGAAGTGAGAGACCGCAGCCGCCAATTTTTCGCCAGAATTGATTCCCATGAACCGGAGCGGAGTACAGGGCCGCAGGATGTGGTGAGCCTGCAAACCGCATCAATCGCTACCCTTCCTGGCTTGAGGTTTACGGGTAGTGGTTGCACTCGCAAGGGGTAGGCCGTGGTTGTAGAGCCGCTGAAGCGGCAACAGCCACGCACGGGTGAGGGAGAATCTGCGCCCGCATTGCTTTTCCCGCAAACGGTATGCTCTCAACCGAGGAAAATAAAATGAAACCCGGACGCAACGACCCCTGCCCCTGCGGCAGCGGGAAAAAATACAAGCAGTGCTGTTTGATGGCGGAGCAGGCGCCGCCGGAGAACGAATTTCTGTGGCGCAGGATACGCCGCGCCATCGAAGGTTCGCCCATGCGGATGCTCGAATTCGCCACCGCTCATTTCGGCAGGGAGGCGCTGCCGGAAGCATGGGACGATTTCATGCCGCATCGGGAGGATGAGCAGGATGGGCCGTTCACCATGGACACGCCGCACATGCCGGTTTTCATGCCCTGGTTCTTTTACGAATGGCTGCCCTATAACCACGACACTGCGGTGAAACGCGAGGCGCAGGACAGAATCACGGTGGGACGGGCCTACCTGGACAAGAAGGGCCGCCAGCTCGACCCGCTGCTCGCCCGCTACATCGAACAATGCTGCGCGAGCCCGTTCAGCTTTTGCGACATCCTTTCCGTCCGCCCGGGCGCGGGCTTCACCGCGCGCGACATCTTCACCGGCAAAGAGATGGAGGTGACGGAGCACTCCGGCTCGCGGCAATCGCGGGCCGGCGACATCCTGTTCGGCAAGCTGGTGGTTATGGACGGCGTCACCATGCTCGAAGCCTGCGCGCCCTTCATGTTCCCGCCCATGGAAAAAGGCGCCGTCCTGGAACTGCGCAAGCAAATGGAGCGCCGCAACAAGACGATTACACCTGAAGTGCTCAGGGAATACCGCTACGAAATGCTGGACATCTACCACGACATCGTTGACCGCCTGCTCAACCCGCCCATGCCGCAGTTGCAGAATACCGACGGCGACCCCCTGTTGCCCCACCGCCTCGTGTACGGAATCGAGTCGCCGCGCGCGGCCTTCGATGCGCTCAGCCCGCTGTGCCTGACCGGCACGGCGGAAGAATTGCTGGCGGATGCCGAATCCGATGCATCCGGCAATTTGCGCAAGGTCGAGTTTTCCTGGCAGAAAAAAGGCAACGAGAAACACCAATCGTGGGACAGCACCGTCCTCGGCCACATCGAGATAGAGGGAAACGGGATGACCATCGAGGTCAACTCCGAAAACCGCGCGCAAAAAATCCGCACCCTCGTCGAAAAGATGCTGCCCGGTGCATGCTATAAAACCACCGTGATCGAATCGCTCCAATCCCTGCTGGCGCGCGAGAAAGAGCAAGGTGAAACGGCAGCTTCCCGGCAGCGCCGGAAAGAGCAGGAAGAGCTGAACAGCCGCCCGGAAATCCGGGCGCAGATCGCCGGGCACCTGCGCCGGCACTTCAGCACTTGGCCGGAAACCAGCCTCCCCGCCCTCGGCGGCAAGACGCCCATGCAGGCCGTCAAAACCCGTGATGGCCGCGAAATGGTCGAAGCCCTGCTGCTGGATTTTGAACGGAGAAGCAGTCATACCAACATGCCATTCGATCCGGCCATCATCGCCGAATTGAGGGAAAAATTAGAGTTGCCGTAAGAGCCGCGCACCTTATGGGAATCATGGCCGGCGGCCAATTTCCACCGCACGCCAGCCTGCCGGGGATACAATCGCGGGATGGATCGCACCGCGCGACAAGATTGACCAATTGCTGCACGAGCGGCGTATTGCGCCGACGGCGATTTTTCTGGAGGAACCGGGGGTTTCGCCGGCAACCCTGAAGCGCTATCCGGATTACAGGAAGGACCGGCTCCACGCCCCGATCACGTGGGACAGGGCGCGGCGCGGCTACCGCTTCGCCGAAGATGCGGCAGCAGCGAAGCACTACAGCTTGCCCGGCCTGTGGTTCAACGCATCGGAAATCCACGCGCTGCTGGCCATGCAGCATCTGCTGTCCACGCTCCAGCCCACCCTTCTATGATCAACTTCCCTCCGGGAGAGTAGAGTGAGGGAAAACGAGGCCAAAGGCCGAAGTTTCGAGGAACGGCCAACGGTCAGGGCGCAGACGATTCATTTATTGGGGTGGCCTGCGCCATGACCGTTAGGCCGCTTTCCCCAGCCAATCCGGCTGGAACCGTTCCTGCCGTTGATTGATCTTTCAATATGTGGCTCAATGGCAAAGCACGTGTTGTTTGTGAAACGGGAAAGCAGCCATGAAATTCAAAATCTACCGCTACAACCCGGAAGCCGGCGCCCGACCGACCATGCAGGGTTATGAACTGGACATCGAGGCGGGCGACAAAATGCTGCTGGACGCGCTGGCGCTGCTCAAGGAGCGGGACGACAGCTTGAGTTACCGCAAGTCCTGCCGCGAAGGGGTGTGCGGCTCGGATGCGATGAACATCAACGGGCGCAACGGCCTGGCGTGCGTCACGCCGCTGTCAGGCCTGAAGCAGCCGATCGAACTGCGCCCCTTGCCCGGCCTGCCGGTAATCCGCGATCTGGTCGTGGACATGACGCAGTTCTTCAAGCAATACCATTCGATCAAACCGTATCTGGTAAACAACGATCCGCCGCCGGAAACCGAGCGTTTGCAATCGCCCGTGCAGCGTGCCGAACTGGATGGTTTGTACGAGTGCATCCTTTGTGCCTGCTGCACCACCGCATGCCCTTCGTTCTGGTGGAACCCGGACAAGTTTGTCGGCCCCGCAGGATTGTTGCAGGCATACCGTTTCATCGCCGACAGCCGCGATCAGATCACCGGCGAACGGCTGGACAATCTGGAAGACCCTTACCGGCTGTTCCGCTGCCACACCATCATGAATTGCGTGGACGTATGCCCCAAGGAATTGAACCCGACCGGCGCCATCGGAAAAATCAAGGACTTGATGGTAAAGCGGGCGGTATGAATAAGCCGGAGCCCGCATGAAAGAAATGGAACGCATCCGCTGGCGCTGCCGTCGCGGCTTGCTGGAGCTGGACATCGTGCTGGGCCGCTTCGTCGAACAGCGCTACGCGGGGCTGGATGAAGCGCAGCAGGCCGCATTCGATGAACTGCTGGATATGCCGGATAATCCGCTGTGGGACATGATTGCCGGCAGGCTGGAAGCGGCGCCGGGCGAGCGTCAGGCATTGCTGGAAAAGATCAGGGCGATTTGATTGGCAGGTGCGAATTTAACCAGCACAAATGCGATGTGCGAATGAATTCGCCCCTGCGGGGACTACGGGCATTCGGCCCGCTAATGCCGGGAGGAAACTCATGGAAAGCAAACGCATCGCAACATTGACGCTGGATGACGGCAGGAGCATCGAGCTGCCGATCCTGTCCGGCACGCTTGGCCCGGACGTGATTGATATCCACAACCTGAGCAAGCTGGGCGTGTTTACCTATGATCCCGCGTTTTTCGCCACGGCCAGTTGCACCTCGAATATTACCTTTATTGATGGCGATGCCGGGCTGCTGTATTACCGGGGCTATCCGATCGAACAACTGGCCGAGCATTCCGATTTTCTCGAAGTGTGCTATCTGCTGCTGAACGGCGGTTTGCCGGATGCCGCGCAGTCGGCTGAATTCAGGGACATCGTCACGCACCACACCATGGTGCACGAGCAGATCGTGCGCTTTTATTCCGGCTTCCGCCGCGATGCGCACCCGATGGCGGTGATGGTCGGCGTGGTGGGGGCGCTGTCGGCGTTTTATCACGATTCGCTGGACATCAACGATCCCCGCCACCGCGAGATCTCCGCGATGCGCATGCTGGCGAAACTGCCGACCCTTGCCGCGATGGCTCACAAGTACTACACCGGCGCGCCGTTCATGTACCCGAAGAACAGGTTCGGCTATGCGGAAAATTTCATGTACATGATGTTCGGCACCCCGACCGAGGATTATGAGCCTAACCCGCTGCTGGTTCGCGCGCTGGACCGCATTCTCATCCTGCACGCCGACCACGAGCAGAACGCCTCCACCTCGACGGTGCGCCTGGCCGGGTCGAGCATGGCGAACCCGTTCGCCTGCATCGCTTCCGGCATCGCCGCGCTGTGGGGGCCTGCGCACGGCGGCGCCAACGAGGCCGCGCTGAAAATGCTGGAAGAGGTCGGCGACATCTCGCGCGTGAAGGAATACGTGCAGGGCGTGAAAGACAAGAAATACCGCCTGATGGGTTTCGGCCACCGCGTCTACAAGAACATGGATCCGCGCGCTGCGGTGATGCGCAAGACCTGTTACGAGGTTCTGGGGGAACTCAAGCTGGAAAACCACAAGCTGTTCGAACTGGCGATGGAACTGGAGCGCGTCGCCCTGAGCGACCCATACTTCATCGAACACAAGCTGTATCCGAACGTGGATTTCTATTCCGGCATCGTGCTGCGTGCGCTGGGCATCCCCGTCAACATGTTCACGGTGATTTTTGCCGTGGCGCGCACCGTGGGCTGGATCTCGCAGTGGAACGAAATGATCGCCGAACCCGACCACAAGATAGGCCGTCCGCGCCAGTTGTACCGGGGAGCAACCAGGCGCGACTACGTGCCGATCGGCAGCCGTCAGGCAGGCCGCGGATGATCCCGGAACGGGCGAGCCGGAAGAATTCGCGGGACGTGTTTCAGCCAGACAGGGTGAACATCGGCATCCCGGAAACCGTGACGCGGGATGCCTGCAAAGCCGTTGCCGCACCCGTTTGCCCCTTGCGGTCGGCTATCCGGAATGCGATGCGCAAACCCGTCAACCTTGTGTGCCAGGTATTTTTTCGCGCTGCAACCTGAAGCGCGCCGCGAAGGCGCCGAACGCGCCCGCCGCAATGGCGGCCCGGATTTCGCCCATCAGTTGCTGGTAATAATGCAGATTGTGGATGGTGTTCAGGCGCGCACCGAGGATTTCGTTGAGGCGGTGCAGGTGGTGCAGATAGGCGCGGGTGAAGTTGCGGCAGGTAGTGCAGTTGCATTGTTCGTCCAGAGGGCGCGTGTCCAGGCGATATTGCGCGTTCTTGATGCGCACGTCACCAAAGCGGGTGAACAGGTGGCCGTTGCGCGCGTTGCGCGTCGGCATCACGCAATCGAACATGTCCACCCCCTGCGCCACCGCCGCCACGATGTCTTCCGGCGTGCCCACGCCCATCAGGTAGCGCGGCTTGTCTTGCGGCAACTGCGGCGCGGTGTGAGCGAGGATGCGCAGCATATCCTCCTTGGGTTCTCCCACCGACAGCCCGCCGATGGCGTAGCCGCCGAAACCGATAGTTATCAGTTCGCGTAGCGATTCGTCGCGCAGTTGTTCGTGCATGCCGCCTTGCACGATGCCGAACAGCGCATTGGCGTTTCCCTCGTGCGCCTGCTTGCTGCGCTCCGCCCAGCCCAGCGACAGGCGCATCGAGGCGGCGGCTTGCCGCTCGTCTGCCGGATACGGCGTGCATTCGTCGAAGATCATCACGATGTCGGAGTTGAGCGCGCGCTGGATGCGCATTGACTCTTCCGGCGAGAGGAAACATTTGTCGCCGTTCACCGGCGAGCGGAACTCCACGCCGCCCCCGGTGATCTTGCGCAACGCACCCAGGCTGAACACCTGGAACCCCCCGGAATCGGTGAGGATCGGCCCGTCCCATCCCATGAAACGGTGCAGGCCGCCGTGTGCCGCGATCACTTCCAGGCCGGGGCGCAGCCACAGATGGAAAGTGTTGCCGAGCACGATCTGCGCGCCGATCTCTGCAAGCTCCTGCGGCGACATCGCCTTCACTGTGCCGTAGGTGCCGACCGGCATGAAAGCGGGCGTTTCGACGCTGCCGTGGGCAAGCCGCAAGGTCCCGCGGCGGGCGAGGCCATCGCGGGCGTACACGGTGAAATTCATCCTGAGGGCGCCTCTAAAAATTCAAAATCCTAAGCGAGACAAGGCGCGAGAGAAATTTTAGCGCGCCGCATATGTTTGATATGTAAGCGTTAAAATTTCTTGAGCAACGCAGTATCGCGACGGAGTTTGGATTTTTAGAGGTGCCCCTGAATTCCTCGGGGAAGCCAGCCCCTCAATCCGCATCCGGCATGTATCGGGCCAAGCGCTGCGCCAGAACCGCCCGAAGAGCGGCGGATGCGCGGCAATCAGCCATGTTGCTTGAACCATTGCCTCGCATTCGTTACATCCAGCGCAATCTGCCGCTTCAGCGTTTCCACATCGGGGTATTTTTCCTCGTCGCGCAGCTTGTGCAGAAAATCCACGCGCATGTGCCGGTTGTAAATCTCGCTGGAAAAATCGAACACATGCACTTCCAGCACCGCTTTGCCGTCCGATCTCAGCGTCGGGCGCACGCCCAGGCTCGCCACGCCCTGCATCGGTCCCATGCCGTCGCCCTGCACCCGCACCACGAAAATGCCGGACAGCGGCGGGCGGTTGTGTTTCAACTGGATATTGGCGGTGGGAAAGCCGAGCCGTTTGCCCATGCCGTCGCCGTGTTCCACGCGCCCGCTGATGCTGTAGGGGCGCCCCAGGTAGCGTTGCGCCACATCCATTTTCCCTTCCGCCAGCGCGAGGCGCACCGCCGTGCTGGAAATGCGTATGCCGTCATGCAGCACGCTGTGCATGGCCTGCACCGCAAAACCGTGCTGCGCGCCGACTTTTTCCATCAGCGCAAAATCGCCGCTGCGACCGCTGCCAAAACGGAAATCGTCGCCGATCAGGGCAAATCGCACTGACAGTTTTTCATGCAGCGCATGGATGAAGTCGGACGCGCTCATCTGCGCAAAATCGCTGTTGAAATGACACACATGCACGCGATCCAGGCCCAGCCCCGCGAACAGTTCCAGCTTTTCGCGCATGTTGGTCAGCCGCGTCGGCGCCTGTTGCGGGGTGAAGAATTCGCGCGGGTGCGGTTCGAATACCAGCACGGCAGCCGGCAGGCCGCGCGACCGCGCCGCATCATGCAACTGGTCGAGCAGGGCCTGATGGCCGAGATGCACGCCATCAAAATTACCGATGGTCAGCGCGATCGGCTGCCTGTCTGGAGAGTGGAGTCCGCGAAGTATTAGCATAAGGGCGCGGATTATACCTTAACAGGCTGTTGAAAAAGCTCTCCGGGAGCCGGGCGTTGCCGATTCAAACCGGATAGCGGTCGGGGTTTACTTCTTTTTTCTGACGATCCTCAGATGCGGGCGGAGCTTCTTGACCCCGCCGAGGCTGCGGATGGTGGCGGCGGCAAGCCTGGCCTCTTCCGGGCTTTGCGCGACACCCGCGAGGAATACCGCGCCGCCATATACTTTCCAGCGCATGTTGACCGAGCTTATCCCCCTGGCTGCCGTCAGCGCCAGGCCGATTTTTTTGTCGAGGACGAGGTTGGCGCCGAAATTGCCGTCCGGTTTCCCGATAAGGATGTCGTTTCTGAGCGAACGGATGAGCTTGTCCGGCTTGGCCAGCGCTCCGGCTTGCCGTCTGACGCTGCCGTTTCTGGCATAGCCGATCAGCACGACATGCTGCGCGAAAACGAGCGCGGAAACATTCTTGAAGTCGTCGCCTTTGTGATCCAGCAGTTTTTTCGTCAACGCGACATCAATCTGGATATCGTTCTTGACTTCACCGGCAGTGCGCGCATCCATCGAGGTCGAGATGCCCATGCCGACGATGCTGACTATCGGGTCAAAGGCGATGGCCGCCCGCGAGAATGCAACGAAAACGCCAAACAGAATGGCGCGTAACGATGCCCCGCCGAGCGGCATCAGCGCTTTATGTTGGCATCGAGGGCCATGCCGGCTTGCCTGGCCTTGTTGTACCACTTGATCGAGGCCGCATAATCGCGGGGTACGGCGTCATTGCCTACGCCGTAAATGTCGCCGAGTTTTTTCATCGCCGGACCGTAACCCGCACTGGCGGAATCCTTGAACAGTTTCATTGCGGCGGCGATGTTGCCCTTGCCCTCTTCCCTCAGGCCATGCTGATACAGCTCTGCCGGGTCGCCCGCCGCGACCGCGCTTGGCGCCGCTGGAGGCGCAGCGGCCTCCTTGGCCTTTTCTGCTTCTGCCTTGCGTTTTGCTTCGGCATCCGCATCGGCCCTTGCCTTGGCTGCGGCGGCTTCCGCGTCGGCCTTTGCTTTATCCGCCGCCGCTTTTTCAGCAGCAGCCTTTGTCTTGGCCGCCGCTGATGCTTCCGCGTCGGCCTTTGCTTTTGCCTCCGCTTCCAGTCTCGACTTCTCGGCCTCTGCCTCTGCCTTGGCCTCGAGAATGCGTTTTTTCTCGGCTATGGCATCTGCTTCGGCGCGGGCTTTCGCCGCAGCTTTTTCGGCCTCTGCGCGCGTCTTGGCCTCCGCAGCCTTGGCTGCGGCAGCTTCTCTTTCAGCTTTCAGTTTCGCCAGGGCCTGTTCCTGCTCGGCTCTGAGCGCCTTCTCTTTTGCCAGTCTGGCTTGCTCGGCTTTTTCAAGTTCCAGCCTGGCCTTCTCCGCTGCCGCCCTTTCCTTCTCCGCTGCCGCCCTTTCCTTGTCCGCTTTTTCTTTTTCCTGTCTGATCTTCTCGGCGTTGGCGGCTAATTGCGCGGCTGTCAGTTTTTCCTTGGCCAGTTTTTCCTGAGCCAATTTCTCTTTTTCCTGAGCCAATTTCTCTTTTTCCTGGGCCAATCTATCTTTTTCCAGCCTGGCTTTCTCCAGTCTTTCGCCTTCCAGCTTGGCTTTCGCTGCCCGTTCCTGTTCCCGCAGGGTCTCTTCCCTGATCTTGGCTATCAGCTCCTGTTCCTGCTTGACCTTCTCTTCCAGTTCTTTGTCCGCCTTTTCTTTTTCCAGGTTGGCTTTCTCTATTTTTTCTCTTTCCAGCTTGGCCAACGCCAGCTTTTCTTGCTCCAGCTTGACCAGATCCGCCATTTGCTGCTGCAATTTCTCCCTTTCCTGTTTGGCTTTCTCGGCATCAGCCCTCGCCTGAGCTTCAGCCGACAGCGGCGCGGGTTTTGCCACAGTTTCCGGCGGCGGCGCCGGGGGCGGCTTCAGGGCGAACCATGCCACGCCGGCTCCCGCAATAGCCAGCACACCGGCAGCGATGCCGGCCCATGGAAGTTTTTTCCCCTCCTTCCCGGGAGCCTGCAGCGCTTCTTTTTCCGCGAACGGCGGGGGAATCACCCGCGTTTCTGCGGCAGGCTTATTCTCCCGTTCCTTGCCGGAAGGCCCGGCTTTACCAAAGGAACCGAGTCTCAGTTTGGCAAGCTCCGCAAAATGCCCCTTGGGATATGTTTCGAGATAAGCCTCGAAGTCTTTTGGATCGGCGCTGGCTTTGATGCGGCGCCAGAAGTTGATTTCGGTCTGGGAAGAATCGGCTTCAGCGTCAGCCTCCGCCAGTTGCGCCCGGTTCGCTCCCCTGCGATCGAGCTGGTTTTTTTCCAGTGCGGCGATCTTCGATTTTGCGAGGTCGGTGAAAGTGCCATCGGGGTATTTGTTCAGGTAAAGCTGCAAATCCGGGATGCGGGTGCTGCTTTGAAGGCGCTTCCAAAGATCGAGTTCTTCCTGGTTGATTTCGGCGGCGGTTCCGGATTGCGAGGCAATATCCCCATCTGCGGAGATCACCGTCTCATCCGGCGCGGCTCCGGCTCCGGTAATGGCGGTCATCTCCCCTTCGGCGGCGCCCCGCAATGCTTCGGCAAATTCGCGGGCGGTTTGAAAACGATCTTCCGGGCGCTTTGCCATGGCCCTTTTTACCACCTCATCGAGAGCCTTCGAGACATTGAAGTTGAGCGTGGACGGCGGCACCGGTTCCTGATTCAGCACCTTGTGCATGATGGTGATCACACTGCCGGTGAATGGCCGTTCGCCGGTGAGGAACTGGTAGAGAATGACACCCGAAGAATAAATATCGCTGCGGCGATCCGCGGCGAGGCCCATGAACTGCTCGGGCGACATGTGAGTGGGTGTGCCGAGCACGGTGCCGACCTGGGTGAGTTGGGAGGATTCGATTTTGGCGATGCCGAAATCCGCAACCTTCAACTGCCTGTCTTCAGTGATGATGATATTTGCCGGCTTGATGTCGCGGTGCACCACGCCGCGGTTGTGGGAATATTCGAGGGCATCGAGAAGCTGCGTCATGAGGCGCACGATGTCCTTCATGTGGAAGCGTTCTTCGGCCTCGAAATATTTTTTCAGCTCCTTGCCGTGAACGAATTCCATGGCGATGAACGCCATGTCCTGGTCTTCGCCGTATTCGTAAACGGAGACGATGTTTGGATGGGTGAGGCGTCCGGCCGCTTG
The DNA here is from genome assembly GCA_016223025.1 of Nitrosomonadales bacterium. Classification (GTDB taxonomy): domain Bacteria; phylum Pseudomonadota; class Gammaproteobacteria; order Burkholderiales; family Gallionellaceae; genus VIKH01. The sequence goes on along the minus strand of JACRPU010000010.1, from coordinate 13,313 downwards.
GGCTTCGCGGCGGAAGCGGCTGAGCATGTCCTTTGCCTCGGCGCTGTCGAGCATGGACTTGAGGATCGTCTTGATCGCGACAGTGCGTTCGATGAAGGGGTCGAATCCTTCATAGACTATGCCCATGGCGCCCTTGCCGAGCTCACGCTTGATGTCGTATTTGCCGAGTTTTGTCAGCATGTTATTTGATTACATTGTGCATCGGCTCGGATGAAGAATTTTGAAGATGCATTGCGCGCCGGCAAAAAACAGAACCCACCAGTGAAACGGGTGAGCAGATCTCCCGGATTTTATAATAATTATTAACGCCTTATTGTAACGCCTATCTGCAAAAAATGGGCACTACGGCCCGTTCCGCCGATGGCTTGCCGAAAGGGGGCGTGCCTTTTTGGCCATGTGGCCGGGTTCGGGATAAATGACCCCGTTTCCTGCTTCTATTCCGGGCTTGTCTGGCAGGCCGAATTGCTATCGTAGCGTCGTGCCACTCCGTCCGGCACGGATACGCGAATGGGGCAAATCATGTCAGCACCACAAAACAGAATCCGCCTGGTTGCCGCGCAACCGGAGGAAAACGCTGCCGAATCGGCGGCTATCCAGGAAGCGCACGCCCGCATGGAGGCGGAAATCGAAGCGCAGCTCGCGCTGCAGGCAAGAATGCGCGCGGAAGCGCGCGCGCGCGCGGTCGCCCAGACAAAAGCGCGCTACGAGAGCGATCTGGCGGAGCAGGTCGAAGCGAAAAATCGCGCGGAACAGGACGCGCAGCAAGCGGCGGAGCAGCGCCTGGCCGCAGAACAGCAGGCGCGCGCAGCAGCGGAAAACCGCGCCAGGCTCGAACGGGAAGCGATTTTGCTGGCGCAGGAAAAAAACGGCGTGGAAGAGTCAATCACCAGAGCGATACAAGAGCGGGCCCATGCCGAAAAAGAGGCGCTGGCGCAGGTCAATGCCAGGGCCAAAGCCGAGATGGCCGCCATCGAGGCAATGCAGGCGCGGCGGCGCGCCGAAACCGCCGCGCTGGCCGAGAGCCAGGCGCGCGCGGCAGCCGAGATGGAAGCGGAACGGGTCGCGCTGGCGCGCGCCGATGCGGAGCGCCATGCGGCTGATCTGGCGCAGCAGCGCACGGCGGCGGAAAGTCAGGCAAAAGAGCGGGCCGATGCCGGTATCGAGGCGGAAGCCCGCGCAATCGAAGCGGCCGAGGCTTGCCGGAAAGCGTGCGCGGAAAAGGAAGAGCGGAGCAGGGCTGCGGACGAGCAGAGCCGTCGCATGGAACAGGAAGTGCAGGATTGGCTTGCGGCCCGCGCGGAAATCGAACAGCAGGCCGCGCGGGAACGGGAAGAAGCCAACGCGCTGATGCGGCAGGCAGAGCTGGAAGCGCACGAGCGGCTGGATGCGGAAACGCGGGCCAGGCAAGCCGCGCAATGCAAGCTGGAGGCAGAGCGGGATCTGATCGCGCTCGCGCAGCAGCGCGCCGAAGCGGAAATGCTCGCCGCTCGCGGCATGGAAATCCAGTTGCGGGCCGAAGCGGAAGCCGTGGCAGAGGCCGGCAGGCGCGCGGAAATGGCCGCAAAAGCCGGGCAGGCGGCAAACGAGAAAGCGCGCTTGCAGCGAGAACTGGCGGATGCCGAGCTGGCGCGGCTGGCGGCGGACCGGCTGGCGGCGCAGGAAACGCAAGCCGGAATCCTGGCCGAGAAGCAGTTGGCGCAGGCCGCCCGGCAACGCGCCGAACTGGCTGTTGCGGCGCGCCAGGCCGAAGAGGCAAAACTGGCGGCAACCAATGCGGCCATCGGAGCGGCCCGCGAATGCGTCGAGGCGGAACGCCAGGCCTGCGCCGCCGCCATGCAGCGCACCGCGGAACAGGAAGAAGCCGCGCGCGTGGCGCTGGCGCGCGCGGAAACCGAGAATCGCGCGATTGCCGAAATCGGGGCGCGCATGGGCGCAGAATTACAGGCGATCGAGGCGGATAACGAACGCATAGCCACGGAAACACGAGCCAGGGATGCTGCGGTAGCCAGGCTGAAACTGACGGAACAAGCATTGGCTTCGGCCAGAGAGAAAGAAGATGCTGAAATCCGTGCCCGGAACATGGCCAGGCTGCACGCCGATACCGTGGAGCAGGCCGCACAAGCAGAAAAGGCAAAGCTGCAAGCAGAAGCGCGCGCTGCGGCCATGGCGCGCCAGCGGCTTGACGCCGAACAGCAGGCCAGGTTGCTGGCCGAGGAAAGCGCGCGCATCGAGCGGCAATATCTGGAGAGCGCGCAATCCAGATGCGTTGCGGAGGCGCGCGCGCGCGACCTGCAACAGTCGCGCCTGGATGATGAGCGGCGCGCCGGAGCGGAAACCGGGGCGCGCATCGCAGCCGAAGAAATGGCGGCGGCGGCGGCGCGCGACTTGGAGCAGGCCGAGCGGAATGCGCGCGAGGCGGCGGAAGGGAAAACGCGGGCGCAGCAGCAGGCAACCCTTGCCTTGCAGGAAAAGGCGCGGTTGCAGAAGGAAGTGGCGCTGGCATTGCAGGCGCGCGAGGAGTTCCACCGGGTTTCTGCGGCAGGATTGTGCGAAGAAATCCGGCAGGCCAATGCGGAGGCGGAGACCGGGCGGCTCCTGGAGAGACTGCGCAAGGCGGATCGGCGCAATTCGCTAACCCGGGCATCCCTGCTCGCATCGCTGCTGTTCGGGTTGGCGGTGCTGTCGCCGCTTGCGCCGGATTTCTCCGCGCCGACCACGGGTGAGGCGATGGCGAAGGCGGCGCAGCCTGCGGCAGCGAGCGTGGAAATGCGGGCAGCGGCAGATGTCAGGGCATTGCCGGCACCGCAGAATCAGGCCTCAGCCGCGTTGCCGGATGCCCCGCCGCCGGTTGAAGGAGGAGCCGCCTGGCAGGGCCTGAAACTTGCCACCCGGTTGCGGGCATTCCCGATACCCGACGAAGAAAGCTTGTAGGGCGGATAAGCGCAGCGCTTATCCGCCCTACGTTTCTTTAAGATTGACCGGGGGGGGAAAGTCATTCATCTGTTGATTTATAAAACAAATTTGCGAGAACAACTTTACCCTGGGGATAACCGGCGGCCCCTTCACGCGATTTGCCGCAACAGCTCTTCGCGCAGCAGGGCAACGGCGCTAGGTTGGGCCAGCGATGCGCCGTTTATGTGGAAAGTGTCTTCGGCGCGCGACCCCAGCGTGTTGATTTTGGCGCTGCGCAGGTTGATGTGGTGGCGCGCCAGCACATAGGCGATGCGCGCCAGCAGGCCGGGCCGGTCACCCGCGACGACGGACATCATGAAACGGCCTTTTTCGTCGGCTTCTATGCGGACTTCCGGCGCGATGGGAAAATGCTTGAGCTGGCGGCTTACCCTGCCTGACTGGGGTGTGGGCAGGGCCTCCTGGCCGCCAAGTTTTTGCGCCAGCTCGTACTCGATGAAGTTCATCACGTCGCGGTAGGCCATTTCGGTATGGCCCGTACCCATCACTAAAAAACTGTCCAGCGCATAGCCGTGCTGGGTGGTGTGAATCTTGGCTTCCATGATGTTGTAGCGCATCCGCTCGAAAAAAGCGCAGATGCGCGCGAACAAGTAAGGTTGATCCGGGCAGTACACCATTACTTGCAGGCCCTCTCCGATGCGGCTCAGGCGCACTTTGACCACGGGGGTTGCGCTGTTGGCGCGGCGGGCCAGCAAGCGGGTATGCCAGGCGATTTCGTCCGGTTCGTGGCGCAGAAAATATTCCGCGTCGAGCTGCGCCCACAGCATTTCGTGGGCCTCCGGATCCATCGCGTACAGGTTGAGGATTTCGCGCGCGCGCGCGCGGATATCTCCCACCTGGTCGGCGCTTTTGCCGCCCATCATGTAGCGGCGCGTCGCCCGGAACAGATCTTCGAGCAGTTTGCTTTTCCACGCATTCCAGACTTTCGGGCTGGTGCCGCAGATGTCCGCCACGGTGAGCAGGTACAGCGCCACCAGATAGCGGTCGTTCGGAATTTTGGCGGCGAAAGCGGCGATCACGTCCTGGTCGGAAAGATCCTGTTTCTGCGCCGTGGCCGACAGGGTGAGGTGATGCTCCACCAGCCACGCCACCAGCTCGGCATCTTCCGGCCTCAGGCCGTGCGCCTTGCAGAAGCGCGCCGCATCCGCCCTGCCCAGGGCCGAGTGGTCGCCGCCGCGCCCCTTGGCGATGTCGTGAAACAGGCCGGCGATGTACAGCACTTCGGGGCGGGCAAAATCATGGATCAGCTTGCTGCACAAAGGGTGTTCGTGGGCATGGGCGGCAAGATTGAGGCGGCGCAGGTTGCGCACCACCATCAGGATGTGTTCATCCACGGTATAAACATGAAACAGGTCGTACTGCATTTGCCCGACAACGCGCCCGAAAGCGGGCAAATAGCGCCCCAGGATGCCGAGCTGGTTCATGCGCCGCAACGTGTGCGTGATGCCTTGCGGCTGGCGCAGGATTTCCAGGAACAGCGCGCGGTTGCCGGCATTGCGCCGGAAGGCCGCATCCATTTTGCGACGTGCGCGCCATAGCGCGCGCAGGGTGGAGGCGGAAAATCCGGTCAGGCGCGGGTGTTGCGCCAGCAGCAGGAAGCATTCCAGAATCGCCTCCGGTTCGCGCTCGAACAACATTTCATCGCGCGTTTCCAGCAGGGTGTCGCGCGTCACGAAACGCGCGTTGAGCGGGTTTGTCATGCCCGCTTCCGGAAACAGGCGCGCGCGCAGGTTCTGCAACAGCACGGCGTTGAGCAGCAGCACCGCCTGCCGGGTGCGGTAAAAGCGCTTCATCAGGTGCTCGCTGGCGCGGCGCGCGCCCTTGGGAGTCGAGAAACAATAACTCGAACATTCTGGCCGCGCTGACGGGCGCGTTGCGGCGTTGCCAGCCGCTTGCATGGAATGGCCATGCGGCGCGCCTGGCGCCTTGCATCGCATCCCGCCAGCACACCCATAATTGTCCAACTTATTGTTTCTCGACTCCTTTGCGCCCGCGATTTCCATCTGCTCCGCAACGGCAGCCTGGTAATCGAACAGCAGGCGGTCTTCGCGGCGCCCGGCCAGATAATGCAAACGGATGCGCAAGGTTTGCAGCAAGGCCTCGTGGCGCGCGATGGCGATGGCTTCCTGCGCGGTTATCAGGCCGGCGGCAGCCAGCTCGCGCCAGGTGTTGCCCAAACCGGCGGCGCGGCTGATCCACAACACGGAATGCAGGTCGCGCAGGCCGCCCGGGCTTTCCTTCAGGTTGGGTTCCAGGTTGGTGTCGGCTTCCAGAAAACGCGCGTGCCGCTGTTCCTGCTCTTTCTGCTTGGCCAGATAAAACGCGCGGCGATCCATGCATCGCGCCAGCGTGTCCCGCATCTCCCCGAACAGCGGGCGCGCGCCGGTGATCAGGCGCGCTTCCAGCAGGTTGGTGCGCACCGTAACATCGGCGGATTCCGCCACGCATTGCGCCACGGTGCGGATGCTGTGGCCGGCTTCCAGCCCGAGGTCCCACAGCAGGCCGACCAGCTTCTGCAAGCGTTGCCGCAACGCCGCGCCCGGCTCGCCGGGGAGCAGGATCAGCAGGTCAATGTCGGATTTCGGATATAGCTCGCCGCGCCCGTAGCCTCCCACCGCCACCAGCGCCAGGCCGGGCGGCATGGCCAGCATTTGCCAGGCCGCGCACAAATGCTCGTCCACCAGCCTGGCGTGGGCGCGCAACAGCCGTGCGGGCCGAGCATGACCTTCATACCCCCGTTGCAGCGACATGCGCCCCTCGCGCAGGCTTTGGCAGATTTTGGCTGCGGTTTGCACGGGTTTAAGCTTACACGGCTTATTGCGCGGGGGGCGGCGGGGAACCGGCGGACAGGGTCAGCACTTCATGGCCGGTTCCGGTTACCAGCACGGTGTGCTCCCACTGCGCCGACAGGCTGTGGTCGCCGGTCACGATGGTCCAACCATCCCCCAGTTGCCTGATGGCGGCCTTGCCCGCGTTGATCATCGGCTCGATGGTGAAAACCATGCCGGCCTCCAGTTTCATGCCGCTACCGGGTTTGCCGTAGTGCAGCACCTGCGGCTCTTCGTGAAATTGCCGGCCGATGCCGTGCCCGCAGAACTCGCGCACCACGCTGTATCCTTGCGCCTCGATATAACTCTGGATGGCGTGCCCGATGTCGCCCAGGTGCGCGCCCGGCCTGACGGCGCGGATGCCGCGCCACATCGCCAGAAAGGTGTGCTCGCACAGGCGCCGCGCCTGGATGGAAGGTTCGCCGATATAGAACATGCGGCTGGTGTCGCCGTGGTAGCCATCCTTGATGGTGGTGATATCTATGTTCAGGATGTCGCCGTTCTTGAGCTTCCTGTCGCCCGGCACACCGTGGCAAACCTGGTGGTTGATCGAGGTGCAAATGGATTTCGGGTAGGGGGCATGCCCGCGCGGCGCGTAATTGAGCGGGGCGGGCGTACACTGCTGCACGCCCACCATGTAGTCGTGGCATAGCCGGTCTATTTCGGCGGTGGAGAAACCGGCGCGCACAAACGGGGCGATGTAGTCCAGCACTTCGCTGGCCAACAGTCCGGCAATGCGCATTCTGGTGATTTCCTCCGGGGTTTTGATGCTGGCAGCCATGATGGTTCGCGTGGTTGGGAAGCGGCAAAGGATAGTGGATAGCGGCGGCAATAACAACTTGCACGGAACATTTCCGGCGGGCAAATTTATCCACTCGGCGATAAGCGAACGCTTTGCGGTTCAAGGTATGCTATAAAACCGCAATCCAGTTAATCCGGCAGCAATCCGACGTGAACCCAGCAAAAGCACCCCCATCTTTTTTCCGGCAGCCGGTCTGGCTCGTCGGGTTCAGGCCGTTCTTCATCCTGGGCATCGTCAGCGGCGCCCTGCTCCCGCTGTTATGGCTGCTGGTGCTTTCCGGCCATCTCGTTCTCCGCTCCGGCTTGACACCGCAACAATGGCACGCCCACGAAATGTTTTACGGGTTCGGCTGGGCCGTGCTGGGAGGGTTCCTGCTGACCGCCACCAAGAACTGGGTCAAGATTCGCGGTTTCCACGGGCCGGTTTTATTTGTGCTGGCCGCGCTCTGGCTCGCGGACAGGCTCGCTTTTCTGCTTCCCTCCGGTTTTCCGGCGGCGCTGCTGTTCGCCCTGCACAGCGCCTTCATGCTGCTGATGCTGGCGCTGCTGCTGTGGACACTCGTCGCGCACCGCAAGAACGACAGCTATCCCGAGAACTGGCTGTTCATCCTGGCGCTTCCCTTGTTCCTGCTGAGCAAAAACCTGCTGTTGAGCGAACAATATTTCGAGCTGGGGTGGACCATGACGCTTGGCCTGTTCCGGCTGGCGGTAGTCATCATGCTGGAGCGCACGCTGTCCCAGTTCATGAGAGCCGCTTTCGGGGTGGACATACCGAGAAACCGCAGGCTGGATGCAGCCATCAGGCTGGGTGCGCTGGCCGCAGTTTTTGCAGGCGTTTTGCCGGTTTACGTCGCGGTTGTCGTGCTGGCGGCAACCGCGACGCTGCTCCTGGTGCGGTTTTTTTTCTGGAAGCCGTTACAGGGGTTGAGCCGGTTGGATATAGGCGTGATGTATGCCGGGTATCTGAGTCTCGTGGCCGGCCTTTTTCTCGAATGCCTGCGTCTTGCCGGAAAACTGGATACCGTCGGCAATGTTTCGGCGCATGTTTTCACCCTGTTATGCATGGGGCTGATTATCCCGGCGATGCTGGTCCGCATCAGCCTGGGCCACACGGGTCGCAAAATTCTTTTCACCGGAAGCGACAAGTCTGCCATCCTGATTTGCGGGGCAGCCGGCCTGGTGCGGATCGTTCCGCCGCAGATCTGGCCCGCATCTTATCAGGCATGCATCCTGCTGTCGGCTCTTGGCTGGACGATCTGTTATGCGCTGATCGGGTGGCGCCTGGCCCCTTTTCTTCTCGGCCCGAGGGTGGACGGCAAGGAGCATTGAGAGGTTGCGGATAAACCGGAAGGCGGGGGTGGCGGGTGCGAATTCATTCGCGCCCAACCGGCCCGGTTATTCGTGCGAATGAATTCGCACCCACAGAAGCGTCCCGCTCGCTGCGGCTCCCTGGCAAGCTCCGGCTACAACTTCATGCCGAAGGTCTTTCCGATCAAGTCCAGATATTCCGGGCTGTCCCACTGGTGGTTTCCCCTGACTTTCAGCAGCACGCGGCCTTTGGCGTCCACCAGAACGGTCAATGGGATCGTGTTGGCGCCCAGCATGTTTTCCAGGAACACCTTGCTGTCGAGAAAGTTCTCGAAGGTGATCTTCGATTTCTTGATGAAGGCTGCGGCAGCATAGCCGTCGTCATCGGTGGAAATCCCGATGATGTTGAACTGCCTGCCTCCGAACCGGCGCGCGAGCTGCTCCAGCGATCCCATCTCCGCCCGGCAGGGGCTGCACCAACTGGCCCAGACATTGATGATCAGCGGCCTGCCCCGGAAATCGGAAAATTTTCTGGGCTTGCCGGAAAACCCGTTCAATGTCGCCTCGCGCAAATAACCGCCCACCTCCACCTCTCCGGGAGTGCCCGCCGCAGCGGTTGCGGGGATTCCTGCCAACAATATGCAGAAGAGAATAATTGCTTTCATGCGACAGGCCTTTCGGGTTATGGGCGGGTGTGACCGGGAACAGATTTTAGGGCACTTCTAAAAATCCACATTTCATCCCAACTGCTGCGTTGCGGAAAAAATTTCTTGCTTACATATCATCCATATGCGGCGCTATATGCGGCGCTGCGACGTGGGGTAAGCAGGCAATCCGCGTAGCGGATGCTCGCAAATTTTTTCCACGCCTTGCTGACGACTCCGCACGGGCTACTTTTGCCCGTAGCGGATCGGCGTCCCCTTGTGGGGCATTTGGGCGAACTCTGAATTTTTAGAAGCGCCCTTTATCATCGCCACGCCCATCCGGCCTACCATCGTGCCGGGTGGTGACGGGCGGGAATCACCGGCTGACTTTCTCCATCTCCGCGCGGTAGAGCTGCGCGTTGTCGCGCCCGTTTTCCTTGGCGCGGTACATGGCAATGTCGGCGCACTTGCATAGTTGCTCCTCGTCGCTGCCGTGTTCCGGATAGAGGGCGACGCCGATGCTGGAAGAAATGTGCAGAACCAGCCCGGCCAGCTCGAACGGCTGGTTGAGGGCGCCGCGGATTTTCTCCGCGACCATCATGGCATCCTGTTCCTTCTCGATGGTCGCCAGCAGCACGATGAATTCGTCGCCGCCCACCCGCGACACGGTGTCGGAGCCGCGCACGCAATACTGCAAACGCTTCGCCACTTCCACCAGCAGCATATCGCCCACGTTGTGGCCGTGCGTGTCGTTGACCGGCTTGAACTTGTCGAGGTCTATGAACAGCAGCGCCATGCGCGTTCTGTCCCGTAGGGCTTTCGCGAGCGCCTGCCGGAAGCGGTCGCTGAACAGCGCGCGGTTGGGCAGATTGGTGAGCCGGTCGTAATGCGCCATCTGGCGGATGCGCTCTTCTGCGGCCTTGCGCTCGCTGATGTCGGAAAACACCGATACGTAGTGGGTGAGGTTGCCCGTTTCATCGAATACCCGGTTGAAGGAAAACCAGCCGACGTAAACCTCGCCGTTCTTGCGGCAGTTCCACAGCTCGCCTTTCCAGATGCCTTTGGCGAGCAGCGCTTCCCATAGCTCCCTGAAGAATTCTGGCGGGTGCTTGCCGGAGGAAAACATGCGCGGGTTCCTGCCGATCACCTCGTCGGCGGAGTAGCCGGTGATCCGCGTGAACGACGGGTTGACCGCGATGATGCGGTTGTCCGGGTTGGTCACCATCACCGCCTCGTCCACGGTTTCGAATACGGTGGCGGCGAGCCGCAGCCGCTCTTCGCGCTCGATCAGTTCCCGGTTCATCCTGCGCGCCGCCTGCAGGGCGCGCTCCCGGCCATGCACCAGCAGCCAGGTGAGCAGGGCGAGCAATATGCTGGTGACGATGCCGCCGTTGCCGATGAGTTGCGGTTTGCTCCTGTCCATCTGCGCTTCAAGATCTGGCAGGGAATAGTTTGCCACCGTCCAGATATGGCTGGCGATCTTGAGGCGGTCAACGGCGCTGAATCGCGGATCGGACGATTTGATAAGGGCGAGCGGAACGCCGTCGGTATCGAGCATCAGCGTCTTTTCCGATATTTTCTCGCCGTCAAAAATTTCGGTGTCCATCTCGGCGGCGCGCTCGCCGAGGATGCCGGCCATAAGATCGCCCATGCGGAATACCAGGCTGATCCAGCCGATGAGGTTGGCGCGGCGCTCGGCGAGGGTGCCGTGCGGCGCGCCGTACCGGTACACGGGCAGAAACATCAGGAAACCGGCCTGCATATCCTTGCCGGTCTCGAACAGCAGTTTGACCTTGCCGGAAATGACGGCATTGCCGGTATCGCGCGCCTGCTCCATGGCGGCGCGGCGCTCCCCGGCAACGTGTTCGCCGGGCACGGGCTGATCCCGGTCGGAGTAGGTGTCGTAACCGAAAATCACCCGGTTGCGCACGTCATGCGGCTCGGTGTACATCACCGGCGCGTAGAAATCGCGCACGCCCTCCGGGTGAATGGAATATCCGGCCATGCCTTCCAGGCGCATGGCGGCGATGTGGCGTTCTTTTTCTGCCAGCGGCACGACGGGGGAGAATCGTATTCCCTGGATGCCGGGGTAGCTTTCTTTCAGGCGCAAGCGGGCGATGTAGTCGCGGAACTCCCCGCGCGTCACGACGCCGGCGTGGGCGAACAGGCCGTCCGCCCCGCGCAGCACCTGCTCGTAGACCGCCATGCGCTGTTCGATATGGCCGTTTGTCTCGCGCACGAGAGAATCGAAATCCGCTTGCAGCGCCTCTTCGGCGCTCTGCTGCGCGTGCCGCCACAACTGGTGCGTGATAAGCAGGCCGAAGACGAGCACCATCCAGGGCAGCAGAAAACCGAAATGGGTCCGCTGCGGCAGGGGCGGGCGGGGCAGCGGGTCAGGGCCGCTCATTTATTCCCCGGCGCAGCATCGTCTCCATTTCCGCGGAGGGCAGCGGTTTGCTGAAGAGGTAGCCCTGCATCTCGTCGCAGCCGAGCTGTTGCAGCAAGGTCTTTTGCCCTTCGGTTTCGACGCCTTCGGCGATGACTTTCAGGCCCAGCGAGCGCCCCAGGGAAACGATCGCCGAAGTGATGCTGATGTCGGTCGCCCTGCTGGTTATATGGGCAATGAAGGAGCGGTCAATTTTCAGCGTGTTGACGGGCAGCCGGGCGATATAGCTGAGCGAGGAATAGCCGGTGCCGAAATCATCCACCGCTATTTCCAGCCCCATGTCCCGGATGACCTGGAGTTTCCGGATGCTGGCCTCGATGTCGTGCATGATCATGCTTTCGGTGATCTCGATTCCCAGGCTGGCGGCCATGTCCCCGGCGTCGCCCAGCACGCGCCCCACCATGCCGACGAAGTCCTTGTGCCGCAACTGGAACGCCGAGACATTGACCGCAATCCGGGGAGTCGGCAGGCCGTTTGCGCGCCACCTCCGGAAATCCGCCGCCGCCTGTTCCAGCGCCCATTGGCCCGCATCGAGGATCAGCCCGCTTTCTTCGAGCAGGGGGATAAACTGCATCGGCGGCACCAGGCCGGAATCGGGGTCGTTCCAGCGCATCAGCGCCTCCAGCCCGCTGATATTCCCCGTCCTGAGGTCAATTTTCGGCTGGTAATGCAGCACCAGTTGCTCGCGCTCCAGCGCCCGGCGCAGCTTGTTTTCGAGCATGAGGTTTTCGGCGACGCGGGCGTTGAGCTCGGGGGTGTAAAACAGATACTTGTCGCCGGCCAGCTTGGCTTTCTTCAGCGCCGCATCGGCGTTGCGGAACAGCGTGTCGGCATCCGCGCCGTCGGAAGGGAAAAGGGCGATGCCCGCCTTGGCCGATACCCGCAGCTCCTTGCCGCCAACCGCAAACGGCTTGGCCAGACAGGAGGCAATGTCGTGCTCCAGAGTGTGCGCGGCATCCGCTTCCCGCTGGATGTTGTCCAGCGCCACCGCGAAGTAGCCGGCCCCGAAGTGCGCGAGGTGGTTCACGTTCATCCCGGACTCGCCGAGGCGCCGCGCCGCCATTTTGAGCAGGGTGTCGCCGCCCGCCCGCCCCAGCGTCTCGTTGATGTCGCGCATCCGCTCCAGGTTGACCAGCAGCAGCGCCACCAGGGTTTTCTGCCGCTCCGCCACCGGCAGGATCTGGTTTAGCCGGTCGTAAAACAGCGCGCGGTTGGGAAGCCCGGTCAGGTCGTCATAGTAGGCGAGGTAGTTGAGGCGCTCTTCCTTTTCGATGTGGTCGAGCCCGAACGAAATGTCATCATCAATCTCGACCAGCAGCTTCATCTCCACGGTGTCGAAAAAATCCCTTTCCGCGGCGTAAAGCGAGAGCAGCCCCACCACCTGCGTCCCGCAGCGCAGCGGGAACACCGCCATCGAAAGGTAGCCCCGGCGCGCCGCCTCTTCCCGCCAGCACTTCATGCGCGGGTCGTTTTCGATGTCGTTGCAGACGACCAGCTTGCTTTCGCGCAGCGCCTGCACCAGCATCCTGAAGCAACCCGCCGTGTCGTCGCGGGTGGACAGGACGATCCTGTCGAGATAGCCGTTCTCGAAACCCGCTCTGGCCACCGGGGTGAGGTGCGCGCCTTCGGCATCGAACAGGCCGACCCAGGCAAACCGGAACTGGCCCTGTTCCACCGCGATGCGGCAGGTTTCGTCAAACAGCTCCTGGCGGCTGCGGGTGCGGACAATGGTGGTATTGATGCTGCTCAACACCGCGTACACGCGGTTGAGGCGCATGATGCGCCTTTCGCTTTCCTTGAGCGCGGAAATATCGCGCACCACGGTTGACAGGTATTCGATCTGGCCGTCTTCCCCTTTGTGCGCGAGGATCACCTGCGACACCGGGATTTCGCGCCCCCCGCGCAACAGCGCGGTTTCCCCGCTCCACGAGCCGTGCGCGACGGCGTGGGGAATGCCGGTTTCCCGCACCAGTTTCTCCGCCCACGCGGGGTGGACGTTGAGGTAATGCTGCGCCGACAGTTCCTGCAACCGCTCGAACCCGAGCATCCGCAACCCCGCCGGGTTGCAGTAGGTCGCGCGACCGTCCGAGTCGCCGCTGGCCACCATGTCCGGGGTTGCCTCGATGATCGCCACCAGCCGCGCCTGCTCTTTTTCGATGCGTTTTCTTTCCAGTATCTGAAGTTTAGACACACGCCGCTGCCTGCCGCCCTGATTTTTTCATGGCAGCGCGGCACGACAAACACAAAAAACTACGATCCGACACCGACAAACGCGATGCCGCACATCTCAACACCGCAAACGCTGATCCTGGCCGG
>JACRPU010000012.1 GCA_016223025.1 Nitrosomonadales bacterium | reverse complement strand
CAGCCTGAACCGTCCGCCAGGCGCGCCGCCTTGTTTGGGAATCGGCTCCGGGCTACGCCCTACACCGCTTCCCAAACAAGGCAGAAAAAGCGGACAATTCATGTGCTACAGAACCGGACAATTCTAAAAACCCGCGACAGTTACGCTGGCAGAGCCGGTGTCTTACAGAAGATCTTGATCGGCGGGTTGCCTCACCAATGACAGAATTTGAATTATTAGAAACGCCCTATATGACTATGGAAATCTATCAATCTACCATCGCCGCTTTCGACGCGGCCAACGGCGAAGACCCCAACAAGGAGGTCGCGGACGGCAGGGAATACCCCAAGGAGCTGCTTTACGCGCAACGCATGAGGGAGATGCGGGAACGCTACGCCCCCGAAGCATCGGAGGCGGTGAAGCTGGCGGTAAGCGCCCAGCACATCCAGCGCTGGAAAATTCCGCGCAGCAATTACCCCATGGGCAGGCCGGGCTATCTGCTGTGGCGCACCGGGCTATACAAGTTCCACGCCGAAACCGCCGGGCGCATCATGAAGGAAGCGGGCTATGGCGATGCGATGATCGCGCGCGTCAAAACCATCGTCGGCAAGAAAGGGCTGAAGGTCAACCCGGAGACGCAGACGATGGAAGACGTGGCGGACCTCGTGTTCCTCGATCATTACCTGACCGGATTCGTCGGCCAGCATCCGGAGTATGACGAGGAGAAATGGATACGGATCATCCGCAAGACCTGGCAGAAGATGTCGCCGCGCGCGCACGAATTCGTCCTGGCGGGCAAGATAAAACTGCCGGAGGCGCTGGCCCCGCTGATCCTGAAAGCGGTGCGGGGGTAGGCGCCGCCAGGGGCGCAACGCCCGTTATTTCGAAAGCGCGTTGGCGATGTCGCGCTTGTGTTCTTCTTCCTGGATCAGGATATCCTCCAGCACCCGGCGCAATCCGTATTCCCTGAGCGCCTCGGCCTGGGCGATGCGCTCCCGGTAGCGCTTGATGGCATTTTCCTCGCCCCACAGATCCTGCTTGAGCATTTCCACGCTGTCCTTGGAAATTTCGCGTTTCTCGACATCCGCCGTGGGTACGCCGCCGAGAAAATCAATCTGCTCGGAGAGCATGACGGCGTGCTGCATTTCCTCCGTTGCGTGGATCAGCAGCTCTTTCTGGATGGAATCGAATTGTGCGCCGTTGATCGTGGCCGCGTGCTGCACGTACTGGATGGCCGCGGAGTACTCCCATTCGAGGTCCTTGTTGAGTTCGGCCAACATCTTCTTCATGGTGATTTTCATTTGGCGTCTCCTGAACTGTTGGTGATGGATGAAAGACAGTTCCATCTTATCCGTTACCCGGCCCGAATACCAGCCCTGCTCGCACTTTCGGAGAACCGGAAAATCAAGTAAAGTGTGCTCCCGGCATAACAACAAGAGATTACATGATGACTACCAAAGGGCAACAGTTACAAGACCCGTTCCTGAATGCGTTGCGCAAGGAACATGTGCAGGTCGCCATTTATCTGGTAAATGGCATCAAGTTGCAGGGCCAGGTCGAGTCTTTTGACCAGTACGTGGTGCTGCTCAAGAATACCATCACCCAGATGGTGTACAAACACGCCATTTCCACCATCGTTCCCGCACGCACTGTGATCATCCCCACAGACGCCGAGTAATGCGCGAGCGCGCGGTCGGCGCTGACACTGCGGTGCTGGTCAGCTTGGACTTCGGCTTGCCCGATTACGCCGAAAGCCTGGAGGAGATGCGTTTGCTGGCGGAAAGCGCCGGGGTGCGCGGCGTCGCGGTTGTCGAAGGCAGGCGCCAGCGCCCCGATCCGGCATATTATGCGGGCAGCGGCAAGGCGCGGGAAATCGCCGAGGTTGCCGAACGCCTTGCAGCGCCGCTGGTGATATTCAATCACGACCTTACCCCCGCGCAAATGCGCAACCTGACCGCCGAACTGAATGTGCGCGTGATTGACCGCACCATGCTGATCCTGGATATTTTTGCCCAGCGCGCGCAAAGCCACGAAGGCAAGGTGCAGGTGGAATTGGCCCAGCTCAAATATCTCGCCACGCATCTGGTCGGGCATGGTGCCGAGATGGGGCAGCAGAAAGGCGGCATCGGGCTGCGCGGGCCGGGCGAAACGAGGCTGGAAACCGACCGCCGCAAGCTGGACAAGCGCATTCACTTTCTGAAGGAACGCCTCGACAAGCTCAAGCGCCAGCGCGCCGTGCAGCGCCGCGCGCGCAACCGCAGCGGGGCACTGCAGGTATCCGTCGTGGGTTATACCAACGCGGGCAAGTCCACGTTGTTCAACCGGCTGACCCGCGCCAACGCATATGTGGCCGACCAGTTGTTTGCCACGCTGGACACCACCTCGCGCCGCGTGTTTACCGGAGGGGAAGGCGGGGAGATCGTGCTGTCGGACACGGTCGGTTTTATCCGCCATCTGCCGCACTCTTTGGTGGCGGCATTCCGCAGCACCCTGGAAGAAACCGCGCTGGCGGATTTGCTGCTGCACGCGGTGGATGTCAACAGCCCCAACCGCGATAGCCAGATCGCCGAGGTCAATAAAGTTTTGCATGAAATCGGCGCGCAGCATATCCCGCAAATTTTGCTGCTGAACAAGATTGATTTGCAGGGGCTGCCCCCGGGCGTCGAGCGCGACGAGTATGGTAGAATTGCGAGCATTCGCCTGAGCGCGAAAACCGGTGCTGGAATCGGGGAATTGCGCGCGGCGCTGGCGGAGATTCGCGATGCGCAGCCGCAGGATACGCCGGCGCCGGAGTGGCATCCCCTCAACGGCGAAGCTAACTGAAAACAGGATGGATTATGGGATTGAACGACCCGCAATGGGGCAACAAAAATAGAGGTGGCCCGCCGGATCTGGAAGCGGTGCTGCGCGACATCAACAGGAAGTTTGCCGAACTGCTTGGCGGCAAAAGCGGCAGTCAGGGCAGCGGGAGCGGCGGGGATGGCGGAGGTGGCGGTGCCGCCAAAAAATTTGGCGGAGGAATAGGCCTGGTTGCTGCGGTGATCGTGCTGGTCTGGGTCGCCAGCGGTTTCTATATTGTGGATGCGAGCCAGCGCGGCGTGGTGCTGCGTTTCGGCAAATATGTCGAGGCTACCCAGGCAGGCCCGCGCTGGCACCTGCCCTTTCCCATCGAGACGGTCGAGGTGGTGAATCTCAGCCAAGTCAGGACGGTGGAAGTCGGCTACCGCGACAACGTCAAGAACAAGATGCTCAAAGAGTCGCTGATGCTGACCGACGACGAGAACATCATAGACATCCAGTTCGCCGTGCAGTATTTCCTGAAAGACCCCGCCGATTATCTGTTCAACAACCGCATGCCGGACGAGAACGTGCGCCAGGCGGCAGAAACCGCCATCCGCGAAATCGTCGGCAAGAACAAGATGGATTTCGTGCTGTACGAAGGGCGCGAGCAGGTGGCGGCGGCCACCACAAAGTTGATACAGGACATTCTGGACCGCTACAAGTCCGGCATTCTGGTGAGCAAGGTCACCATGCAGAACGCGCAGCCGCCCGAACAGGTGCAGGCCGCCTTTGATGACGCGGTGAAGGCCGGGCAGGATAGGGAGCGCCAGAAAAACGAGGGCCAGGCTTACGCCAATGACGTGGTGCCCAAGGCCAAGGGCGCGGCGGCGCGCCTGATGCAGGAGGCGGAGGGCTACCGCCAGCGCGTGGTGGCGAATGCCGAGGGCGACACCAGCCGCTTCAAGCAGGTGCTGGTGGAGTACGAGAAGGCGCCGGTCGTGACGCGCGAGCGCATGTACCTCGACATGATGCAGCAGGTATTGTCCAGCAGCAGCAAGGTGCTGGTGGATCAGAAGAGCGGCAACAGCCTGCTGTTTTTACCCCTGGACAAGCTGATTCAAAGCACCGGCCCGGGCGCGGCGATGCCCGATGCGGCCGGTCGCTCGGCCAACAATGCCGAGCAGGTTGCGCCCCAGCCCGCAACGGCGAATGAGCCGGTTATGCCAAACGTGCGCGAGGGGCTGCGCGGTCGCGACAGGGAGGCACGCCAATGAAAAACAATTTCGGCAATATCCTGGTCGGCGCAATCGCGCTGCTGGTGCTGTTCAGCCTGAGCATGTTCGTGGTGGACCAGCGCCAGACCGCCATCGTGTTCCAGCTCGGCGAGGTGGTGGGAGAGAAAACCGAGCCCGGCCTGTATTTCAAGATACCGCTGGTGCAGAACGTGCGCTATTTCGACTCGCGCATCCTGACCATGGACAGCATGGAACCCGAACGCTTCATCACCGCGGAAAAGAAAAACGTGATGGTGGACTCTTTCGTCAAGTGGCGCATCGCCGACGTGAAGCAGTATTACATCAGCGTGGGCGGCGACGAAGTGCGCGCGCATACCCGCCTGATGCAGACGGTGAACGCCAGCATGAGGGAGGAATTCGGCAAGCGCACCATCCACGAAGTGGTGTCCGGCGAGCGCGAGAAAATCATGGAGGTGCTGCGCCAGAAGGCCGATTCCGATGCGCGCAAGATCGGCGTGGAAGTGCTGGACGTGCGCCTGAAACGGGTGGACTTTCCGATCGAGATCAGCGAGTCGGTATACCGCCGCATGGATGCCGAGCGCAAGCGGGTGGCCAACGAGCTGCGCGCGACCGGCAATGCCGAAAGCGAAAAAATCCGCGCCGACGCCGACCGCCAGCGCGAAGTGACGCTCGCCAACGCTTACCGCGACGCGCAGAAAATCAAGGGCGACGGCGACGCCAGGGCGGCCTCGATTTATGCCGCCGCGTTTGGCCGCAATTCCGAGTTTTACTCGTTCTACCGCAGCCTGGAAGCCTACAAGCAAAGCTTCAAGAACAAGAGCGATGTCATGGTGGTTGACCCCAGTTCCGCCTTTTTCAAGTACTTGAAGAGTTCGGGAAAATCGTCGGGCAAATAGGGGATGCTGGAATACTGGCTGATCGGGTTGGCGCTGATGCTGGTCATCGAGGGCATTATCCCGTTCCTGTTTCCCGCCATGTGGCGCGAGGTGTTCGGCAAGATGGTGTTGCTCACCGACGGCCAGTTACGCTTCATCGGCATCAGCGCCATGCTGGCCGGACTGCTGTTGCTGTATCTGGTGAAATAACATGCCGAACTCGAACTGGCTGTTGCCGGAATACATTCAGGACATGCTGCCGGACGAGGCATGGCGCATCGAGCGCATGCGCGCCGTCGTGCTCGATCTGTTGCGCCGGTCCGGCTATCAACTGGTGGTGCCGCCGCTGCTGGAATACGTCGAGTCGCTGCTGATCGGCGGCAGCCACGACATGGATCTGCGCACCTTCAAGCTGGTTGACCAGTTGAGCGGGCGCACGCTGGCATTGCGCGCCGACATTACCCCGCAGGTGGCCCGCATTGATGCGCACCTGCTCAACCGCCCGGGCATCACCCGCCTGTGTTATGCCGGCAGCGTGCTGCACACCCAGCCGTCCGGCCTGATGCGCACGCGAGAGCCGTTGCAGATCGGCGCGGAACTGTACGGCCACGGCGGGCTGGAGAGCGACATGGAAGTCCAGTGCCTGATGCTTCAGTCGCTGGCGTCGCTCGGCATTTCCGGCGTGCATCTCGACCTCGGCCACGTCGCTCTGTTCCGCGCGCTGGCGAAACGCGGCGGTATCGGAAGCGCGCTGGAGGCGGAATTATTTGAAACCCTGCAAAGCAAGGATATTTACGCGCTGGGCGCGCTGGTTAACGGTTTGCGACCGGAAGTAAAAAATGCGCTGCTGGAACTGCCCCGGCTGTACGGCGGCACCGAGGTCATCGCGCGCGCGCGCGCGGTGCTGCCGGATTACCCCGAAGTGGCTGCTGCGCTGGATGATCTGGAGCGGGCGGCAGCGCATTTGCAGCCGCTGGCGCGCAGCATCGGAATAGATCTCGCCGAATTGCGCGGCTACCACTACCACAGCGGCATGGTGTTCGCGGCCTACCATCCGGGCAGCCACGACGCCATCGCGCTGGGCGGGCGCTACGATGATGTTGGCAGGAGCTTCGGGCGCGCGCGCCCCGCCACCGGCTTCAGTATGGATTTGCGCCAGTTGCACGGGCTGCTGGAGCCGCAGGCGCAGCCAAAAGGCGTGCTGGCGCCGCATCGCGACGATCCGGCCTTGCAGGAGAAAATTGCGCGCCTGCGCGCGGAGGGGGACATCGTTGCGGTGGACTTGCTCGGCGATCCGTCGTTGCGCGGCGAGCTTGGCTGCGACCGCGAACTGGTGTTGCGCGACGGCGCGTGGGTTGTAGCGGAACTGAAATCCTGAAGCGGAAAATCTTGAACCGGGAACAGGCAATGTCGAAAAATGTAGTGGTAATCGGCACCCAATGGGGCGACGAAGGCAAGGGCAAAATCGTGGATTGGCTCACCGGCCACGCGCAAGGCGTGGTGCGCTTCCAGGGCGGCCATAACGCCGGCCATACGCTGGTCATCGGCGGCAGGAAAACGGTGCTGCACCTCATCCCTTCCGGCATTCTGCGCGAAAACGTGATGTGTTACATCGGCAACGGCGTGGTGCTGTCGCCGCAGGCGCTGCTCAAGGAAATGGATCGCCTGACCGACGCCGGAGTGGACGTTTATGGCCGCCTGCGTATTTCCGAGGCCTGCCCGTTAATCCTGCCTCACCATGAGGCGCTGGACAAGGCGCGTGAAATTGCCAAGGGTGCGGCCAAGATCGGCACTACCGGGCGAGGCATCGGCCCGGCTTACGAAGACAAAGTCGCGCGCCGCGCCATCCGCCTGCAGGACTTGTTTTACCGCGAGAGATTTGCCGCCAAGCTGGGCGAGGTGCTGGATTATCACAACTTTGTGCTGAAAAACTATTTCCGCGCCGAAACGGTGGATTTCCAGAAAACCCTGGATGACGCGCTGATGCTGGCCGGGCGCATCAAGCCGCTGGTGCTGGATGTGCCGCGCGCGCTGTACGAAGCCAACAAGGCCGGGCAAAGCCTGTTGTTTGAAGGCGCGCAGGGCACCTTGCTGGATATTGACCACGGCACCTATCCATTCGTGACATCCAGCAATTGCATCTCCGGCGCTGTCTGCGCCGGCAGCGGGGTCGGCCCGCAGACGCTGCATTATGTGCTGGGCATCACCAAGGCCTACACCACGCGCGTCGGCTCCGGTCCCTTTCCGACCGAACTCTACGACGCGGAAGAGAAGCAGGACCCGATCGGCAAGCATCTGGCGGACAAGGGGTGCGAGTTTGGCGCCACCACCGGGCGCGCGCGCCGCTGCGGCTGGTTCGATGCCGCCGCGCTCAAGCGCTCGATCCAGATCAACGGAGTGTCCGGCCTGTGCGTGACCAAGCTGGACGTGATGGATGGCATGGAAACCGTGCGCATCGGCATCGGCTACCGCATTGACGGCCAATATAGCGACATCCTGCCGGTAGGCGCGGAATCGCTGCTCAACTGCGAGCCGGTATATGAAGACATGCCGGGCTGGAGCGGCAGCACGGTAGGGGCGAAGCGTTATGAGGACCTGCCGCTGGAGGCGCGAAATTATTTGCGGCGCATGGCGGAAATCTGCGGAGTGCCGGTAGACATGGTCTCTACCGGGCCGGACCGCGACGAGACCATCGTGTTGCGGCACCCGTTTGAAAGTTGATTGGGTTGTTGCGGGTGCGAGCGAGTTTGCGCCCGCAAACTTATTTCCCGCCGCTATAGTTGCACTTGCAGATACTTTCCCTGAGATATTGAACGATCTGTTCTATCTCTTTATCGGTAAAAGTATCCTTCCAGTCCGGCATGGATTCGGAAAATCCAACCGAAACACCGCCGGACTTGATTACCTTGAAAAGAAACTCGTTTGTCCGGGTGGACAGCAATGTTGCGTCGCTCAGATTGCGGGGTTGAACCCCTTCTCCGAGGCTGTCGGCAAGCGGGCCGTCCGCCTTCCCGGTCAGTCCGTGGCAGGGGGAACAATTTCCGATGTAGTTATCCTTGCCCGCCATCCCGGTGTACGTTCCGGTATTTTCGGGATCGAGTTCGAGGTGAGAGCGGCTTCTTTCTTTCGCGAGCGGTTCTGCCGCGAATCCCGTTGCGGCAAAGATCATTATGTTCAAACATAGAACTGTTGCGATTGTCCTCACTCTGCGGTTATTCATTTTGCGTCCCTTGCCGGCTGGCGGTTTTGCAGGGCATATACTATCCCAATGAGGGGGCCGCAGAAAAGTGGAGCAGGGTAGGAAGCAGGGTAAAAATTTGTTCTCGGCAATAAGTGTAAGGGCAGAGACAGGATGCGCTGAGGTACGAAGCGCATCAATCGCGAATGATGCGCTTCCTTCGTCAGCACATCCTGCGATCATTTGACTACCCACGGAAAAGCCGGATGAACCTACTTTTTCCCGCCGCCTTTTTCATCAGCTCTTCATACTCATTGCGGATAACGTGCTTTGGGGATAAATTTGACAAATTCGCTACATTGATGCCGAAAAACTTTTTTTGGAACGCTAGCAGCCTGTCTGACTTGAAGAATCGAAGCGCATCGGGTTTAGCAGCCGATTTCCTTCAAGTCAGACAGGCTGCTGGGCCGTGTACCCGGATGATGCCTTCGCTCGTTGGGTGCGCTTCGCTTTGTCCAACGAGAAGACGGCTTCCCATTTTTGGTTCCGGCTCGTCCGGCTTAACGTGAAACTCGCGCAGCGATTCGTTCGCCCCCTCTCCCGCCAGCGGGAGAGGGTGAGGGAAACGGGCATGGCGAGTTTCATAATCAGGGGTGGCTACTCGCCATGCCCGTTAGGATTAAGACAAATGGGCATTCTAAAATGAACGTGACACAGGACTTATCATTTCTGCACCTGATCGAAAACGCCAGCGTGCTGGTGCAACTGGTGATGGGGTTGCTGCTGCTGGTTTCGCTGCTGTCGTGGTGGTATATCTTCCTGAAGATGTTTGCCGTGCGGCAGGCGGTGAAGCAAAGCGAGGAATTCGAGGAGGCGTTCTGGGAAAACCCGGACATCGGCAAGCTCTATCAGGCGGTGAACGCCAAGCACGACAAGGCGGGCAGCATGGAGCGCATCTTTGCGGCGGGCATCACCGAATTCGTCAAGCTGAAAAAGAAACCCGGCATAGACAGCCGGGCATTGATGGATGGCACGCGCCGCGCCATGCGGGCAGTTTTCCAGCGCGAGATGGACAATCTCGAATCGCACCTGTCCTTCCTCGCCACCGTCGGTTCGGTGAGCCCGTATGTCGGTTTGTTCGGCACGGTGTGGGGCATCATGAACGCCTTTCGCGGCTTGTCCAATGTCGGCCAGGCCACGCTGGCGCACGTTGCGCCCGGCATCGCCGAAGCGCTGGTCGCCACCGCGATGGGGCTGTTTGCCGCCATTCCGGCTGTGGTGGCCTACAACCGCTACGCGCACGACATCACGCGCCTGTCCTCGCGCTTTGAAAGTTTCATGGAAGAGTTTTCCAACGTGCTGCAACGCCAGCCATGAGCTACCACACCCGCCGCGCCACCAACCGCCCGATGAGCCAGATCAACGTGGTGCCCTACATTGACGTGATGCTGGTGCTGCTGGTGATTTTCATGATTACCGCGCCGCTGATGAACCCCGGCCAGATTGATCTGCCCAGCGTGGGCAAATCGCTGGCGCCGCCGGTCGCGCCGATGGAAGTCATCATCAAAAAGGACGCCACGCTGGCGTTGCGCGACCGCAGCGGGAGCGGCAAGGAACAGAATGTGTCGCGCGGAGAACTGGTCGCGTTGCTCAAGCAGAAACAGGCAAAGAATGCCGATCAGCCGGTGGTGATTTCAGCCGACAAAAACGTGCGCTACGAAGAAGTGATCGCCGTCATGGATATATTGCAGCAGCAGCAGATCAGGAAGGTCGGGCTGCTGGCGCAGACCAGGGGACGATGAACGCAAGCGCGTATTCCGAGCCTTACAAGCTGCCTGCCGGAATGTTGGCGCTGGCAATACACGGGGCGTTTTTCGCGTTGATTTATTTCGGCATCAACTGGCGTGCCGAGCCGCCGCAAGGCATGGTGGTGGACATATGGGACAGTCTGCCGCAGGCGGAGGTCGTTCCGGCGAAAGTGGCGCCGCCGCCGGTGGAGCAGGCCGATCCGCCCAAACCTGTCGAGCCCCCCAAGGCGACCGAGCCCCCGAAATCAGCAGAACCAGAAAAGCCCGTAGCGCCACCCAAAGCCGACATCGAGCTGGCCGAAAAGAAAAAACCGAAAATCAAACCAGCCGAGATCAGGAAGCCGGCTGAAACAAAAAAACTGGCGCAGAAAAAATTCGAAGCGGAGCAGGCCGCCAGGGCGGAGCAGGCCGCGCGGGAAGAGCGGGCGGCCCGCGAGGAACAGGCGGCGCAGGCGGAGCGCGAACGGGAGCGCGCGCGCGCCGAGCAGGCCGCAGCCATCGGCAAGGTGGTGGATGAACACAAGGCCAGAATCATCGCCAAGATCCGCCGCAACATCGTGATGCCGCCGGACGTGCCGGATAATGCGCGGGCGGAATTCGAAGTGACGCTGCTGCCCGGCGGCTCGGTGCTGAGCGCCAAACTGGTGAAACCGAGCGGCAGGGATGCCTACGACAGCGCGGTGGAGCGCGCCATCTTCAAGGCGCAGCCGTTGCCGCTGCCGCCGGAGGTGGCGCTGTTCAACAAGTTCCGCGAAATGAGGCTGGTGTTCAAGCCGATCGAGTGAGGGGCGTTTCTGAAACTACCCGCACATGCTTCGATAGAGCCTCTGGACGAACGGAAGTTTTTCTTAAGCGGACAGCATTGGGGTAATGCCGCGAACCATCGCGGAGATCGCGGATTCCGGAGTGCGGGAGCTTGCTCCCGCTTTCCAAAGCGGCGGCAAGCCGCCGCACTCCAGATAACCAGGACAATCCTTAACGTGAATCTCGCGCAGAGAGGGCTTGCCGTAACATGCCGATTTTCGATGATGGCCGTTCGCGCTGTCGAAGTGCAATTCCTGGAAGTACACTTATGTGCGCGGCAGGCGGTACGGCTTGCCATCGGCATCCAGGAAGCAGTCCACCGGGCCTACGACGACGCAGCGCGGCCGGTCGTAGTAGCCTTCGCACTCGTTGCATTTATCCGGGTCTATTTCGTAGATGTAATCGCCCACGGAGATCGCGCCGGTCGGGCATTCGTCCTTGCAGAGACCGCAGTTGATGCAGTCGTCGGTGATGGATAGCGCCATGCTCGGGTTTTTATGAAATCAGGCCTTCACCCCAGCAGGTGCTTCACCAGCTCGCGCTCCTCGGTCAGCTCGCGGTAGCTGTCTTCCATGCGCTTGCGGCTTTGCTCGCTGATCGAGAGATCCTGCACGATGTGGTACTGGCCGTGGTTGCAGCGCACCGGGAAGCCGTAGATCACCCCTTCCGGGATGCCGTAGCTGCCGTCGGACGGCACGCCCATGGACACCCAGTTGTTGTGGTGCGCGCCGAGCATCCAGTCGCAGATATGCGAGATGGCGGCATTCGCGGCGCTCGCCGCGCTCGACAGGCCGCGCGCCTCGATCACCGCCGCGCCGCGCTTCTGCACGGTGGGGATGAATTCGCGTTCCACCCAGTCCTGGTCCGGCAGCAGGTCGCGCACCAGCTTGCCGCGAATTTCGGCGTGGTCCAGGTCGGGGTATTGCGTGCCGGAGTGGTTGCCCCACACGGTCATCCTCTTGATGTCGTGGATCGGCTGGAACAGTTTCTGCGCGACCTGCGCGACGGCGCGGTTGTGGTCCAGGCGCATCATCGAGTTGAAATTGCGCGGGTCGAGGTCGGGGGCGTTCTTCATCGCGATCAGCGCGTTGGTGTTGGCCGGGTTGCCCACCACCAGCACCTTGACGTGACGCGCCGCATGTTCGTTGAGCAGCCTGCCCTGCGCCGTGAAGATCGCGCCGTTGGCTTCCAGCAGGTCTTTCCGTTCCATGCCCTTGCCGCGCGGGCGCGCGCCGATCAGCAGGGCGACTTCGGTGTCGCGGAACGCGGTTTTCGGGTCATCGGTGATGATGATCTGTTGCAGCAGCGGGAAGGCGCAATCCTCCAGTTCCATCATCACGCCGCGCAGCATCGTCTGCGCCTGCGGCAAATCGAGCAGTTGCAGGATGATGGGCTGATCCTGGCCCAGCATGTCGCCGTTGGCGATGCGGAACAGGGTGGCGTATCCGATCTGGCCGGCAGATCCGGTGATGGTGACGCGGACGGGTGCTTTCATGTTTCGTTCCTCGTGTAGTTCCGGCAAAGCCGAATCATAATGGTTTTGATTTTCTCGCGCCATATTCGCAAAAGGCAAAACGCGGGTTCTACTTTGCGGTTGCAGCGTGTAAGATTGCGCCGTTGATCCGAACGGGCATGATGATGAACAGAAACCGCCCCGTACATATGGAGCTGAGCAAGATACGCCTGCCCTTGCCGGGCCTGGTTTCCATTCTGCACCGCATCAGCGGCTTGCTGCTGTTCCTGGCTTTTCCGCTGCTGTTGATGATGCTGCAATCCAGCCTGCGCTCCATAGAAACGTATACCCTCCTGGCCGGTTTGCTGCGCCACCCTCTTTCCAGGCTTTCGCTGCTCGTTCTGGCATGGGCTGCGCTGCATCACATCTGTTCGGGTATCCGCTGCCTGCTGATTGATCTGGATTTTGGCGGCAGGCTGGCGCAGGCGCGCGCCAGCAGCATGTGGGTGATCGCTGTCAGCCTCGCGCTGACCGCCCTGGTCGGGGCGCGGCTATGGTAGACCGCGTGGTCACGGGCGCGCACTACGGGCTGCGCGACTGGCTCTTCCAGCGGATTACCGCCGTGGTGGCGGCGGCCTATGCGCTGTTTCTGGCGGGTTATGCGCTGCTGCACCCGAGCCTGGATTACTACGGCTGGACGGGGTTGTTCTCGAACCAGATCGTGCGCGCGTTCACGCTGCTGTTTCTGCTGGCCGCGTATCTCCATGCCTGGGTTGGCGTGCGCGATGTCGTGATGGACTATGTCAAGCCTGCCGGGCTCCGCCTCGCCATTTATGTGGCGGTGATACTGGCGCTGCTGCTGTATGCGATCTGGTAGGTGATAATTCTCTGGGGCATGTGATGGCGGTCGCAAAACGCACGTTCGACGTGGTGGTGGTGGGCGCGGGCGGCTCCGGGATGCGCGCCGCCCTGGCTTTGTCGCAGGCCGGGCTGAAGGTGGCGGTGCTGTCCAAGGTGTTTCCCACGCGCTCTCACACCGTGGCGGCGCAGGGCGGCATCGCGGCGTCGCTGGGCAATGTTTCCGCGGATAGCTGGCACTGGCATATGTACGACACGGTGAAGGGGTCGGACTACCTCGGCGACCAGGATGCCATCGAGTTCATGTGCCGCGCCGCGCCGGAAGTGGTGTACGAGCTGGAGCATTTCGGCATGCCCTTCGACCGCCTCGACAGCGGAAAGATTTACCAGCGCCCGTTCGGCGGGCACATGCAGGAATACGGCAAGGCGCCGGTGCAGCGCGCCTGCGCGGCGGCCGACCGCACCGGCCACGCGCTGCTGCACACGCTGTACCAGCAGAACGTGAAAGCCAACACGCATTTTTTCATCGAGTGGATGGCGCTGGATGTAATACGCGACCAGGACGGCGACGTGCTCGGCGTGACCGCGCTGGAAATCGAAACCGGCGAAGCGATGATTTTCCAGGCGCGCGCCACGCTGCTCGCCACCGGCGGGGCAGGGCGCATTTTCGCCTCCAGCACCAACGCCTACATCAACACTGGCGATGGGCTGGGGATGGCGGCGCGCGCCGGCATCCCGCTGGAAGACATGGAGTTTTTCCAGTTCCATCCCACCGGCGTGTACGGCGCGGGCGTGCTGATTTCCGAAGGGGTGCGCGGCGAAGGCGGCTATCTGGTGAACAAGAGCGGCGAGCGCTTCATGCCGCGCTACGCGCCGACCGCGAAAGACCTGGCCAGCCGCGACGTGGTGTCGCGCGCCATTACCGTGGAAATCAACGAGGGGCGCGGCTGCGGCCCGCGCGGCGACCATATCCTGCTCAAGCTGGACCACCTGGGCGACAGCCTGATCCGGCAGCGCCTGCCAGGCATCCGCGAAATCGCGCTGAAATTCGCCCATGTGGATCCCGCCAGAGAACCGATCCCGGTCGTGCCGACCGCGCATTACATGATGGGCGGCATCCCGACCAACTACCACGCGCAAGTCGTCGCGCCTTACCGTCACGGGCCGGAAGAGATAGTGCATGGCCTGTATGCGGTGGGCGAGTGCGCCTGCGTTTCGGTGCATGGCGCCAACCGCCTGGGCTGCAACTCGCTGCTGGATTTGCTGGTGTTCGGGCGCGAGGCGGCCAGGCAGATCATCGAAGATTTGCAAGGCAACCCGCACCACAAACGGTTGCCCGCCAATTCTGCCGATTTTTCCATTGCGCGGCTTTCGCGGCTGGAAAACCGGAAGGATGGCGAAAGCGTGGCCGAGGTCGGCGATGCGATGCGCCAGGCCATGCAGAAGCATTGCGGCGTGTTCCGCTTTCCGGAACTGTTGGCGGAAGGCGTGGAAAAAATCCGGCAGATCGCCGATCGCGCCGCGAACACGGAAATCCGGGACAAGAGCAAAATATTCAACACCGCGCGCATCGAGGCGCTGGAGCTGGATAATCTGGTCGAGGTCGCGCAGGCCACCATGGAGGCGGCGGCAGCGCGCACCGAAAGCCGGGGCGGCCACGCGCGCGACGATTTCCCCGGCCGCGATGACGCCAGGTGGCTGAAGCACTCGCTGTATTTCAGCGCGGACCGCAAACTGGAATACAAGCCGGTGCGCCTCAAGCCGATGACGGTGGAATCGTTTCCGCCCAAGGCGCGGGTGTATTGAGCGGGGCGAATCATCCCCGTGTGCGGCACCGGCGGGCGCCGTTATTGCGCCAGCTCATACCACTTTTCCTTGATGCGCTTTGCGCCCGACTGCTCGTAAGTGAGCCAGGCCGAGCTTTCGTTCGGGGCATACAAAAGCGAGAATTTTCCGGTGTCGCCGCGCGGCGAAAAAAGGACGGTTCCGGTCTTCCGGTTTGCGACAATCACATGGTCTTTGAACCCGCTCCCGTATCTGTCCTGTGTTGCGGTATCGCCGGACAACAGGGCGTCTGCGTAGGGTTGGGCATCCCTCTTCATCATAAACAGCCAGCGCTCGGCGGGCGTCAGGGAATAAACGTAGGCAACCGCCAGGATTGACGGAAGGATGGCCGCAAAGAAGACAATCAGTATGACCCTGGAAACCGCAGTAAGCCGATCCCAAATGCCGGATTTGCGCGGGGGCGGTTCCAAGCGCCAACCTCTCAGGTCATCTTCAGGTGATCTATTCCCGACATGACGTCGGCATCCTTGGACGCTTTGCTGTTCAGCTTGATGTTCAGGCGCAGGTCGTTGAGCGAATCGGCATTTTTCAGCGCCTCTTCGTAGCTGATTTTGCCGGCTTCGTACAGATCAAACAGCGCCTGATCGAAAGTCTGCATGCCGAGTTCGCGCGAGCGGGACATGACGCCTTTGATTTCGTTTACCTCGCCCTTGAAAATCTGGTCGGCGATGCGCTCTTCCGGGAAGAAGTTGATGATGCGGTCCAGCGCCTGGTTGGCGCTGTTGGCGTGCAGTGTGGCCAAGCACAGGTGGCCGGTTTCGGCGAAGGCCACGGCGTGCTCCATCGTTTCCCGGTCGCGGATTTCGCCGATCAGGATGACGTCCGGCGCCTGGCGCAGCGTGTTCTTCAGCGCCGCCTCCCAGGATTCGGTGTCCACGCCGACCTCGCGGTGGGTGATGATGCAGTTGATATGGTCATGCACATATTCCACCGGGTCCTCGATGGTGATGATGTGGCCGTAGCTGTTTTTGTTGCGGTGGCCGAGCATCGCCGCCAGGGTGGTGGACTTGCCGGAGCCGGTGCCGCCGACCAGGATGACCAGGCCGCGCTTGGTCATCACCACGTCCTTGAGCACCGGCGGCAACCCCATTTCGTCCAGGTCCGGGATCTTGGTGGTGATGGTGCGCAGCACCATGCCGACGCGCTGCTGCTGCATGAACACGTTGACGCGGAAGCGCCCGATGCCGGGCGGGCTGATGGCGAAGTTGCATTCGTGCTTGGCCTCGAACTCCGCGGCCTGCCGGTCGTTCATGATGCTGCGCGCCAGCTCCTGCGTGTGCTGGGAGGTCAGCGCCTGCGGGGAAACCGCCGTCAGCTTTCCGTCCATCTTGAAAGCGGGCGGGAAGCCGGTGGTGACGAACAGGTCGGACGCCTTCTTGCTGAGCATGCCGCGCAGCAGGTTGTGTATCAGTTCGGTAGCCTGTGCTCTTTCCATGGTGGACTCCTGTTGTGGCTTGTAGCCTGTAGCTCGTAGCTCGTGTTGTGCCTTCGCTACCAGCCACAAGCTACAAGCTTCAAGCTATTGCCCGGGAAATAATTCCTTGTTCATCGCCTTGGAGCGAGCTTCCGCAGCAGCCACGACGTTGCTCTTGACCAGGTTCTGCAGGCACTGGTCCAGCGTTTGCATGCCGATATTGCCGCCGGTCTGGATGGCGGAATACATCTGGGGCACCTTGGCTTCGCGGATCAGATTGCGGATAGCCGGCGTGCAGATCATGATCTCGTGGGCCGCCGCGCGGCCCGATCCGTCCTTGGTTTTGCACAGGGTCTGCGAGATTACCGCGCGCAGCGATTCGGACAGCATGGCGCGCACCATTTCCTTTTCGTCGGCGGGGAACACGTCAATGATACGGTCTATCGTTTTGGCCGCCGAACTGGTATGCAGCGTGCCGAACACCAGGTGGCCGGTTTCCGCTGCGGACATCGCCAGGCGTATGGTTTCCAGATCGCGCATTTCGCCCACCAGGATCACGTCCGGGTCTTCGCGCAGGGCGGAGCGCAGGGCGTTCTGGAACGACAGGGTATGCGGGCCGACTTCGCGCTGGTTGATCAGGCATTTTTTGCTTTCATGCACGAATTCGATCGGGTCTTCCACCGTCAGGATATGCCCCATTTCGTTTTCGTTGCGGTGGTTGATCATCGCCGCCAGCGTGGTGGATTTCCCGGAGCCGGTAGGGCCGGTCACCAGCACCATGCCGCGCGGAAAATCGGCGAGGGATTCAAAAATCTTTGGCGCCTTGAGGTCTTCCAGCGACAGGATTTTGGAAGGGATGGTGCGCATGACCGCGGCCGCGCCGCGGTTCTGGATGAAAGCGTTGACGCGGAAACGCGCGAGATTGGGAACCTCGAAGGAGAAGTCGATTTCCTTGTTCTCTTCGTAGAATTTGCGCTGCCCGTCGTTCATGATGTCGTACACCAGGGCATGCACTTCCTTGTGTTCCATCGGCGGCAGGTTGATCCTGCGGATGTCGCCATGCACGCGGATCATCGGCGGCAGGCCGGAGGAGAGATGCAGATCGGAAGCCTTGTTCTTGACGCTGAAGGCAAGCAGTTCGGTAATATCCATTATAATCCCCGCTGATTCGCGAACCGCGCAGTGGCGCGGCTGCGTGGCATTTTCAACCGTGCGCCGATTATGACCGCAATCGCTTCCAACTTGCAAGCCGTCCGGAGCGACATTGCGCGGGCCGCGCATGTGGCGCAGCGGAACGCGGACGGCATCATGCTGCTGGCGGTGAGCAAAACTTTTTCTGCCGCTGCGGTGCGCGAAGCGTTTCAAGCCGGGCAGCGCGCCTTCGGCGAGAGCTACGCGCAGGAAGCCCTGGAAAAAATCGCGGCGCTGCGCGACCTTGCGCCGGAGTGGCATTTCATCGGGCCGATCCAGAGCAACAAGACGCGCGCCATCGCGGAGAATTTCGTTTGGGTGCATGGCGTGGACAGGCCGAGAATCGCCGAGCGGTTATCCGCGCAGCGCCCGCACAATCTGCCTCCGCTGAACGTGTGCATACAGGTCAACGTGAGCGGGGAGGGCAGCAAGAGCGGTGTGGCGCCGGATGAAGCGGCGGAACTGGCGCGGGCCGTGGCGCGCCTGCCGCATCTCCGGTTGCGCGGCCTGATGGCCATCCCCGCGCCTGCCGATGACCCGGAAGCGCAGCGCAAGCCGTTTGCCCGCTTGCGCGAACTCATGCAGCGGCTGAATGCGGGGGGGCTGGCGCTGGACACGCTGTCCATGGGCATGTCGCACGATCTCGATGCGGCGGTGCTGGAAGGCGCGACCATCGTGCGTGTCGGCACGGCGATTTTCGGCGGGCGGGATTACGGAGAAAATAAATGAACATCTGTTTCATCGGCGGCGGCAACATGGCGACCGCACTCATCGGCGGCCTGCTCCAGCGCGACTTCGCGGCGCAGCAACTGCGCGTGGTGGAAATCGGCGCCGACAGCCGCTCCAGGCTGCAACGGGAGTTCGGCGTACAGGCCACGGCGGAGCTGGCATCCGGTGTGGAGGGCAGCGACACCATCGTGCTGGCGGTCAAACCGCAGCAATTACATGAAGTCGCAGCGCAACTCGCGCCGCTGCTGTCCGGGCAGTTGCTGGTCTCCATCGCGGCCGGCATCCGCGCCGCCGACCTGGCGCGCTGGCTGGGGTCGCAGAACGTGGTGCGCGCCATGCCCAATACCCCGGCATTGATCCGGAGCGGCATGGCGGGCTTGTATGCCTTACCCGCAGTCAGCCCGGCGCAGCGCGAACAGGCGCAACGCATTCTGGATGCGGTGGGCGAGACGTTATGGGTGCGGGACGAGGCCATGCTGGATGCGGTCACGGCGATTTCCGGCAGCGGCCCGGCCTATGTGTATTACTTCATCGAGGCCATGCAGCAGGCGGCGCGCGAGTTTGGATTCGATGCGGAAGATGCCCGCCGCCTGGCGCTGGCGACATTTCTGGGGGCCGGCAAGTTGGCCGCAGGCAGCGATGAGGATGCCGCCGTGCTGCGTGCCCGCGTCACCTCGAAGAACGGCACCACCGAACGCGCCCTGCTCAGCATGGATGCGAATCAGGTGAAGCGGCACATCATCGCGGCGGCGCAGGCTGCTGCGGCGCGCGCCAGAGAGATGGGTGACGAGCTGGGCGGCGCGGCATAAACATGCTGAACGAAGCCCTGCTGTTCCTGCTCGACGCGCTGGTGCAGCCGTTCGCGGCCATCCTGTTGCTGCGCTTTCACCTGCAATGGCTGCGCGCGCCGATGCGCAACCCGCTGGGTGAATTCATCATGGCGCTCACCGATTTTCTGGTGCTGCGCGCACGCCGCTTTATCCCGGCCGCGAGGAAATTTGATACCGCCTCCCTGCTGCTGGCATTCGCGGTGGAGATGGCGTATCTCATCGCCGTGCTGTGGGCGCAGGGATTCCAGTTTGCCGTATTTCCGCTGCCCGGCCTGCTGGTCTGGACGGCGGTCAAACTGCTCAAACTCAGCCTGTACCTGCTCATGGCGGCGCTGTTCGCTCAGGCGCTGTTGTCGTGGGTGAACCCGCACACGCCGGTAGCGGGGCTGCTGAATGTCGTTACGCACCCTTTCCTCGCGCCGCTGCGGCGGCGCATCCCGCCGCTCGGCAACATGGACCTCACCCTGCTGGTGCTGCTTATCCTGTGCCAGCTCATTCTCATCGTGCCGCTGGGCTGGCTGGAGAGGCTGGCCGCCGGATTGCTCTGATATGGCCGAATGGTTTAGCCGCGAGGGAGAGGTCATTACCCTGGTGCTGCATGTCCAGCCGGGCGCCAGGCGCAGCGAGATTGCCGGGCTGCACGGCACGGCGCTGAAAATCCGCCTTGCCGCCCCGCCGGTAGAGGGGCGCGCCAACGAGGCGCTGCTGCGCTTTGTCGCGGGCTGCTTCAAGGTTCCGCCGCGCAACGTCGAGATCAGGCAGGGCGATCAGTCGCGCCACAAGCGGGTGGAAGTGCGGGGCAGCACGGTGGCGCCGGAAAGTTTGCTGGGGTAGGCCGGGTTAACCGGAAAAGCTCGGCGGATGCGGGGCGGAAGCCCCCGCGTGGGACGTTCCGCCGCAATTCAAAACATTCGCGTAGATACTCGGTTCCCCGTCAATAATAATTTCCCGACATCGAAAAGAACCGGCTGCGTTTCCTGCGCGGTTACCAGAAGCGCGCCATACAAGCGATGCAGGATGCCATCGCCGAAGGCCACAGCCGCTTCCTGTTCGAAATGGCGACCGGCACCGGCAAGACCCTCACTGCCGCCGCCGTCATCAAACTTTTCCTGCGCACCGGCAATGCGCGGCGTGTATTGTTTCTCGTAGACCGGCTGGAGCTGGAAGATCAGGCCAACAAAGCCTTCGTCGCCCAGATCAAGAACGATTACACCTCGGTGATCTACAAGGAGCGCCGCGACGAATGGCGCAAGGCCGAGATTGTCGTCACCACTGTATTGTGAGCAACGCAGCATCGCGACGGATTTTGGATTTATAGAGGTGCCCTTCAATCATGATTTCCTCCAGTCAGCTTTCAATACTCGGCCAAAAAGACCAAGAACACCTCTGATCTCGCAGATCACTCTTTCTCAAACCCCTGACTCGTGAACTTCAGCGTCCGGCTGTTCTCCGTCACCGTGCGCACAACATGATCGGGCGCACCGTCCGGAATTACAGCATCCACCTCAATGGTCACCGTCACATTTGCACCTACCAGCCCGGCAAGATGCGAGATGACTTCGTCCGCAATCCGGCTGGCATCGCGCCCAACGCGAGTTGCATCGAGGGCTGCTGTTCCGTGAAAGCGTTTGGGTTTCACGTTTGCCGGTGACGAATCAGCGGACTGAACTCCACCCGTCGGCGGAACCTCTGGAACAGTACCATCACCGTGCGGCTGCCCCGGTGCGCAACTCGGCGATGGCGCTACGCGCTCGGCATCAAGCTGTTTGCTTGCCACATCTGGTTTCACCACCAGCCCCGGCGCATGGATGTCGGCCAGCATCACCATCTGCCCGCCGCGCAATCCTTTATAGCGGCCTGCGGCTTCATCGTAGCTATCGGCAAAGCCAAAGCTGTCCTGCGACCATGTCAGTAAATTCACGCCATCGCGTATCGCGTCCAGCAACACACTGGAATCCTTGAGCCGTGGCAGGTAGAGATAGCGCGCGAAATCCTCCACCAGTTGTTTCACTGCTACATGGTCGCCGCGCCAAAGTGGTACGCGATCCAATTCCATGCGCAAACGTGCGGGTGCGAAACTTGTCAGATAAAGCTCATCCGTGCGCAGCTTCTTGCTGGCACGCACCGCCAGCGCATCCGTACCGGTTAATCGCAATGCCTCCCGAGTGATCGCGTCTTGCGGTTTTTGTTGCACCGGCACCAGCAACCATTGGTAGGTTTCAGGCAAACGTGCGGTCACAGCACTTTCGGCGGCGGCCTTCTGAGTCTCGGCCTGGGTCACCTGATACGGCGAAAGATTGAGGTTGTTCTGTTCGACCAGAATGGATTTCCACGCCAGATATTTGCGCGCCGCCTCGTCGAGGTCCTGCAAGCGGGTTTTGTCCGCTGCGAGGAAGACCAAGGTATTGCGGTAAAGACGAGGTGTATTGCCGCGCGTTTCCAGAATCGCCTTGGCGGCGATCTCGGCAGCGCTGCCACCTTCCTTGCTGTATGGCTGATTGATGCCGAGCACTACCAGCCGCGCATCCAGATCGTCCGGCACATCCGACCCGGTCTGCGGCATGGGGTGAATGCGGTTGAAGTCGCCCGTCTTCTCCAAGTCGCGGCGCAGTCGCTTTTCCAGTTCGGCAACAACCTTGTCCGGGTCGCGCTTCAATTGCTCGGCGCGGTCCTCCGCCAGCTTGGTCACTGTAGGCTGGGTCGAGTACCAGTAATGCGGGCCGTCCTGATATAAATACGTTGCCGCCCCAGCCATACGGCGCAAGGCATCGCCAAACACGGCAGGAGATTCACCCGGCATCACACAACCCAGCTTCACCCTTCGATCCTCGATGCCCTTGTGCGCCGCAGCCGTGGTCGGTGCCGAGCCCATATAAATGGCACGCGCAACACGCCGACACGCCGAAAATTTACCCAAGTTGGGCAACTCGCTGTCCAGCTTCAGCGGCAATGAGTTTGGCCCATCCACATCTTTCTCGATCACCGGCACCCAGTTATCCGAAAGATAGCGCGTCAATTCTGACTGCACACGCGGGTCATCTATCGCCACGTTGCCCGGCAGAATGAGCGGGTTGCGGTCGCCCTTTTCCCACAAGCTGTGTATCACCGCCGCCATCAGCCGCAACACGCCGCGCGTGCGCTGAAATTTCACCAGCGTTGACCAGTCGGTATAGAGCCGGTCGAAGATTTCCGGGTGAATCGGATAGGCTGCCTTGATGCGCTGCTCATATTCGGATTCGCGGCACTCCGGCGGAAACTCGGCCTGCTGCGTGCGGTAGAACTCGGCAAAAGCACGCGCCACCACATCCCGATCCTTGAACTGTGCCGGGTCAGACAGTGGCTGGAACAGCCTTCGGCGCACGATCTCGAAGCCTTCCTCCGCAGTAGCTGGTCGCCATGAAGATTCGACACGCCCCACCACGTTGCGCAACCTGTCCAGTGCCTCGCGCCCGCGCGTGCCGCCCACTTCCACGTCATCGGCCTGTGTATGCGGCGAACCGGAAGTATCCGATGCCGGCAGGCTGATCACCAGCAGGCAATTCTTCGCCAGCTTGGCCGATTCGGTCAGCACCTGGGCAAAGGTGAATTGCGTCTCGAAGCCGCCCGCAGGCAGATCGCTCTGGTCGTGGAGTTGCCGAGCGTAGGCTACCCACTCATCCACCAGAATCAAACATGGGCCGTATTCGTTGAACAGCTCGCGCAGCACGTCGCCGGGGCTGGTGGCTTTTTCATCGTCGGCCTGGATGCGCGCATAGGCTTTCTTGCCGCCCAGTTGCCATGCCAGTTCACCCCACAATGTTCGTACTACAGTGCCATCTGGCTTAGTGGAGGGGTTGCCCGGAGAAATTTTGTTGCCCACCAGCACCACACGCCTTACTGGGAGCGCGGCCATCCTGGCCGCATCGTTTGTTCCAGCGGGCAAGATGCCCGCGCTCCCAGCCTCCTGCATCACTGCGTCTATGCCAACCAGCTCAGTCGGTGCAACACCGGAAAACAGGTGATACAGCGCCAGCATCGAGTGCGTCTTGCCACCGCCGAAGTTGGTTTGTAACTGCACCACAGGGTCGCCACCGCCTACGGTGAGGCGACGCACCGCACCGACCAGCATTCCTTTAAGGCTATCGGTCAGATAAGTACGACGAAAAAACTCCACCGGATTTTTGTATTCGTCCGTGCCTTGGCCCAGATGCACCTGCCACAGGTCGGCGGCGAACTCAGCCTGCTGGTAACGGCCACTGGCCACGTCTTCGTGCGGCATCACCACTTCGCGCCACGGCTTGAGGTTGCCCGTCACGCCACTCTCGATGGCGGTGCTTGACGACTTGCGCTTTTCGCCGCGTGCCTGCTCGTCGAAGCGCACGCGCAGCAGTTCCGTTTTCACCTTTTCAATTTCTTCGGACTGGGGCGCAGATATAGCGGTCAGTAACCGCCCCGCCGAATCCAGTGCGCGGTAAGTATCGTCGCCGGAAAATGTTTCCTGATGCGCCCAGCGGTTGCGCACCGCCAGTAATTCATTCACCAGGCTGCGCTCGGTCTTGCCCAAAATCTGGCGAAACACATCGCCCCACTTGCGATCCATCACCACGAGCAATGCCGCGACATCGCTGATCGCCTCGTCTTTGTTGGCGCCCAAACGGGTGTCGGACAAAGCATCGCGCATCTCGAACGCCCAGCCATCGCCGAACTTGGCTTTGAACTCGCGCTCGACGAAAGGCGTCAGTCCCGCTTTGAGCAACTCCAGTGCCTTGCCGACGCGCTCGTGGTTGGTAATCGCCATGTTTAGTCGCCGCCTCTGGATAGGGATTTTGGGTCGATTTCGCGCAAAATTTCCAGCGCCCACGGGTTGATGTCGCCGTAACGATTGATCAACGCTCCTTCGCTCGTGCGGAACAAAAGCTGTGCCGGCGCGTTGTCCACAGAGTTATCGTAGATATAGGCGCGATCTGCGATGCGTGCTGCCACCGAGCAGTTCGCTAATGATCGGGTATAGCGTGCGATGATTTTGCTGATGGGCACATCGTGTCCGCCTTCCATGACGCGCATTGCGACACGCTTGGCGTTAATAGATGGATTGTCCGTGCCCACAAAAAACAGCCTCACGAAATATCCTGCCTGCCTTGCACTCTGGATGAAGTCAACCTTGTCCGGCATCGATAGCACCGTCTCGAAGGCCAGGCTGCGACCCTCCCGCACACACCGCTCGCGCACTTCAGCGGCTCGAATGGCCGCTTTAATGACGGCATCGGGTGCATTCCAATCACCGAATTCATCGCGGGCGATGTAGTCCGGGTTCACATACTCGCAGCCGCCCATCCACTCATGGCGCAACAATTGCTCGGTAATCGAAGTTTTGCCCGCACCATTGGGGCCAGCCACCACAATCAATCGAGGCTTTTGCTTCTCTGTCATGCTGTGACTCGTGAGCGGTTGGCAGTGGCAATATCATCGCGCAGGCGTTGCATCAACGCCTCTCTCGCCAATGCCGCACGACGACTCGCTTCGGTCGCCACCAATTCCATCAGCGTTTGCAACTGAGCATCCGATGGTTCGTGCTGGATGTCGTTCAAATCAAAATGTTCGTTTTGCATGGTGTCATTCTCCAATATTTCACGGCTAACTTTATGCCGTTCCGCTGAATAAGTCATCTGTTCCAGGTTTGGTCACGCCCGGTGTTTCCCGCGCCAGCCGCACAATCTCGGGCCAGCTCTGCACCAGTCCGTTGTAAGCCATGGCCTCGTTTGCGCGTTTCTTGCGTTCGCACAATGTGTAGAGACGGTAGCACAGCTCACGGGCGGTTTCGGCCTGGCTGCCGAGCTTGGCGACAATCTGTGCGGCCGCGCTTTCGCCGCCGACTTCGAGCACGCGGATCAGGTGATGCACCATTTCCCAGACGGTCAGGCGCGTGTCGGTGGTCGGGTCCCAGTCGGCGGGGAGTTCGGCGGGCCTCAGCAGGCGCACCTTGCCTGCTTTGGAAACCAGAATGCCCGCTTCGACTAATCCTGAAACAGAGGTGTTTTTGGATTTGGAAAGCTGTTCGGCGACGCCGTAATCGCCCTCGGCAAAGCCGGTTTGATCGAACCAGGTCAGCGCCCAGCGGGTATCGGCGTCGAAGTCGCCTTCCTGCTCGGCCAGCGCTTCGTCGAGAGTCTGGTTGATGAGTGCCAGCGCGGCGCGCACCGAGAGCGGCTGGCCTTCGGCATCGAGCACTTTGGCGTAGCGGGTATAAACCGCCATGCCGGGGCCGATGGCGGCTTGAGCCAAATCCACCGGCGCGATGCCTGGGAGCGTTGCTGGGAGCGCTGCTGGGAGCGTTGCTGGGAGCGCGGCCATCCTGGCCGCATTTTCTTGCGGGCTGGAAGCCCGCGCTCCCAGGCCTTGCAAATGCCGCAGCGCATCGGGCAGTTCGGCCTTGAGTTGGGCAACGAATTCACGGCGGGTGGCGGTGGGGGCGTTGGCGGCGCGCGGGCGGCAGACGAGGACGATGCTGGAGGCGAGGGCGTTGGTGCCGGAGCCGATCATGCGATTACTCAGTTCTGTGCGCATCGGCCAGGTGCCGCTGATGGCGAAACCGGCTTCGATGACGGCGGCGAGGAAGGTGTCCCAGCCGGTATTGGTGGTACCGTCGCCGCCATCGCTTTCGGCCTGCT
The DNA here is from genome assembly GCA_016223025.1 of Nitrosomonadales bacterium. Classification (GTDB taxonomy): domain Bacteria; phylum Pseudomonadota; class Gammaproteobacteria; order Burkholderiales; family Gallionellaceae; genus VIKH01. Next base: position 62,900 of record JACRPU010000012.1, on the reverse strand, counting down.
TGAAGGCGTAGTAGATGGTTACTGGGAAAGCCGGATGCGCCTGCTCGGCGAGGCGGTGCATTGCCTCTGTCATGCCGTCGAGGAAGAAGGTTTCGGCCTTCTGCTTGCTTCCATGGCGGTAGGGTGTGGCCACCAGTTCTTCGGCCTTGGGCACGGCGAGCGTGGAGAAGAGGTCAGGGAAAACTGGCCTTAACGAGCGGCGCAACCAGACGTAGAAGAAGTCTGAAAGGTCAGCGTAACCAATGTTGTCGTAGTAGGGAGGGTCAGTGGAGACGAGTTTGTCTGCGCTGATTGTCTGGGTTGTCGCATCAACCTGATTACTGGCTCCAAAGCTTGACCCGTAACCAGCCGCAACACCTTCGATACTCTCCGCTGTCCAGCCAACTGCTCCGACGAAACTGCCTGTACCACCAAGCAGCGTGTTCAGCTCTGCGTAGTCCCAAGTCATTGGAATGCTCTGGCGAGCAAACGTATTCCTTGTGGAATCTCTTTCGGTGAACCACGTGCAGATTGATGAGCCTCGGTCGGCAAGCTTTGATATTGCAAATGCCAAATACACCCCCACCGCATCCGCATACGCCGTGGCATCCGCGCCGCCTTCGGCGAGAAGCGCATCCTGGGAGCGCGGCCATCCTGGCCGCTCTTTGCTTTCTTGCGGGCAGGATGCCCGCGCTCCCAGGTAATCGCGCTTCACCCGCTCGCGCGCTTCCTGCACCAGATCGGAGAAGGTCGTCAGCGCGACGAGTTGGCGGGGGGTGAAGAGGTCGCCGTAAACATCCAGCCCATAGTTGGAAACATTGACGCGGCATTTACCGTGCATCGGCGTGTCGGGCTTCCACGTCGGTTGTGCAGTCAGGGCAATAGCTTCCATCTCCGGCGTCGGCGCGAGATAAACCCGGCCTCGCTCGCCCTCGGCGACAATGGCCATCAGCTTCGCGCTCATGCGCCCGCTCGCCCCCTCATCCCTTATGTAGCTGTAAGGCAATGGCGTTCCCGACATCATGCAAAGGAATCCAGCGCGTTTGCCGGCCGTCGTGCCGTTCTTCGCCCCTTCCGCATCCTTTGGCTTGCCCACCTTCACCGTGAAGCGGTAGCCGACAGCTCCCTCTCCCCCGCCCTCCCCCGCGAGGGGGGAGGGAGTGATGATGGGCTCGACATAGGCTTCCTTGCCCGGTTTGGTGCTCAGCATGAAGGTTGAGGCGAGCGGCACGTCCACATTGGCAAAGGCCGGGTTGGGGCTTTTCACGGTGCGCGCCCACAGCCAGGCGATGACGGCGAGCTTTTGCCCAACGTATTTCTTCAGGTCGGGACGGGCGGGCTGGAAGCCCGCGCTCCCAGCCACCATCTCCGCCGTGACCTCGATTTTGGGGTAGAGGTGGCCGATGCGCTTCTCGGCTTCGTCGCGCATCCATTGGCCGTAATAGCGCACGTCCTCGGCGAGACCTTGGGCGCCTTTCCATTCCTGGGAGCGCGGGCTTCCAGCCCGCTCATGAGCGCTCGAAAACCGCCATGCCTGCGGTGTATCTGCCAGCCCTGCATTTATCGGATTGTTTTCGATGTACTCGACAACAGCCTGGAGATGCCGGTCGTCCCGTATGAAGCGGTCAAAATACTCCGGCATCCAGAACGGGCCTTCGCTTCCGATCAGGCGGTTGATGATATTGGCAGTAAAGGATTTCCAGCTATGGACAACATCCGAAAGCGAATGGCCGGGTTGTGTCTCGATAAGCACATGCACATGATTGGGCATGACGCACCAGGCAAGCAGGCGATAACGCTTGCCATCGAAATGCTGCAAGGCGTCCTGTACGGCAGTTGCGGCTTCCTTGTTGCGCAAGTGGCAAGCGCCATGCCCTTGGTCTTCATAATGCTCCAGCCGCTCACGCAATTCGATATTGCGTGAGTCGCCGGCATCGGTTTCAGGGGTCAACTCCAACTCCTGCCGCCATTGTTTAACGGTCTCAGCCGGGACTGCATCTGCAAGGCGAAAGGTGATGGATTGGAGAAGGCCTGGATGATCGAAGTGAGGAAGGTAGCCACGGGAGAACCATCCTTTGCCTCCGCCTATATCCAGGTTATGTTGCGGGCTGGAAGCCCGCGCTCCCAAGGAAACCGGCGGTTTTCCCGCGAACTTCGGCGGTATCTCGATCATCGCCTTGTTGATCAGCACCGCTACCGGGTTCAAATCGGAGGCGTAACTTTCCAGCCCCAGCCGCTGCGCCTCCAGCGGCAGCGCACCGCCACCGGCGAAGGGGTCATGGAAGGCTGGCAACTTGAAGCGGTCGAACAGTTCCTTCGCTCGCGGATGGTCGGCATTCTCGGCACAGGTATAGCGCCAGCTCTGCCAGATTTCGTCGCGTGCCTGTTGCAGCACTGCTTCGTTGGCGGTGTTCTCCCACTTCACCAGTTCCTCGATGATGCGGAACAGGCGCTGCCGCTCCTTCTCCTGCGCTTTTTCTGTTTTGAAAATGTCGGGATGCGCCGAGGGATCGTCCACCATCTGCGCAAAAATCACCGCCCGCGCCGCCGCCAGCGGTCGCCTTGCCCACCACAAATGCAGCGTCGAAGGATGGCCGTGGCGAATGGATTTCTCGCGCGCACTGGCGACGTTGATCGCCTCCAAAGGCAGGGCGACTTCGATGAGTTTCTTGTTGTGGGTCATGGGATGCCTTAATGCTATTGCCTGCGGCCATGGGTGGCCGCAAGTTCCTGTAGTTTTTCGACCAGGTGGTGGACGCAGGTTGACGGGTTGTCCTCCCCGGTCTTTTTGGCATCTTTTGCTGCCCGTTGAGCATGTTTGATTGCCGTGCCAGTCAGCTCCTTCAGTCTGCTGTAGATGCCCCGTTGCGCCTTCTCGTAGCCAGCGAAGCCAGGCTGTTTGCGCAGCTCCTGGATGACCGTTCCGCAGATGGAGCGCTTGCCCGCAGCATGGAAAGACTGGCGGGTGTAGGTGAAATGCAGTAGTAGCCAATACTCGAAGCAGGGAACGGATGGGATGACGACGAATGGTTTGCCTTCGGCATTCAGGTCTGCGATACGCTGGATGGCTGCCTGGTATGTCGAATGCTTGTCACGGTCAATGACACAGAAGACCTGGTCGTAGCGGTCCGGCCCCAGTTGGGCGTCTTCCTCGAATAGATTTTCCGCATAGGCCACCACGCAATCGGGTGACGAGCCTTCCTCTCCCGGCGCGATTCGCACGCGAGGTGTACGCAGTTGGTGAACTTGGCAGAATTCATCAAAGTAGTAAGGCTCGGTCTTCATGCCCTCGCAAACAATGAGAAAGCGCGAGCCTTTGGCGCGCTCGCGACGCTGCCTTTCAAGCTCATCGCTCTTCTGCGCCTTGCGCTTTTTGAAGAGGTCATCCGATCCCATGGAAATCCAGGTCTTTCAGGAACGGGATGCCGCCGTACCTGCCATTCAGATAGCCGCGTTCGATGGCCTCGTTGTCGCGCGGGCTGTAATCGGACAGCGGATAGAGCTGGGTGGCATTCTTGTCGTTTTTTTCCATGAACCAAATCTGGTCGCGCCGAAGAATTTTCTGGCTAAGAATCGTGGTGTCGTGGGTGGTAAAAATGAGTTGTGCTTTGCGGTCCTGGTGATGCAGTAGCTTTACCAGATAATGGACGATCAACGGATGCAGGCTGGTGTCGAGTTCATCCACCACCAGGGCGCGCTCCTCTTCAATGACATCCAGCCAAGGCCCTGAGAACGCAAAGAGGGCTCGTGTGCCGTCCGACTCTTCTTCCTGGTCGAACTCGATGAGTTCGCGGCTATCAACGTCTTCATGCATGAACTTGGCTTGCATGATTTCCTTGCCCGCCATCTGCTGGCTAATCTCATCACGCAAGGCGTTGGGCATATCCTTGGGCAGGATTTCCGGCGAGAAAATTTGTGCCTTGATATGAATATCGGCGATGGAGAGATCGGCGGAATTCATGAATTTGAGTACTCGGTTTTTGGCCGCCTCATCGCGGCAGCGGGTCATGGTGAAGTTGGGCGCAAGAATCTGGTGCGCCTTGATGATCTGCAAGCGTTGCTGAAACCAATTCAGCACGGGTTTGAGTTGTTCGTTGTTGAGCTGGAGCGCCGTGGAGAGAAACAAGGCATTGCCGCGTGTTTGTTCCCGCCAATCCTGGCGCTTGCGCCCACCCAGAAATGCCGTGCTGAAGCGGTAATCATCCTTGCCGGTTTTTGGATCAAAAGCACGCTGAAACCACTTCTGTGTGCGCCCTTCGGGATAAGCGAATAGCCATTCCTCGGTGAAGCGTTGCCGGTTGCAGCGAAAGCCATACTGGTAGCGAACGCCTTCTTCGATAAACGCCACCTCGAATTCGCTGTCTCCCGCACGGGAGGCAGAGGTGAGTTTGAATGGGGTGACTTCGATTTCCTCGTTGGCCTGACTCTCCTTGGCGGAGTTGATGACACGGTCACGCATGAAATCCAAGGCGTTAACCAGGGTGCTCTTGCCTGAGGCATTGGGGCCGTAAATGACATTGGAGCGGAGCAGACGCGGCAACTGCTCGATGGCGCCCGCATCGAAGGTGTTGAGTTGCTCCATCTCCTTGAAATACTTCGATGCCGACATGTTCAATGTCTGCCGATCTAAAATCGAACGATAGTTTTCAACGCTGAATTGGATAAGCATGTTTGATCGCGAAGTAATGTTTACGCGTTAATTTTCTACTTGAAAACGCAAAAAAGCAATGTTTATTTAATTTGGCAAGCTGGAACGTTGCAATAATTCGGCGAAGTCGTAATTCACGCTGGTCACGCCAAAATCCGGCTCACGCTGGAATGGCTGGCGCAGGTAGTGGGTGCGATGCGTGTCTTCGCCGGTGAATTCGACGATGGCGAGGATGAAGTCGTCCGGTTTGTTGAGTGAGTAAAGAATTTCATTGCGCGTGACAGTGATGGTGGGCGCACCGGAAACTCGGCCTTTCACTTCGATGAAGCGCAACTTGCCGCTGCCGGGAATGCGGCTTTCAATGTCATAGCCCAGCTTTTCAAATTCACGGTCTGTGGGTTCAAAACCCAAGCTGCGCTCGATGTCCATGATGACGGCGCGAGCACGGGCTGCACTGATTTGGGTATCCACGGGCGTATCTGCTGGTGCAGTTTGTCCTGCCATCACTTTGATCAGACCTGTTGGCACGACCAACATGCCACCCAACACCACCGGTGGAAGGGGTGAAATCTGCGCTTCCAACTTCAATTCTTCAAGACGTTTTTGCAGCCTGCCTTGCAGTAGGTCGGCGCGCTTGCGTGCCTCATTTGAGTTGAGCTTGGCATTGGGTCGGCCAGCCTGCTCCTGAAGCTTGAGTTCTTCGGCGCGATGATCCCAGTAGGTGATTTCTTTGGTGAGCCTATCCTTTACTGCGGCCTCTGTCTTGGCGATGAGTTCAAGCTTGCGGTCGCGCACTTCGGCCAGGTGTTCCGGCACGACGGTGGCGATGGCATAACCCTGAGTCTTTTGCTCCAGTCCCTGTCCTGAGCTTGTCGAAGGATCGCGGTTGATCCACTGGCATTCGGGGCGGTCGAGGATGGCTTCAATACCGGGTTCGCTATCGGCTAGTGGACGATAGTCGAGATAGGGTGCGTAGTGAACGTGGCGGGTTGTTCCGCTGGCATCTTGCTCCACATAGAGCATCCGCTTTGATACAACGCGGCGCTCGCCAGCACGGGTGATGCTGGCATCTTGAATGGAGTGCTCCAGATAGAACAGCACGCGCGGTGTCGTGCCTGAGTCGCGCTCGTCCACCAGCACGGTGCCACGCTTAAGCAGGTCGCGGTTGCGCTCCAGTGTGAGATCAATAACTGAATCAAGTAATGGGTGACCGGGGCAGACGAAGGCGGCTAGCGGCTGACCTTGAGGTGCGACCAAAGATTTCTCAAAGGCGATGCGCTCGTAGCGCGGCAGCACGGGTTCGCCGATGCCGATGAGCCGGTCACGATTGCGTACCGGTGCGGGAACGTGGGTAACTTCGTAGCGGCGCGGTTCGCGTTGCTTGGATGTGCCGCCGAGTCGCTTGAATGCTTCATGGGAAAAAGATTCGATGTAGTGAGGTTGCAGGCGGCGCGCATCAGCGCGCTCCATGTCCACGCGGATGCGCTGCACCTGACTGTAGTCCATGGCGTCGTGGGCAAGCACGCGTTCGTCGAGCAAACTTTGCAGATGGTCGCGGTCAAGAGCTATGTCGAGCACAGTGGTGAGGAACGCTTTGACCTCGGGCTTTTCACCGTGGCGGATGGCTTCGATCAACAACTCTCGTAGCGATTTGCCCTCGAACTGGAGCTTGCCGAGCACATCGAACACTTGTCCGCCCAATGCCTGGCGCGCCTGCTCCAACTTTTCCAGCAGCTTGCGATACACGTCACCTTCGCGGGTATCGTCGGCAACCAGGTTCCACAGGTGGCAGACTTCGGTTTGTCCGATACGATGGATGCGACCAAACCGCTGTTCGAGCCGGTTGGGGTTCCAAGGCAGATCGTAGTTGACCATCAGGTGCGCGCGCTGAAGGTTGATGCCTTCACCAGCGGCATCGGTGGCCAGCAGCACTTGCACTTCGGGATCGTATTTGAATAATTCCTGTACGTTCAGGCGTTCTTCGCGGCCAATGCCGCCGTGGATGATGGCCACGGCCTCCTTGCGGCCTAATAGCGTGGTGATGCGCTGCTCCAGATAGTTCAGCGTGTCACGATGCTCGGTGAAGATGACGATCTTCTGGTGAGACGAGTGTTTGGGTGGTGGAATTGCGCCTGCGCCATAAGGCGCTTCAGGTTCAGCAACGCGATAAGGTGCGTCAGTATCGGTAAAGATTTCGCTCAGCAGGCTGGCAAGTTCGCGCCACTTGGTATCGGTGCCGCTGCGACGGACAGTTAATGCCTGCCCTTCCAGACCAGTGAGTGTTTCAATTTCGATGCGCAGCTCGGCAATGGAACGAGCTGCTGTGGCCTGATCGAGAATTTCTTCCTCGGCAGCTTCGACTTCGTTATCGGGTGCTTCGTCCAAATCCTCGATGTCTTCGGTGTCGAGTATAGGCACGGTGGTTGGCACGATGGATGCAATCTGCCCACCACGTTGGAGCAATTCAAGTTCGCGTAACCTGCTTTCCAAGCGCTCGCGCCTGCGCCGCAATGATTGATAGATAGCTTCGGGCGAGGATGCCAGTCTCCGTTGCAAGATGGTTAGCGCAAAGCCCACAGTGCCAGCGCGCTTGTCATTTGCCAGTGCCTCGGCACGGTTAAATTCTTCCCGGACATAATCGGTGACGGTCGCGTAGAGTGCTGCTTCAGCGTCCGACAGCTTGTAGGGCACAGTGTAGGCGATTCGCTGGGGGAACAATGGCGTACCGTCGAACTTAAGCAGGTTTTCTTTCACCATCCGACGCATCAGGTCAGAGACATCTGCGGTGTGTACGCCATCGCGGTAGCGCCCTTCAAACCGATCCCCGTCCAATAGCGCCATGAACAATTGGAAGTCAGCTTCTTTGCCGTTGTGCGGGGTCGCTGACATCAGCAGGAAATGTCGGGTGATGTTCGAGAGCAGTTGGCCGAGGCGATAACGCTTGGTGTATTTGGTTTCTCCCCCGAACACGGTGGCCGACATTTTGTGTGCTTCGTCGCAGACCACCAAGTCCCAGCGACAATCCGGCGCTTCGAGTTTCAGTTGCACATCTTCGTTGCGCGCGAGCTTGTCGAGGCGGGCGATAACCAGGTTGGTTTCGAGAAACCAGTTGCCGGTGCGCGCAGCCTCCAGTTTGTCGTTTGTGAGTATCTCGAATGGTAAGTGGAAACGGCGGTACAGCTCATCCTGCCACTGCTCTGCGAGGCTGCCGGGGCAGACGATCAGGCAGCGTTGCAAATCGCCCCGTGCGATGAGTTCTTTGATGAGTAATCCCGCCATGATGGTCTTGCCTGCACCGGGGTCGTCTGCCAGAAGAAAGCGTAACGGCTGTCGCGGCAGCATGTGTTCATAGACAGCGGTGATCTGGTGTGGAAGCGGATCAACGACGGAGGTATGCACCGCCAGCACCGGGTCAAACAGATACGCGAGGCGAATACGTTGCGCTTCGGACACCAAACGGAAGAGCGCCCCATCGCCGTCGAAGCTCCACGGCCTGCCTTGCTCGACCAACTCCAGACGCGGCTCGTCGTGGCGGTAAAGCAGCTCGTTGGCCACCTTGCCGGATGGTGTCTTATAGGTAAGTTCCAGTGCCTCAGACCCAAACCACTGGACGTTGACTACCGTCACCAGCGCATCGGGCACGATGCCACGAATGGCGGCATTGGGCTGTAGTTGTTCGAGTTTCAGCATTCAGCGTTTGATGATTTTTCGGTCATCATGATTTGTTCTTGTTTGTTGTAAAATTTACTTGAAGCTCCCTCATCCGAAATGTACTTTTTTCCCAACATAAGAGCAATGAAAAAAAGGCCTAGTAGAGCGTTCCGGCAAAACCATTACCGTTCGCGGTGAGCTTGTCGAACCGCTAGTCTCGCGCCAATACTGGCCTTCGACAAGCTCAGGCCGAACGGTTTATTTGTAACCGTTTTAACGGAACGCTCTACTAGATTATGGGTACACGGTCTTGGCGCGAAAGCATCCTCGACCCCGCCTGCGGCACGGCGGGATTTTTGATTTCCGCGTGGAAACATATATTACGTGCCAATACTACTCGCCATGACCGTTAGGGACGTCCTGCTCCAGATCCACGATGCTGATACACGCGAATATGCCGACGATACCGACCAAATCCGCGAGGTGCTGATCCACGCGAACTATCTGTCGCAGAAGGATGTGGAAGTTTGCCTGGGCTTCGATATGAACACGCTTGCCGCCGAGGCAGAGTTCCCCGCTATCAAGGCATTGTTTGATGCTTTCGTTGTGTTGTATCAGGCGGAAGATGCGTAGGTGAATCAGGCGGGTGAGATGCAGCCACTGTTCTCACAAAGCGTTAGCGTGAATCTCGCGTAGCAATTCGTTCGTCCCCTCGCCCGCTTGCGGGATAACCAGCGACTTGCCCGCTTGCGGGCTTAGTCGAATGGTCAGGGGTTTCTTCAGAGGGTTGGGGTGAGGGAAACGGTCAGGGCGCAGGCGATTCATTTTTCGGGGTGGCCTGCGCCATGACCGTTAGCCAGGGCGTGCCGGTAGAGGTTCGACGCGCGGGCCAGGTTGGCCAGCAGCAGCGCCGCGCCCAGCAGCAGCGCGCCGCCCGCCGCGTAGACCCACGGCCAGGGCCATAGCGCGGCGGCGAGGCAGAACGGCAGGCTGATGAGGTGGGCGCGCCAGTGTCGGCGCGCGGCGCGGTCGGAAATGATGTCTTTCATGTTGGGCGTTTTTCCGACGGGCAGCTTGCCTTGCAGGTGGAACCAGACCAGGAACGACACGATCTTGTACAGCATTCCCTGTATCACCGACAGGGCGAAGCCGACGAGGAACAATATACCCAGCGCCAGAGGATAGAACGTGCTGTCCGCCAGCGCGCCGCTGAGTTGCCCGGCGAGCCACAATACCGAGGCGGCGAGCAGGCAGGCCAGCCCGGTGCGCCAGAATTCCATGGTGATGTCCGGCACTTTCCTGCGCCGTTTATGCTGCAAGCGCAAAGTGATGACGGAGAAGGCGGCGACGCACGCGGCCAGCCCGCACGCGGCAACGAGGGCCAATATGCCGGAGGCGGGTTCCGGCAGCAGCGGGTGGAACGACCACAACAGCAGCAGCGCGAACAGCGTGCCGCCCAGCCAGCGCGCGACAGCTTTCGGGTAGGGTGGCGTAAGCTGGAACATCGGCACCACCTGGTAGGCCACCCCGATCACCAGCAAGGCTGTCCAGCCGAGCAACCCCCACCCCACGTGCAGCGCGGCGAGTTGCGGCATGGGCAAATCCAGCAGGCCGGTTATGGCTGCGGCCAGCAGCAGGCCCAATACGATCGTGAAAAGCAGCGCGACCAGCGCCATCAGCATGGCGCGCGTGGTGGCGTTGTGCGCCTGGGCGCGCACCGCGAGGCTGTAAACCGATAGGCCGAGAAACACCGCAAAGGCAAAGGCGAGCAGAGGGACGGCGAGGATAATCGGCAGGGTGGCGCCGGAATACAAGCCGCCGCCCAGCAGCGCGGAACCGGCGAGCAGCGGCAGGTGGATGGCCCAGGCCACCCCGCGCGGGTTGGGTACGGGCGTACCGGCCAGCACCGGCAGCAGTTGCATCATGGCGCCGCTCATCACCATGCCCATGCAGCCCAGGGTGAGCAGGTGGGTGATGCCGAGCAGGGCGGGTGTCCAGCGCGATTGCAGCGCATCCGGCCCCGCCGCCAGCAGGGCGAGGGCGGCGAGCAGCAGGAACAGCGGTGCGCTGAGAAAGAAGCGGAACGGTACCGAGATGGGCGGAGCCTGTTCCAGCGACAGGCTGGCGATGCTCATCGCCAGATCAGGATTTCGTAGCAGCCGTCGGGCAGTTGCGCGGTGCGGTGGGTATAGCCGCGCTCGCCGAGCGTTTGATAGAGCGGGAAAGGTTCGCGGTGCAGCAGCAGGCGCAGCTTTTCTCCCGGACGCAGCGCGCCCAGGGCGGCGAGCGCCCGCATCATCGGCTCCGGCGGTTCGAGGTAGCGCGCGTCGAGTTCGCGCACGGCGGCTGGAGAGTTTTCCGTCATCGGCGGCGCATCACTTCACTTCAGACATTTGCCCGATGAGGCTGTCGGGTTCGCGCAGGGCGCGGTCCGCCATCGGATAGAGCATCTGCTCTTCCTTCATGTTGTGCTGTTGCATCAGGATCAGCAGGGTTTCCGACAATCCCGCGTAGGTGCCGGTATCTTTTGCGTCGAGCGCGGCCTGCATCTCCGCAAACAGTTCGCGCATCTGCTCGTGTTCCATGCGCATGACGCTGGTGGGACCCCGGCTGCTGCCGGTGGCCTGCTCGAAGGCGGGAAACATGATTTTTTCTTCCTTGGCGAGGTGTTGCAGCATTTCCCGCCGGAAGGAGGCAAACTTTGCCTGGGCGGCGGCAATGTCGTTCGCCGATGCGGCGGCTTCCGCATCGGCGAACAGGTTGTCGCAGTGATGGTGATCTGCGGACAGGTATTGGGAGATAGTTTGCATGGTAAATTTTCCGTATTGGATGGATTATCGCCGCGTGACGGTCACCAGCGCGGGGTCGTCAAAGTGGTCAATCAGGATGCGCCGCACCCTGTCCTGCCACAGCGCCGCAAAAGCGGCCTGATCCCCTGCGCGGGCGGTCTGGCCGAGCAGCCCTTGCAGCAGCGCGGACATGCCCCGGTCGGGCGGTACCTGTTCCGGATGGAAGTCGGTTTCCACTGCCGCAGCCCGGTCAGCCCGTTCAAAGCGGATCACACCCTCGATCCCGGCATTGAAGGACAGCAGCCCGTTGCGCTTGAATTTACCCGCCAGTCCCTTGAAGCCGCCATCCCCGGCAGCGCCGGTGATCTGGCTGACCACGTTGGCGATCACGCCGGTCACCCCGCTGTCCTGTTTGTCGCGAAACGACACGCGGAGGCCGCCGCGAACCGGGGTATCCTGACCGTACAGCGCCGCCAGCGCCTTGAGCGTCATCAGATAGGCGCCGGCCACCGTGGGGCACGAATGCCCCGCCAGTTTGACGGCATCGGTGAAGCGGTATTCCAGCATGCCGTCCGGGCTGGCACCCAGCAGTTCGGCCAGCGGGTCGTGCAGCGTGATCGTGCGTACCGAATCAAAGAAGACGGGGTGCGACATGAGAACCCGGTTTACTGGCGCGCGAAATCAATCACGATCTGGCCGGGCTCGCGCACCACGTACTGGATGGCGACTTTCTCGCCGTAGCGCTGCTGCAATTGCGCCAGCAGGGGCAGCGGATCGTGGTCGTTGACGAAGCGCATGGTTTCGCCGCTGTTCAGCGCATCCAGCGCCCCGAAAATGGCCGCGTGGCGGAAACGTTTGGCGATGCCGCGCGCGTCGAAATGGTAGAGGGAATCGGCCTGCAGGTGCAGATGGGGCTGGGACATGTGGTACTCCTGTTGAGGTTGATAGTTAAGTTGCGAGGGCGGAATTTTAGTAAAAATGCATCTGAAGTGCAAGTTATCCGGATTCACCCGCCAGCCGGGCGTTTGGCCAGTTTGCGTTGCAGGGTGCGGCGGTGCATGTTGAGCGCGCGCGCGGTGGCGGAAATGTTGCCCTGGTTCTCCTGTAACACGCGGTTGATGTGCTCCCACTCCAGCCGTTCCACCGTCGCGATTTGCTCTTTGAGCGGGGTATCAACGCTGGGAAGGTGCCCGAACGCCGCCACGATCTCGTCGGCGTTGGCCGGTTTGGAAAGGTATTGCGTCGCGCCCAGCTTGATGGCTTCCACCGCGGTGGCGATGCTGGCATAGCCGGTCAGCACCACGATGCGCGTGGCCGGATCGAGCTCGTGCAGAAGTTTGACCAGCACCAGCCCGGAGGCGCCATCCATCTTCAAGTCCACCACCGCGTATTCCGGCGGGCTGGCCTGCGCCAGCGGCGTGGCAGCTTCCACGCCATGCGCCACGGTCACCGCGTAGCCGCGCTTTTCCAGCGCCCGGCCCAGCACGCCGCAGAAAGTGGCGTCGTCGTCCACCAGCAACAGCGAGGGTTGTTCGTTGTATATCGCGCTCATGGTCGTTGCTCCAGCGGCAAAACGATTTCGGTGGTGGCGCCGCCGCCTTCGCGGTTGAACAGGCGCACCTTGCCGCCCATCCGTTCCACCGTGGCATTGGCGAGGAACAGCCCGAGCCCGCGCCCTTCCTGCTTGGTGGTGAAAAACGCCGAGCCGGCGCGGGCGGCGGCCTCGGGCGTCAGCCCCTGCCCGTGGTCGTGGATTTCCAGCGTGAAGTGCCGGGTGTCCCAGTGCGCGTGGACATCAATCTCGTCCGGGGAAGCATCGGCGGCGTTGTTGAGCAGGTTCAGCAGGGCGGCGCGCAGCGCCGGATCCACGCGCAACTGCGGCGCCGGGTGCGCGCCCGACGAGCGGTAGCGGCAATGCACGGCGGGGCGCAGCAACTGCCATTCATCCAGGGTGGCGGCCAGGAACTGGTCCAGCGGCTGCGTGGCTTGCGTGTCAGCGTCCTGCGCGTTGGCCAGCAGTTTGTCGAGGATGCGCTTGCACGCGCGCACCTGCTCATCGAGGGTGGTCAGGCTGTCGCGCCATTCCGGCAGCACAGCGTTGTCGCGCTTCAGTTCGCCGATGATGACCGAGAGGGTGGAAAGCGGCGTGCCCATCTCGTGCGCGGCGCCCGCCGCCTGGGTGCCGAGCGCCACGATGCGCTCGTTGCGCAGGGTTTCCTCGCGTATCCTGGCCAGGGTTTCATCGCGGTTGCGCACCGCATGCGCCATCTTGACCACGAAATACGCCACCACCACCGCGCTGATAACGAAGCCCAGCCACATGCCGATAACATGCATGTTGAAGGCGTCGTCCGGCGGCATGGCGTGGTGCGCTCCCTCGTGCTCGTTGCCGGTTGGCAGCGGCACGTAGAATTTCATCAGCAGGGTGTAGCAGCCGGTGGTGATGCCCGTCATGGCCCAGGTGTAACCGTGCGGCAGCGTGGCGGCGGCGATCACCAGCGGCAGCAGGAACAGCGAGATAAACGGGTTGGTCGAGCCGCCGCCGTAGTAGAGCAGCACCGAAAGCGCCAGCACGTCGGCGCACAACTGCGCGAACAGTTCGAGGTTGGAAACCGGGCGGTCGGCGCGCAGCCGCCACCACGTGAGCAGGTTCAGCCCCGCCAGCGCGGCGATGGCGGCGAGCATCGGCAGCCAGGCCAAATGCATGTCGAGGAAGCGGTACGCCAGAGCCAGCACGGCGCATTGGCCCGCCACGGCGATGACGCGCAGCAGCACCAGGCGGCGCAGATGGCTGTGTCCGGTTTGGGCGGTGAGGGCGGGGGAGGGCATAATCAGGCCGATTGCTGCGGAGCGCGGCAATGCCAGTTCACGCTGCCTTCGTCTTCCGAAAAGATGCGCTCGTGCGGCGCGCCGAGATTGCGCAGCCTGACCCTGAGTTCGTGGCCGGGCAAGCCGTGGAAAGCGGACACTCCCGGACTGGAATGCAGTTTCCGCACGATCGTATCTCCGCAGATCTTTCCGATTTCGCACAGCACTTCGGTCGCGCTGCTTTCGCGTTGCCGGGAAATGCGCTCGATCTCCTGTTCCGACGCCAGACGGTTTTCCTCCAGCTCAGTTTTTTCCGCATGCAGCGCCGCCAGCGCCTGGGACGCGCGCGCGAAGCGCGCGGCCATCTGTTGCCAGCCCGACTGTTGCGCCGCCGTCAGCTTGATCGCGCCCGACTGGATGGCGGCGGTGGCGGCAAGGCATTTGGCGAACTCGGGTTCGGATGAGGCGATGCGGATTTCCTCCGATTTGGCCTGAATGGCTTTCCCGGTTTCAGTCAGGCTCTTTTTTATCAGGGCGATTTGCCGGTCATAATCGGAAAAGTCCGGCGCCAGCAGGGTGATGACCGTCTCTTTGCCTTTGCGCGCGCACGAGGATGCGATCCGCACGGTTTTCCCCGCGATGGCGCAACCCTCCGCCTCCCCGATCCGCAATTCTTCCGCAACGATTTCGCAGTTCACCGCGCGCTCGATGGAGACGGTTTTGCCGATGATCGTGCAGCTTTCGGCGAGCGGCACGGTGATGTTGCCGTCCCGCGCTTCCAGGCCAGCATTGTACGCGCGGCCACGGACGGTGATATTGCCTCCGTTGCTTTGCGCCCGCCCGCCGGACAGGGTGCTCTTGAGCAGGATGTCGCCGTTGTCGGATATGACGGTGCCGAACACGCCGGCCAGGAAAGTCATGTGCTTGCCCTCGACCACGCGCCACTCCTGCACCTCGCCGTGTTCCACGAAGTCATCCACGGCAAGCGAAAGATCGCCGGTGGTCCGGATGCTGATCCCTCCCCGGTCTTCGACCTTCTCGGTCACCGCAATATGGTTGGAGCGGGTGTCGAAGGCGAGAAAGCCGTCCATGTTTGCCACGATGACCTCACCGGATCCCCTGCGCTCGATGCGGGTGCCGGGGCCGGCAAGCGCTTGCAGATCCAGGTCTGCCGGCAGCGGCGGTTCGATGATTTGCCCGGTCACCCGGAAGCCCGGCTCGCCCAGCGCGCGCGGAATTTTCCGCAGCAGGGGCAGGTCTTTCGCGATCTGCGGAAAGCGGTTCTTGAAGCGGCGCAGGTCGGCCTTGCCGTCCAGCATGATTCTGGGAGAGTTATCCCGGCGCAGGGCGTCCGATTCTTCCTGGATTTCGGCATCTGCGCCGCTTGTCGGTTCGCGCTGGAACGCGATATCCATGCGGGTGGTTTCGCCGCTCGCGATGGCCTGGCGCACGGGTTCGGCATCAATGCCGAAGCGCACCCCCTTGAGCCACATGTCGGCGACAAACTCGTCGAAGTTCAGTCTGCCTGGCTGCAAGCTGGTCTTGCGCGTGTAGCCGGTGATGGGCCTCGCGCCATTCTCACCCGGCTCGCCGTACACCGGTTCGTCGGCGGCGACCTCGATGGCAACCGGCTCGAACAGGTACTCCGCCCGCGCCCCGCCGCCGATGATTTTTACGCCTTTGTA
The DNA here is from genome assembly GCA_016223025.1 of Nitrosomonadales bacterium. Lineage (GTDB taxonomy): Bacteria > Pseudomonadota > Gammaproteobacteria > Burkholderiales > Gallionellaceae > VIKH01. The sequence continues at coordinate 47,340 of JACRPU010000012.1, read as the reverse complement.
CAGCGCCCGGCGTTGCGGCGGAAACCGCACGATGCCGTCTGCGACCCTGGCTTCGGCGACGCCCATGCTGGCAGGTGCCATAGCGCCGGTACCGTAAAGCAGGCGCATGAGGCAGGAGTAATCCAGCCCCTCGAAGCGGCTTCCGTTGGCGAACAGGCGCTCGACAAACAGCTTGAGCCCGTCTTCTGGCGGAAGGCCGGAAATGTTGATGAAAACTCCTTCCGATCGCAGGGTGACATAAACCGGAAGAAGGATTTCGCCCTCCTTGATGTCGGCGACGCCGCCTATGGGAAATGTGGAAACCATCCTGCAACCTTAAAACACTTGTCTCGCGGTATCAAGTGAATTTGGTGAATTGTGAATTTGCTTTGGAGTGCGGGAGTTTGCCCCCGCTTTCTGAAGCGGCGGCTAGCACCAAAGGTAGGCAATCCGCTATCCGGCATGCCGGATGCGGAGTTGACACCCGCCGCACTCCAAAAGTTTAGCAATGGCATATGGCTCCGGCAACCTTCACCGCGATTATGTCGCCTGGCATCGCCCTGCGGCATTTTGTGGCTCCGGCATAACATCCGCTGCGCGGATATTAGCCTTCACCGCAAAAGGCCACACCTTGGTGCGGCATTTTGTCGCGCGGCAATATGCCGCATTCTCAGTCTGGCTGGAAAGATTTACATTACGCCCCGCCAGGCAGGCAGCGCGGTTTTCCCAAAAAAGCTTTCCTCCCCTGGGCGCTGGTTGCCCGTTCTCCGGCTTGGCGCTTATTACCGGAAAAACAAAACTATCAGGAGAGTGCCATGCAGTTAAACAAAGTGCTGCTGGCGGTATTGGCCTTGTCTTTTCAGGCCCATGCCGCCGAAACTACTGAAGCGACTTTGCCAGAAGTCGAGGTAGTCGGGAAAAAAGTTCAACCGTTACCCACCTTGAGCGATTCGGCCTTGGGCGAAACCGGCATTGCCCGCCAGCGCGCTTCCACCAGCGATTCGGCAAAACTGCTGGACGGTCAGCCCGGTGTCAGCATTTCCGGTGCCGGGGGTGTTTCCAGCCTGCCCGTGGTGCATGGGCTGGCGGATGATCGCGTGCGCGTAAAGGTGGACGGCATGGACTTGGTCTCCTCCTGTGCGAACCACATGAACCCGCCGCTTTCCTATATTGATCCGACCAACATTGGAAGCATCAAAGTGTTTGCCGGTATCACGCCGGTGAGTGTGGGCGGCGACAGCATCGGCGGGACGATCCAGGTGGATTCTGCCGCGCCGGAGTTTTCCGCCGACGGCAAGACTTTGCTCAAGGGGCGGACCGGTTTTTTCTACCGCAGCAACGGCAATGCGCGGGGTGGCAATCTTTCGGCCACAATCGCGGGCGAACAATTAAGCATGACCTATAGCGGATCAACCGCCAAGTCTGACAATTACGATGCAGCGAGTAATTTCAAGGCATCTGCGGCAACCAGCCACGGAACGCATACCCTGCCGCTCGACGAGGTTGGCTCCTCCGCCTATAAAACCACGAATCATGCGCTCGGTTTTGCGTTGCGCCACGAGAACCATCTGGCCGAATTGAAACTGGGGTGGCAGGACATTCCGTACCAGGGCTTTCCGAACCAAAACATGGACATGACCGGCAACGACAGCAGGCAGGTCAATCTTCGTTATGCGGGGCAATACCGGTGGGGGATTCTGGAAGCGCGCGTCTATGACGAAAACACGCGGCACAAGATGGACTTCTTCAACGACAAGCAGTACTGGTATGGCAGCTTGTCCACGGTTGGTGGAGTCATCGGCATGCCCTGCTCGCCCATCCGGTTCAGCGGCGACCCCGCAGGCACCTGCGCCGCCGGAATGCCGATGGATACGGAAGGCAAGACCACGGGCGCGCTGGCCAAGGCAGACATCCTGCTTACGGAACGCGACATTCTCAGGGTGGGGGGCGAATATCAGCGTTACCGGCTGAATGACTGGTGGGCTCCTTCGGGTGGGGGAATGGGGCCGAATACATTCTGGAACATCAATAACGGCGAGCGTGACCGCCTCGACTTTTTTGGCGAGTGGGAAGCGCGCTGGAACCCGCAATGGGTCAGCCAGTTGGGGGTGCGCAGCGATACGGTCAAGGCGAATACCGGCACGGTGCAGGGTTATAACACCGGAGCTACTTATGCTGCCGATGCGGCTGCTTTTAATGCGGCTAACCGCAGCCGTACCGATCACAACTGGGACTTGACCGCGCTGGGGCGTTATACGCCAGATGACCGCAAGGCCTTCGAGTTTGGCTTCGCCCAAAAAACCCGTTCCCCCAATCTTTACGAGCGTTACACTTGGTCAACGGGCGGGATGGCGATGGCAATGAATGCTCTTGTCAACGATGGCAACGCGTATGTCGGAAATCTCAACCTGAAACCAGAAGTGGCGCATACCCTCAGCGTAACCGCTGATTGGCATGATGCCGCCCAGGAACAATGGGGTTTGAAAATCACGCCTTACTACACTCACGTTCAGGATTACGTCGATACCGAGCGGTGCAGCGCTGCAAACACGGCTTGTGTCAAGGCAGCGCCGAACAGTACCACTACGACACAGTTTGTTTCTCTCAGGTTTGTCAATCAGTCCGCCCGCCTCTACGGTATGGATGTTTCCGGCCATTTCCCGCTGGCAAAAACCGGCGATTTCGGTAACTTCACGGCAAAGGGCGTGGTGGGCTATGTCAACGGCAAAAACGAGACGACGGGCGACCATCTTTACAACATCATGCCGCTGAATGCCAAATTGACGGTCGAGCAACGCCTGGGCAACTGGACCAATACGGTTGAAGGGCTGCTGGTTGATGCCAAGAAAGACGTGTCGCAGGTTCGCAACGAGATGAAGACCGCAGGTTACGGTTTGCTCAACCTTCGCAGCAGCTACGAATGGAAACAGGTCCGGTTTGATGTCGGCATAGAGAATGTTTTCGACAGGTTCTATAATCCGCCGCTGGGTGGTGCGTATATTGGCCAAGGGTCAACCATGTCGTCAAATGGCACCAATGCACCTTATGGAATACCGGTTCCCGGCATGGGCCGTTCGATATACGCCGGTGCAACCGTTAAGTTTTGATGACCTGATTGTTGGGGCGGAAAAGGAATGGCGCGCCACACCGGAAAGTGTGGCGCGTTTGCTTATTGAAGAGGGGGAAATATGGGCAAGGTTATCTGGGCAGGGGTTGCCGCGCTGTTGTGCGCGGCGCAAGCGTGGGCTGGGGATGTGGCGGTAAGCGATGCATGGACGCGCGCCACCGTGCCGGGCCAGTCCGGCGCCGTGCTGCGGTTTTTCGTCACCAGCCGGAAGGATGCGCAACTGCTGAAGGTTTCCAGCGCGGCAGCGGGCGCCGTCGAGATGCACAGCATGACGCACGATAAAGGTGTCATGAAAATGCGCCCCATCGAATCGCTGGCGCTACCGGCAGGCAAGACGGTCGAACTCGGGTCGGAAGGCAACCACGTGATGCTGCTCGACCTTAAACAGCCGCTCAAGGCGGGCGACAGCGTCCCGTTCAGCCTTGTTGTGCAATTCGCCGACAAGCGCAAAGCGACGGTGAAGGCTGCGGCCATCGTGAAACCGCTGGACGAGAGCCACCACGGCCATTAGCGTTTCCCTCACCCCCGTTTCCCCTACCCATGAACCTCAAGCCAGGAAGGGTAGGATGTGGTGCAACAAAGTCAGGCAATCTGCTATCGGGCAAGCTCGATGCAGAATTGACACACGAAGGAACCGCATCGTTCGCGATTGATGCGGTTCGCAGGCTCTCCACGCCCTACGGCTCTGCTGGTTCCTATTTCAGCTCCAGCGTGAATTTCACCAGCGCCCGAATGTCGGCTTCCGGCACGGGTGGCGAATTGGCGGGCATCGGGATGCTGCCCCACGCGCCGGAACTGCCCCTGGCCACCTTGTGGATCAGCCTTTCCTCGGCGCCGGCATCGCCGCGATACCTGGCTGCGATGTCCTTGAGCGACGGCCCGATCATCTTCTTGCCCATCGCGTGACAGGAAAAGCAGTTGCTCTTCCTGGCCAGCTCGATTTTTGCCGGGTCATAGCCCTCCGTTCCGGGTATCGCAGGGTCTTTGTCGCCGGAATTTCCCGGCCCGCATGAGGCGCATAGCGCCGCTGTCAGCGCCAGCGCCAGTTTTGTCTTGTGCATCGCACTTCTCCTTGTTCAGTGTTTCCTCATACCTCTTCCAGCCAGTTCAGCATATAAGCCCATTGTTCCAGTTCCCGCTCCGCCAGGTAATGCGGAAGATCGAACAGGGATTTGCCTTCAAAGGCAGCATTCACATAAGCCTGGGTTTCGCGCAGATAGGCCAGCACCGGCAAGTCCAGCCCGGCGATGAACTGCTCCAGCGTGGTCGCCGCCCGCGTGTGCGGCGCCATGCGCATCCCCACCACGCCGACAAATGTCCTGCCCTTGCGCACCGCTTTTTCGTTGCGCAGAATTTCGAGAAATTCCCGCGTGGCTTGGATGTCGAACAGTGACGGCGCGACCGGCACGATGACCTTGTGCGCCAGCTTCAGCGCGTGATCCAGGTTTTTGCCGTGCAGCCCGGCGGGAGAGTCAATCACCAGCCAGTCGGCAGCAACGGGTTTCTGCGCCCCGGCATGGAGCAGGCCGATTTTTGGCAGGTTGGAAGTGCGGCTGACCAGCCACTGGCTGGCCGACTTTTGCCGGTCCAGATCGAGCAGGTCGACGCCGTGCCCGCAGGATGCCAGATAGCCGGCAACATTGGTCGAGAGAGTGGTTTTTCCGCTTCCCCCCTTGGGGTTGGCGATCAGAATGGCTTTCATGGAACCCGTCCTTTCCGGCAAAGCAAAATGTGCGGTGTCCGGCGCGCCCGCTCAATGCGCGAGTCTGCCTATCTCTTCGGGCGAAAGTTTCTGCTGCGCCGCCTCGAACAGCTCGCGCTCTTCAAACCGGATATGCTGTTCCAGCAATTCGGCGAATCCGGTCATGGCTTGCGCGCCATTTTCGTTTATCAGGCGCCGCAACCTGTCGTGTTCATCGAGCGTGCGCCGCACCAGTTCGGTCTCGCCCGCCCGTTCGAGCACGGGCAACAGCCCGATCTCTTCGGCCCGAAAATGCGGCTCCAGATCGGCGGCAAAGCGATCCCGGATTCCCTGCCACGCACGTTGCGCCGCTTCCGTGACGGCTGCGTTTTTCGCGCGCTTGGCCAGCACCAGGCCGTGATGATGCTCGTTCGACAGGTTGCGCAGGGCGGGGGAGCGTTTCATTGTCTGGAGGTTTTGTTTAAACTCATGCGCCAGCAATGCAGGCCGAGCCGGAAAGCAGGATCTCGTGAGGGGTCGCGTTCAGGATGCCACGGCGTATGGCTTCTTTCAAAGTCAGATCAAGCACGTCAATGGGGTTGTAATCGTCGGTCAGCACGATGCCTTCGCCGGAGCCGTTCCAGACATAGCGTTGCGCCAGCGCCCTGCGCAAGTTTTCGCGTACCAGAGGGTGGATGCCGGTTTCATCGAGCGCGGGCAACTCATCCGCCGGCTTGCCCATCCCCGCGACGATGGAGATGTTTCCCATGCTTTCGCCGGCAGCGGGAACAAACAGCGGATAAATCCGCACCCAGGGAAATACCTCCTCCAGCGTGCGCATGACGGATGCCGTCATGCGCCGCTCCCCGGCCAGGCTGCCGATCAGGTTGATCCCCAGCACGCCGCCCGGTTCGAGCCGCGCCCGCGCCAGTTCCAGCGCCTCGCGCGACAGCAGGTAGCCGGGCGTCGAGTCGCCGCTGAACACGTCCAGAATGATGTAGTCGTACCGCGCCGGAGCGGTGGCGAGAAAATACCGCGCATCAACCAGATGGGCGGGCTGTCCGGCAGGAAAGCCGAAATGGGTGCGCGCCGCAGCCACGACCGCCGGGTCAATATCCACCACTTCGGTTGCGATGCCGCGAGCCGCGTAGCGGCGGGGTATGGTGCCGGTTCCGAGCCCGATCACGAGAGCTTTTTTCCCTCCGGGGTTGGATGCCAGCGTCACGTGCTCCAGCAAATAGGGGTACTCGTATACGGACTGGCCGGTGGCGACATCTATGCCTCCCTGGATCTGGCCGTCAATCAGCATTTCCCGGACGTGCCCCTTTTCGCCCCGGTAATCCACAACCTGCACGCGCCCGTAGAAGCCGTCCCGGCTGTCCACCACTTTTGCCTCGGTGCCGTCGGCGAGAACCACGCTGCCTTGCTGCAACGGTATCGAGCCGGCCAGCAGCGCCACCATGGGCAGCAGCAGCGCCGCCAGTTGCCCGCGAAACAGCGCGAAATACACCGCCGCAAGCGCCAGCAATATCGCTCCGCTCACATGGAAAGCGCGGCTTACCCCCAGCTCGGCGACGAGGTAATAACCGGTGAGCACCGTCCCCAGAAAACTGCCAGTGGTGGATATGGCGTACATCAGGCCGACCGTGCGACCGAGCCGGTTCCACTCGCTGGCCGCGAGACGAACCAGGAACGGCGACACGCAGCCCAGCAGGAACAGCGGCGGGCCGAACAAGGCCAGCGCGCCGACAAATGCGCCCCAGCGCAGGCCGAGCGGCAGAGCGGCCTGCAACACCGCCGCCTTGGCGAACGGAACCAGCAGCAGCAAGGCGCCGGAAGCGGCGATCAGGCCGAACAGGAGCGACGGCGAGCCCGACCGGTCGGCCCATCGTCCTCCGGCCACATACCCTGCAGCGAGCGCCAGCAAGGTAACCGCGATCAGCGCGGTCCAGACAAACAGGCTGACGCCGAAAAAAGGGGCGATCACGCGCGCGCCCAGCACCTCGACCGCCATTACCAGCGCGCCGGTCAGTCCGGCGGAAAGGAGCAGGAAGGGCTGGAAGAGTTGCGGGAAGCGTCGTGTCGTCGCGTTGCTCATATTGTCGCTCATCGGTTTTCCAGTTGCGATAGGTCGCGCACCGCGCCTTTGTCCGCTGAAGTAGCCATCAAGGCGTAGGCCCGAAGCGAGGCCGACACCTTGCGTTGCCGCTCCGCCGCAGGTTTCCATGCCCGCTCGCCGTTTGCTTCCATCGCCGCGCGGCGGCGCGCCAGTTCGGTATCGGAAACGGCGAGGCGAATGCTGCGGCCGGGGATGTCAATTTCGATCCGGTCACTCTCCTGCGCCAGGCCAATCGCTCCGCCTTGCGCCGCTTCCGGCGAAACGTGGCCGATGCTCAAGCCCGACGTGCCGCCGGAAAAGCGGCCATCGGTAAGCAGCGCGCAGACTTTTCCCAGCCCTTTCGATTTCAGGTAGCTCGTGGGGTACAGCATCTCCTGCATGCCCGGCCCGCCCTTCGGGCCTTCATAGCGGATCACCACCACGTCGCCCGCCGCGATCCGGTCGGCGAGGATGGCTTCCACCGCCGCATCCTGGCTCTCGAATATCCGCGCGCGCCCATTGAATTTCAGGATGCTTTCGTCCACTCCGGCAGTCTTCACGATGCAGCCGTTTTCGGCGATGTTGCCGTACAGCACCGCCAGACCGCCATCCGGGCTGAAGGCGTGCGCCTTGTCGCGGATGCAGCCGCCGGCGCGGTCGTCATCCAGCGCAGGATAGTGCATGGATTGCGAGAACGCGAGCGTGGTGGCAACGCCGCCGGGCGCGGCGCGGAAGAACGTCTTTACTTCCCCGTCATCGCTTTGGGTGATGTCCCACTGCTTCAGCGCGTCGCGCAACGTCCGGCTATGCACCGTGACGGCATCATTGTGCAACAGGCCGGCGCGATCCAGCTCCCCCAGAATCGCCGCGATGCCGCCCGCGCGATGCACATCTTCCAGGTGGTATTCGCTGGATGGCGCAACCTTGCACAGCGTCGGCACATGGCGCGACAGCCGGTCCATGTCTTTCATGGTGAAATCCACGCCCGCTTCGCGCGCGATGGCGAGCAGGTGCAGCACGGTATTGGTCGAGCCGCCCATCGCGATGTCGAGGCTCATCGCATTCTCGAACGCGGCGAAGGTTGCGATGCTGCGCGGCAGCACCGAGGCATCGTCCCGCTCGTAATAACGTTGGCACAATTCTACGATCAGCCGTCCGGCGCGCAGGAATAACTGCTTGCGTTCGGCGTGGGTCGCCACCAGCGTGCCGTTGCCCGGCAGCGACAGCCCCAGCGCCTCGGTCAGGCAGTTCATCGAGTTGGCGGTGAACATGCCGGAGCAGGAGCCGCAGGTCGGGCAGGCGGAGCGTTCGATGGCCTCCACTTCCTCGTCGCTGCAATGGCTGTCTGCCGCGGCGACCATCGCATCCACCAGATCCAGCCCTCTCGCCTTGCCCTGCCAGACGATCTTGCCCGCTTCCATCGGCCCGCCGGAAACGAACACCGCCGGGATGTTCAGGCGCATAGCCGCCATCAGCATCCCCGGCGTGATCTTGTCGCAGTTGGAGATGCACACCAGCGCATCGGCGCAGTGCGCGTTGACCATGTATTCCACGCTGTCGGCGATCAGGTCGCGCGAGGGCAGCGAATACAGCATGCCGTCGTGCCCCATGGCGATGCCGTCGTCAATCGCAATGGTGTGGAACTCCCTGGCGATTCCGCCGGCCTTTTCGATCTCGCGCGCCACCAGTTGCCCCATGTCCTTGAGGTGGACGTGGCCCGGCACGAACTGGGTGAACGAATTGGCGATGGCGATGATGGGCTTGCCGAAGTCGCCGTCAGACATGCCGGTGGCGCGCCACAGCGAGCGGGCGCCGGCCATGTTGCGGCCGTGGGTGGAGGTGCGGGAACGGTATGCTGGCATGATGTTCTTCCGGGCAACGTATAATTGGAAGGCCTAATTCTAACCCATCGCCCCATGTTGATTCACCCGCAATTCGATCCCGTCGCCATCCATCTCGGCCCGCTTGCCGTGCATTGGTACGGGCTGATGTACCTGCTCGGCTTCCTGCTGTTTCTCCGGTTGGGCAGAGAGCGCCTGCGCGCATTGCCTCGCCCCGGCTGGGACAACAAATTCCTCGACGATCTGCTGTTTTACGGTGTGCTGGGCGTGGTGGCGGGCGGGCGGCTGGGCGAGGTGCTGTTCTACCACCCCGGATATTACGCCGCTCACCCGCTGGAAGTTTTCGCGGTGTGGCGGGGCGGCATGTCGTTCCACGGCGGTTTCCTCGGCGTGCTGGCGGCGATGGCGCTGTTCGCGCGCAAGCGAAAAATCAAATGGCTGCCGCTGATGGACTTCGTTGCCCCGCTGGTGCCGCTGGGCCTGGGGGCGGGGCGCATCGGCAATTTCATCAATGCCGAGTTGTGGGGGCGGCCCGCGAGCGTGCCGTGGGCCATGGTGTTCCCCAATGTGGACGATATTCCGCGCCACCCTTCCCAGTTGTACGAGTTCGCGCTGGAGGGCGCTGTTCTGTTCGCGCTGCTGTGGCTCTATTCCGGCAAGCCCAGGCCGGCGGGGGCGGTATCCGGATTGTTCCTCATCGGTTATGGCGGCTTCCGCTTTCTCGCCGAATACACCCGCAATCCGGATGACGGCGTCTTCGGCCTGATGACCTTCGGCATCAGCATGGGCCAATGGTTAAGCGCGCCGATGGTGCTGGCCGGAGCCGGGATGATGGTGTGGGCGCGCCGGAAAAAAATCCCGGGATAGATCGTAGCGAGTAGCCCGGATGAAACGAAGTGTAATCCGGGGATGATGTAATCCGGGAATGGTGCCGAAGCCCAGGATTCCGCCGTCATGCGGGAAATAAAGCACCCCGCGGCAAGCCGCGAGGTATTAACACCGCTCTTCAAGCTGCTGGCTATCGCCAGCCTTCGCACCAAGGTGCGGGGAATTGACCCGAAGAGATTAACGCGGGCGTATTTCGACCCACTCCCTGCGCCTGCTGGACGCCTCGGTGCCGCCACACCCGAGGCAGAGTTCGGTGGGATCAGCCGGGACGACGGCAGGAGTAGTTGTAGTGGAGCCGCCGCCCAGGCCGAGGCCGGTCAGCGTTGGCGCTGCACTGGTATCGCTGTGCAAGGTGCTATACGCGGCGGTCAACACCGCGTTTGCGATAGATGCCGCATTGACCTTGATACTGGAAAAGCTTTGCGGATCGCTGGAAATCAAGGTGATGCCGCCTGCCCTGCCCTCCAGGAAGAAACCGTCGCGCACAATTAATCCACCGTTCATGTACATGGTTATGCCGGAGAATTTTTGCTCGACTTCGGCGGACTGCGGCACATAGATCAAACCCGATACATTCATATGATGGTGCATGTCCACCAGACCCCCGGTGTAAAGATAGGTCGGCAAGTCTTCGAAGGAAGCGGAGCGGATATTTGCCAGCGTCAGCGGGCTGGCCATGGTTGCGCCAGGCGGCACGGTAAAACCTATGTTCTGCCACATTTGCGCGGTGATATTCAGTTCCTGGAAGGCGTCGTACCAGCCATCCACATAACCCGATGCCATCAGCATGTGATACTTGTTCGGCAGGTTCAGGCTATTCCACAGGGTGACAAAAGCCGTATCGGCGTTGTTCGTGAAGTTTGTGCCATATTGGAAGTTGTAGGCATCAATCGCTTCCTGCGGCACTTTGGTGTTATCAATCACCGTCCCGGGCGGAATGGTAGTGGTGCAGGGAAAGCTGGCGCAGGTATTGACACTGGTCAGACTGTTAATGTAGGCGATGTTGTCCAATATGCCATCGCCGGTTATGTCATTCGCCGCATTCACATTGATCGGCACGGACACCTTGAAGTAAATGGCGCGCGGATCGAATGGGAGGTTCGCCAACGGGATAGGATGTCCCGGCGCGCCCAGTATTGCATCGGTCGTACCGTTCACGAAGTCGAACATCAGCGTGCCGCGCACCCTTAACTGCGCGCCTGTGGTGGAGACGGCGGGCATGGTAATCGCGGGGGCGGCATTATTGCCGCCGACCACTGTCCCGCCCTTGATGTCCGTGCTGGAAGTCGGCGCATTGGCGCACCATTCCGAAGCGCCTGTGCAAAACCCGTAAATTTGCGTGTTGGGGATAGTGACGTTCAGCGCGTTATTCGAACTGCCGCTGGTTGTTTTGATTTGCAGCGGCACCAGGATACGCACCACGCCATACATGGTGCGCCCATCCCTGATGTTCTCCAGAAACTCGCGCCAGGTAATGACACCATATGTGCCCGCCGGATGGCAGGAACCCACCGACTTTTCAATTGGCGTACCCATACCCGCCGTGCGCAAATTCCGGTTCGCCGCAGCGCAGGCAGACGCAGATGCCGCGATTTGATTGGTTGGTATCGCCGCTGTCATCAAACCGGGTGGCGAAGATGTGGTTAGCGCCGCATCGGGCAGCGTTATCCCGCCCGGCACACGCATCCAGTTGGCGGCACGGCGCAGGCGATCCAGATCGAACAAGTGTTGGCCATTGGCAAAATAGGTGGTTTGCTTGGACGTTCCATAGTTTTCATAACTGGTCGAGGCGGCATTGGTGACCCCGGCTTCATCCACCAGATGGTGCGGGCTGAACGTGACATCCCGCTGCATCACCTGGATGCCGTCAATGTTGAAAGAGTTGCTCACGCCAAAATCCTTTCCGCCCACATTGGTCGCCATGTTGGTGACAATCCCCGGTGAGCCGGGGTTGGGCGTGTTGTCTATGATGATGGCGCCGTTGGCGGCGATGGTGCCGGAAGCGCCATACACCCCCGCCACCGAATTGCTGCTCATGGTTGCCGTGGCCGAAGCCGAGGCGCCCGGATGCGCGCCGCAACTGGATGCCACGTTCAAAGTGAAGCTGTCTCCCCCCACATATCCCGCAGTTCTGGTGTAAGTCACTTCGCCGGTAGTCGAATTGGTCAAAGCGACCGTGCCGTGTGCTGTAGTGGTGGAAGGCAAGCTGAACAGGTAAGGTGTTGTGCCGCCGCTGACTACCGGCGTGACCACACCCGTAGCAGCCGCGTAAGGCACGGTAAATGAAAAATTGCTGATCGTTGGCGCGTTGCATGCCGCCGGAGCAGCAGCGCCTACATCCACCGTGGTGATCGCGGTAGCATTGGGGGTGCCGGTACAGTTGGATGCCGCATTCAAGGCAAAGCTGTCCGCGCCCGTGTATCCTGACGTGGGGGTATAGGTATAGCTGCCGGTAGTGGCATTCAAGCCCGTTATCGTGCCGTGCGTTGGCGGGGTGATCAATGTGTAGTTGTAAGGAGTCGTGCCGCCGGTGGCTGCGGACGTGCCGCTATAAGCCGTGTCCTGCACAACCGAAATGGAAGATGACGGCAGGGTAGGCGCGACACAGACTGCCGGATCCTGCACGGCAACCGTAACGGTTTGCTCCGCATGGCAGGTGCCGCTATCCGCTTTCAATGTGAATTGATAATTGCCGGTGTAGCCGCTGGCCGGATCAAAGGTGAAACCGCCCGTGGCGCTATCCAGCGTCAGGTTGCCCACACTCGCGCCGGTCGTCAGGATCGTGGCGGAATAGGTGATCGCACCGCTTCCGCCGGTGGTAAGCGCGCCGCTCGGCGTGTAGGTCATGGTGGTCGGCGCGGACGGAGACACCCAGCCAACAACGGATTGGGCCCGCACGGTGGACATGACGAGTGGGGCAGAGCAGGTGTTATTAACCGTGACATGGGTCACCGGCCAGGCGCCGGACGGTTTGATGTCGCAATCAGCACCAATTTTATTCTTGACTTTTATTTCAAAATTGCCGGAATTCCCCGGATAAGAAGCGAATGAAGCGGGCGGCGTATAGGTAAAGGTGGCGCTCGGCGTACCCGCTGCAGTGGTTACTTTGGCGCTTTTACCGGCTTCGCTGGTACCGGGGCTGAAGTCGCCGTAAAAGGCGCCCGTATGCTTCAGCTCGATTTCGTAAGTCTGATTGGTGCCGCTTACCGATATGGGGGAAGCCGTAACGGTAATCGCTACCGTCGAACCGATATTGACGGTGATGGGGTTGGGTGTATAGCTCATCGAATAGGTGGCGCTACAGGTTCCCGCTACCGCCTGCCCGGCGCATAACCAGACCAACGCAGCAGCTATCAACAAAATCAGTTTTTTTAACATGATGATCTCCTTCAATTAACCGTGGTTGGCCGATTCGGACAGCGGCGCGATCTGGATGCCGGCCAGCGTGCTGCCATATGTGCCGATGTAGCGTTGCAAATATGCCTTGGCGTTGCCTACCTTGGCTATGGAGCATAGGTACAAATCGTATCCTGTGCCGCCGGCTTTTTCGCGAGTGACTTCCAGCCAGACGGCGGCTTTCTCCGCTGAGGTTTCCGCATCCCAGGTATTTGCACTTTTTGCCAGACCGGTCGCGCCCTGCGTTAACAGGATCGGGCGGATGGTGCTGCTGACGAACAGGTTATTGACCAGCAGCCGGGTCGTGGATGACAGCACCGTCTGATCGGCTAGCGCAGTGCCGGTGTTGCGCGCCTCGCCATCGGCAATCATCTGCAATATTCCGGGGGCAGTGGCAACACGCAGGGTCGTGCCCGCGTCTACCAGGTAATACTCATAGCCCAACGGCAGCGGCAAGGTTGGCGTAACGCCTGATACCTTGCCTTCGGTATCATCCAGCGCGCCATTGCAATTCAGGTCGCCGGGCTGGGCGGCGGCTAACGATGGCGAGGTCTGCGCGGCACAACGGTTCGTGTCTGCATTGGCGGGAGAGGTAAGGTTGAAGAAACGCCCCATCACCCAATCTCCGCCACTCTCCGCCAGCAGCATGGCCTGGTCATAATCTTTCGATGCGCCGGAAAGCTGGGTGCTGTCATTGGCGCGATTGAAAAAACTCATCGAGCCAACCATCAGCGCCACCAGCAACACCAGCACGAAAGGCAGGATGTAGCCGACTTGTTGGCGGGCGGCACTTGAGGATGCCCGCAAGAATTTGTCATGCCGGGCTCGATCCGGCGTCCGGTTTTTTGATTGGGCTGGATTTAACGTGAATCTCGCGCAGCGAGGGCATACCGTACCCCTCTCCTTCCGGGAGAGGGGGAACGGGGGTGGCGGGCATGACACGGCGTGGCGAAGCCTCCGGGGCGGGAATGACCGCCTCACACCCGCTCCCGCAAGCGGCTGGCTCCGCCAGTAACGTGTCGCGGGATGTGAGGGAAACGCACATGGCGCAGACGATTCATCATTCGGGGTGGCATGCGCCATGTGCGTTAGGTTCATGTTGCTCACCAGTTGCGCGGCAAAATAATGCGCTCATAAGTCACCGTCCGATAATTTTTCAGCGGCCCGGTCGGATCAAGAGGATTGGTATAGGTGCCATCTGCCGTGCCGACCCGTGCGGTCATGGTGAGGCGATAACCCGCTGTCGGTTTGGACGTTGCCGACGCCCCCGCAGCCACCGCCCCTGCCGCATCTACCACCATCGGCCATACGTCGAGATTGATGATCTTGGTATTCATGTTGCCGCTGGTGCCGGCAATCGTAATCGGGGTGCGCGCCCCGGCCGCATCGGCCACCGATGCGCCGGCTGAAACCTGCACCATGTTAGTTGCCGCGCTCCACTCGATCCGGATGGCATTGTCGGTGTGTGGGCTGGCGGTATTTGGCCAGATGTCGTAACCGGAAGGCACGGTAAAATCAATTTGCACGCTGTCGCCGGCGAGTTGCAGCGTGCCTGCCGCGTTCGGGTTGGAGGCGCCTCCCGGATAAGCGATTCCCATGGTTTGTTGCGTGATGCAGGTCAAACACATCTCGGCCTGGCGCACCAGACGGGCAATGGCTTCAAAAGCGGATTGCGCTTCCTGTGTGGTTTGCGCCTTGCGCGCGGTTTGCGAAAAGGTGCGCACTTGCCCGGAGTACAGATATAGAACGCCGATGGACATGATCATCGCAACAGTCACCGCGACCATCATCTCAACCAGGGAGAATCCCAGTGTGCTATCACGCATTGCAGGCCACCGTGTAGCTTTGCAGCACCAGGGTATAGGTTGGCGTGGCTGTCACGGTCGCACCATTTACGCCGGTATAAGGGACGCGCAATGTGATGGTTACCGGCGACACCCAGCTTGCGCCGGTCGGATCCGGGACGGTTGTTGCCGCCGTAGTCCCTGTTGCTACGGATGTGCCGCTGCCATCTATGGCGCTCACCAGGCTCACCGGATAACTGTCTTTACCATCATCTACCGTCACCGTTTTCGGATAGGTTGCCAGCATGGCCGCGAGGCAATCTGCACGGGTGTGATAGCTCATCGGCTCGGACGCGACGGAACCCGCCTTGATGACCGTGGCGCGCACCTGATTGATGGCCGACACCTTCAAGCCGGCGGCTGTGTACATCGCGATGCCCATCAAGCCAAGCCAGAATATCAGCAGCGCCACCAGCACTTCCACCATCGTGAAGCCGCGCATCATCGCGGTATTGTGGTTAGCGGCTGACATTGACTACCCCCATCGCAGAAACGGTAATGGTGCGCGGCGGGATTTCGGAAAAACCCGGCGCTCTTAAAATGGTGGCGCCCGATGCGCTGTTTACGGTTGCTGTGCCGACCGGGTCGAAAATGTACGTTGCAGCTTCGTTGATCGCCACGCGATTGCCGGCAGTGGCGGTTACCGCCGATGCCGAGCCGTCCGCCAGGGTCAGCGTCGCAACGTTCCCGGAAATGCTCACGGTTGAAATGGTGGAACGCGCCATCGCCATCCCGCGCCCCTTATTCAGGATTTGTATAAAATCCTCCTGCGCGGCATTCAGGCTGCTGTTTGCCAGCATGCCGCGAAAGGCGGGAATTGCAATTATTGTCAAAACAGCGACCACCGAGACGGTCACCATCAATTCGATCAACGTGAAGCCGGTTTGTGTTGTGGCCTTCATTTCGTTACCCTCCAATCCTAAGTCCCGCTCCTTAATTTAACCCGATCCGGATCAGCAATCGCGCTGTGCCGATGTAAAGACGGTTTCCCGCTGCTACTTGGTTTGCCAGTCTGCGACAGCCGCAGCGGCACCGGCAAACATCGTGGTTGCTTTGGTTCCGGCCTGATTTATCGTATAAACATAATCGCCCGCCGCGCCCAGTCCTTGATTGGCCATGCTGGTTGCGGTGAGGGCGTAGGTTTGATTGGTTGCGCCAACCAGGCAGGTAAGGGTGAAGTATTGGCTGTTTGCGGAAACCGACCCGCATGACCCGCCCGCCACACCATAGCTGCGGTTATCCGCGTAGAACTGTTCTTGTCTCAGGCGCGCTTCTGACAGGGCCGCGCCCGCCTCCGAGATTTTGCCGCGCACGACGAAGTTGCCATAAGCAGGTATTGCTATTGCCGCAATAATTCCAATCACCGCGACCACAACCATCAGTTCGATCAGGGTAAATCCTTTTGCGCACCGCATTGCACCCTCCGTTGAGTTGGCAGAAATCCTTGCACGCGTGCATTGGCAGGTCAATTCTCTACCGACAACTGGTCAGGTTTTTATCGGCAACCGGCAGGTTTGCTTTAATGGGGTTGCCCGGCCTTCAGACAGGGGGCGGATTTTCAGGATTGAACGGCAGCTTGCAGCTTGAGGGCTGTTCCGCTGCCGACACAATAGTTTCACAGCAGGCTTCCCCACCCCCTGTTCCCCCACCCCCCGGCCCCCTCCCGCGAAGGGAGGGGGCCGGGGGAACCCCTTCCGGCATTACGCCACCTGTTCCGGCAATCTGGCCTCTTATCGGCTTGCGCTTTCCCTGCCGGTAAAAGGCCACTAACATCCGGGCCATCAGGAAAGGGACAAACATGAAAACAGGAAATGTTCGCATCAATCCTTGCGCGGTCGCCCGCCCGCAACGCGGCTTTACCCTAGTCGAACTGATGATCGTCGTGGCCATCGTGGGAATACTGGCGATGATAGCGGTGCCGTCTTACCGGCAGTATGTGGTCAAGGCTAACCGCGCGGCGGCGGAAAGCTACATCATGAGCTTGACCAACAGGCAGGAGCAGTACGTTCTCGACGCCCGCACCTACGCAACCAAGGCACAGCTTGGCATAGCGACTGATCCGGCGGATGTTTCCAAAAACTATACCGTCACCTTCGGCAACGTCACTGCCACTACCTATACCATAACCGCCGCGCCGACCGGAGGCCAGCTTGCCGACGACACCCGGTGCGGGAGCGTCAGCATTGACCAGGCCGGGACAAAAGGCGAAACCGGCACCGGCACGGTGGCGGAGTGCTGGTAACAAACATTATGAAGAGCGGCGCCATGCCCAATTTCTATCCCGGGACGACGCGGCGGGCGAAGCTATCCGGCTTCACTCTGACCGAGCTGCTCATCACCATCGTGATCGTCGCCATACTCGCGGCGGTCGCCGTTCCATCGTACCGGGAATTCGTGGCCGGGCAGCGCATCCGGACCGCATCCTTCGATCTCGTGGCGGTGCTGACGCTGGCGCGCAGCGAGGCGATCAAGCGGAACGCCACCGTGGACATCGGCGCGGTCGGCGGCGGGTGGGCGGACGGCTGGCTGGTGACGGTCGGCGGCACCCTGTTGAGCCAGCAAGGCGCGCTGACCGGCGTGACCATCACCTGCGCCGGCGGTTGCCCGGGTAACGTCGCCTACGCGAACAACGGGCGCCTCTCCGCAGCGGTTGCTCCATCCTTCCAGATCAGCGCCGCCGCGAGCACACAGGTACGCTGCATCAGCATAGACCTGGGCGGCAGGCCCAATGTCAAGACGGAGGGTTGCTGACATGCGGGCGGCGGGCACGAAAAACAGCCAGTCCGGCATGGGCATGATCGAGGTGCTGGTGACGCTGGTCATCCTGCTGGTGGGCCTGCTGGGACTGGCCGGGTTGATGACGCAGGCGCAGCGCTCGGAGATGGAATCCTACCAGCGCGCCCAGGCGCTGGTGCTGCTGCAGGACATGGTCGGGCGCATCAACACCAACCGCAAGGCGTGGGGGGTAAATGGCTACCAGAATGTTGTTGTGGGCACCGGTGAGGCGGACCCCTGCCCCGGCGCCACCATTGCCACGCGGGATATTTGCGACTGGCACGACGCCATCACCGGCGCCGCAGAAGTGGCTGGCGGCGCCAATGCCGGGGCCATGATCGGGGGGCGCGGCTGCGTCAGCTATGATGCCGCTACCGAAAGAACCAACAGCTCCGGGCAAACGGTCACCACCACTCTCCATAGTGTAGATGACGTGACGGATACCACATTTATCACCGCCGTTAACGCTCCCATCCCCAACAGCGGCACCTATACCGTCTCGGTAGCCTGGCAGGGGCTGGGGGATACGTTTGCCCCCTCCGCCGGCGGCCCGGACTGCGGGGAGGGAGAGTACGGCCCCGAAACCCGTCGGCGCATCGTGAGCGAGACGGTGCGATTTGCCACACTGACCGTGCAATGATGAGCACCGCCCGCAAACCAGAACATTCCTTCTTTCCCCGCCGCCAGGCAGGCCTGTCGCTGGCGGAACTGATGATCTCGCTGACCATCGGCCTGGTGCTGCTGGCCGGCATCACCACGCTCATCGTGCAGCAGAGCGGCACGCGCCGGGAAATGGAAAAATCCAGCCGCCAGATCGAGAACGGCCGCTACGCCATGGAGATCCTGCGCAACGATATCGAGCTTGCCGGATTTTTTGGCGAATATGCCCCTCTGGGTAACGCCACCTATTCGGCGCCCGACCCGTGCATAATTGACGAGGCCAATCTGGGCTGGGATGC
The DNA here is from genome assembly GCA_016223025.1 of Nitrosomonadales bacterium. Classification (GTDB taxonomy): domain Bacteria; phylum Pseudomonadota; class Gammaproteobacteria; order Burkholderiales; family Gallionellaceae; genus VIKH01. The sequence goes on along the minus strand of JACRPU010000012.1, from coordinate 28,752 downwards.
CGCCTCCTCTCCGGTTGCCGTGCCGGTGGCTATCCAGGGTTATGCGGCAGCCGATGCGGCGCCTCTCTGCGTGGCGAACCGCCTGGCCGGGACGGCGATGCTGGTCGTGCGCCGCACCGGCAGCGCCACGGTGGATGCGACAGCATCAGGCGTTGTCGGAACCACCTATTTTCAGACAGCCCGCTGCAATACGGATACCGCTCCGTTTGTGCTGAATAAGCTTGAGATGTTGAGCGACTTCCCGCTGCAGTTGAAAGATTGCGTGACGCGTGCCCCCCTGTACACCTATATCGTGCGCATCTACTACATCAGCGCCTGTAGCGTCGAGACAGCAGGAGCATGCGAGGACACCATCCCCACGCTGAAAGTGGTGGAGTTCATGAACGGCGGCCTGACTACCATCCCGCTGGTGGAAGGCATAGAAAACCTGCAATTCGATTACGGTATTGACACCACCAACGACGGCGCGCCCGATTCTTACAAAGCGGCGCCCGCCGCGAACGAATGGGTCAACGTCATGGCGGTGCGCGTCAGCCTGCTGGCGCGCAACAACGAACCGACGGCAGGCTATACGGATAGCAAGACCTACAACTTCACCCTGGATGGGGCAGCGTCAGCGGTTGCTCCGGGCGGAGCCTTCAAGCGCCACATGTACAGCCAACTGGTGCGCGCCGTCAACCCGAGCGGGCGGAGGGAATAGCCGTGGACAGTTACAGACAGCGCGGCGCAACCCTGGTGGTGGGGCTGGTCATGCTGGTGGTGCTGACCCTGCTGGTGCTGTCCGCCATCCGTTCCGGCAATGTCAACATGCGCATCGTCGGCAACATGCAGGCGCAGGAAGAAACGGCGAACGCTTCCGTGCAGGCGATCGAGGAGGTCATCAGCACCAACTTCACCGCCGACCCGTCCGCCGTTTCCGCAGTCATCGCGGTGGACATCAACAACGACGGGGAAGCGGATTACGACGCCAACATAACGACGCCGGTCTGCAAGGCCAACCTGGCGGTCACGAACGCCAACCTGGACCCGGCCAATCCCGCCGACGCTTCCTGCATCAGCAGCGCCGCAGCCAGGGACACCGGATTGCGCGACATGCGCAAGGCTGCGGTGGTCACCGGGCAATCCTGGTGCTATCAGCAGGAATGGGAAGTCCGGGCGCAAGTGACCGACGACCGCACCGGGGCGACCGCAGCCAGCCGCCAGGGTGTATCCCTGCGCGTACCCGCAGGAACCGTTTGCCCGTAGCTCATTGATTGTTTGCCAGTAACCCATTGACCGTTTGCCCTTAGGTCATCGTTAGCCAGGAGGAACCGCCATGAACCCGATACGACATATCCTGATCTGCCTGCTGGCCGTCACGCTGGGGCAGCCCGTTCGCGGCAACGCGGAAGATATAGATATTTACAGCGGGCTGAGCGATGCGGGCTTCACGCCGAACGTGCTGATGGTGATGGATAACGCCGCCAGCTTTTCCGCCAGCGCATCGGGTGGCGACTGCCAGCTTCCCAATGCCAGCGGCGTTCCTGCGGCCAACAGCTTGACCGGCACATCGGGCGGTGTCGAACAATGCGCCCTGTACAAAGTGATAGAGAGTCTGCCCACGAATGCGGATGGCACGGCCAGGGTCAACATCGGCTTCATGGTATATAACGCCAACAACATAGCAGACTATAAGAATAGCGCTGATGTTTGCAAGGGAAGCAATGGCGGATGCCTGGTTTACCCGTTGACTCCGATGTCCGGCGCCGCCCGAACCGCCATGCTGAACTGGATCACCACCTGGCAAACCAGCGGAGGCGGGGGCGGAAGTTACTGGATCAAGGCCGCAGGTCAGGCCACTGCAGCGACCATGCAGGAAGCCTGGGCCTATTACGCCGGCAAGGAAGGGCTTTCGGGGCGCGACTATAAAGGCATCCAGCCCGCCAGCGGCTGCCAGAAGAATTTCGTGATTTTCATCGGGAACGCGTACGAGACTTCCAGCACGCCCGGTGATACCGGCAGCGCCAGCCCTGCCGCCGCCCTGAAGGCCGCTCTCGGCGCCGAACCCCCGCTTATTACCAACACCCTCACCACTTACTGCGGCCCTTACACCATCCCGGATGCCAATCATGAGAACGGCGGATTCTATGCCGACGAATGGGCGCGCTTCATGAACCAGTTTGACCTGTACAGCGGCGATAAGGATCCCAAGAAAGCGCAAAGCATCATCACCTACACCGTCGGGGTGCTGGGGGCGGGCTGCAAGGCACAATACCCCGCGCTGCTGGAAAATATGGCGGATTACGGCGGCGGGAAGTATTTTCCCACGACGGATTACACCAGCATGGTCAGTTCCGTCATGGAGATTTTCAACCAAATTCAGGCCGTCAACAGCGTTTTCGCCTCATCCAGCCTGCCGGTCAGCGTGAACGCGCAGGGCACCTACCTGAACCAGATCTACATGGGTATGTTCCGCCCCGATGCCGGCGCGAAGCCGAGATGGATGGGCAACCTCAAGCAGTATTCGTTCTACCTGGACCCCGACGGCAACCTGCAACTGGGCGACAGCATCAAGAAACCGGCGCTGAACATCGTCACCGGCTTTGTCGCGCCCAACGCGATCAGCTACTGGACCTGTTCGCGCGCGACAAATCCCTATCTTGTCGGCACTACCGACAGCGTGCCGAACGTGACCGAAGCACAATTGGCCGATCTGGGCAAGCAGGGGCAGATCTGCACCAGCGATCCAGTTAACGGTTTCTGGGCCAACGCGGAGGAGATGACGAGTTCTCCGGGCAAAGGGTTTGATCTGGCGGACGGCGAGCTGGTGGAGAAAGGCGGCGCCGCCCAGCAGATGCGCCTCGCCAACCTGACCAATGACTACGCGGCGGCGCCCGGTTCGGCAACCAACCCGCGCAAGCTGGTTACCTTCTGCCCGAGCGGGGATGCTGACACCTGCAAACCGGACCTGACGCATGCGACCAACGCTTTTGCCACCACCAATGCCGCCCTTATGCCGCCGAATCTGCCATTCGGCGGTGCCAGCAGCGTGAATATTTCGACAATCGAGCGCTCGGGCGATACGGTGACCGTCACCACCGCCAGCAACCACGGGTTCGCGTCGGGCAGCGACATCACCATCGCCAACGCCACGCCGGGCGACTATAACGGCAATAAACCCATCACGAAAATATCCAACACGCAGTTTACTTATCCCATCACCGAGAATCCGCCTGTCATGGCGGCGGGAACCTATCAGGTTTTCCCCGTGACGCCGAAGACGGTTACCTCGCTTGCGCGCCCCACAACAGGGTCTCTGTCCCAGGTTACCACCATTACCGCCACGGTGTCCGGCCACGGGTTTTCCAATGGCAATACGGTGTTCATCAGCGGTTCTGGCGAACCCCAATACAACGGCGCGTTCCCGATTACCGTCACAGGCGCCAACACCTTCACCTATTCCGTCCCCAATATCCAGGAAACTCCGCCCAATGCGACAAAAGCGAATACCGGCACGGCTACAAGAGCGGGAAGTACCGCGTCAATCGCCTCTGTGGCACGACCGATGGGAAGCACGACAGTAACCGTGACTACTCAAGCCAACCACGGCTTCCCCGCTGGTAATCAAACCACCCTTGCAGGTATCGAGGACGCCAGCGGGAATGCTACCGCCTACAACAAGAAACGGAACGTTACTATCACGGGCACCAACACCTTCACTTTTAATTTCTCGATTGTCGGGGATGTGGTTGGCCCGGGTGCCGTCAACAATGCCGGCATCACGGCCAGCAAGCTGCAACCCGGCACTTCGCATAATATTTCATTACTCACGCGAACCGGCACTACGGCAAAGGCTATCACGTCAACACAGCACAATTTTGCCAGCAATGACAAGATCGTAATCAGCGGAACGCCCGGGTCAAACGAAAGCGCGTATCTCGGCCTCTACACCGCCCTGAACGCGAGCGGCCTCCAGTTCGAGTACACCCTGACCACCGCGCCCGCCACGCCCGCAGCAGCCAAGGCCGGCGCGACCATGACCGCCAGCCAGGGGGTGGGAGTGCCGCCGGACAACACCAAACTGATCAACTGGGTTCGCGGCGAGGACAACAATGGTGACGAGGCCGGCCCTGCCTGTCCATCATCCGATCCCTGCACGCCGGCCAGCGGCGGTATCAATGTCCGCCCATCAATTCACGGCGACGTGCTGCATTCCCGCCCCACGGTGATCAATTACGGCGGCATGTCGCTGATTATTAGCAATATTTCAGATTCCGACGGCACGCGCACCGCAGCCACATCGGAAACTGACGCCGACAAAATCGGCCCCGTGGACGCGACGGCGGAAATTATGTTTGCCAACGGCGAGATCTGCCTGGTCAAGCGCGTTTCAACAGCCAAGATTGAGTATTCCAGCAGCAATTGCGGCACTGCCATAAACCAGACCGTAGCCACCACCTTTTCCAACGCGGTGGTCTTTTACGGCGACAACGGCGGAGTTTTCCATGCTGTCAACGGCAACCAGATCAACCCGCCCGGCACCCCCAACGACTGGCCCGCGCCGGGCAGAGAATGGTGGGGGTTCATCCCGGATGAAATGTTCGAGAAGCTCAACCGCCTGCGCACCAACAGCCCGCAACTGGAGTTGTCCGCCACGCCGGGGGGGATATTGCCAACTCCGCAACCCAAAGAGTATTTCGTGGATGGCCCGGTCGGCGTTTATCAGGAAATTGGTCAGGTGGGCGCAACAATAAAGGCCATTATCTACCTGACCATGCGGCGGGGTGGCAGGGTCATCTACGCGCTGGACGTGAGCGATCCGGCTACACCCAGGCTACTGTGGAAAGCCGACAACCAGAATCTGTGGAAAGTGAATACGGACGGCAGCATCTCGGTTACCTCTTCGGGGCTGGATGAACTCGGCCAGACCTGGTCGCACCCCAAGGTCGCGCGGGTGGCGGGCGCGCCCGGCGAATGGGTGCTGATCTTCGGCGCCGGCTACGACGCAGGCGAAGACGAGAATCCGCCGACTGCGGCGGACACCATGGGGCGCGGCATTTTCGCCCTCAAGTACAATACCGGCGAGCTGGTGTGGAAGGCCGCTTATGGCGCCGACGATTCCTGCACGGGCGATGAAAAACAGGCATCCTGCACGGTCAAGGGGATGGATTACAGCATCCCCGCAGACATTACCCTGATGGACCGTGACCTGGACATGCATGGCTATATTGACCGGATGTACGCCGCCGATACCGGCGGAAACATCTGGCGCGTGGATTTCGAACCTGTCGCGGGAAAAACGCCCGACAAGTGGCGCGTACACAAGCTGGCGGCGCTGGGATGCAATAGCGGCCCTTGCGCTATTCCGCCGGAGGAAACCCAGCGCAAGTTCTTTTATCCGCCCGAGGTGATCACGACCAATCAGGGTTACGATGCCGTCATCGCCGGCACCGGCGACCGCGAACACCCGCTCTATGAGGATTCCAAAGACATCATGAGAAACTATGCGGTTTTGCTGAAGGACAAGTTTACCGGCAAAGACGCTTCGGGGATGAAACCGATCACTCTCGATCAATTGGCCGACATCGAGGATTGCGCCAATGACTACGGTTTCAAGTATAAGCTGGCAAAGGGCGAGAAAGTCGTCAACGCGCCTCTGGTGACGGCTGGCTCCGTTTACTTCGGCACCAACAAGCCGGTCAACCCGGCGATCAATTCCTGCACTTCCACGCTGGGGACCGCAAAGGGATACAAGCTCGAACCGTTCGGTTGCAAGGAGCCCGCTTCTGTCGAGTTTGCCGGCGGCGGATTGCCGCCCTCACCGGTATCGGGCGTGGTCAATGTCCAGAACGCCGATGGGACAATCACGCAGGTTCCCTTCCTGATCGGCGGCGGCGATCAGGGATGCGTCGGTGCGGCCTGTGGCGGATCTGCTCTGGAAGGGCAGAAACCCACCATCAATGTCCCGACTACGCGTACCAGAACCTACTGGTACCGGGAAGGCAAGTGAGCATTGCAGGCTGAACTCTTCCACCAGAGTCCGTCTTGGGGAAACGATGGGTTATCCGGATTCATGGCAAGTTTCCCCTTCCTCCAGGCTCCCCCACCCCCCGCCCCCTCCCGCAAGGGGAGGGGGAAGTGAAATTCCCGACCGGGTTTACCCTGCGGCCCGGTTGCACCGGAAATCACAAAACCGGAACCCCGCGTTTTTTCAGCATGTCCACCAGCAGGATGAGGGGCAGCCCGATCAGGGCGTTGGGGTCATCTCCCTCCATGCGGCTGATCAATGCGATGCCCAGCCCTTCGGCTTTCGCGCTGCCGGCGCAGCCGTAAGGCTGCTCCTTGCGCAGATAGGATTCGATCTCGCTGTCGCTGTATTCGCGGAACACGACGCGGTTTTCCGCCGCTCCGGTCTGCATTTCCCCGGTGCGCGCATCCAGCAGAGTTACCGCAGTATAAAAAATTACGCTCTTGCCGCGCAGGGCGCGCAACTGGCGCGCCGCGTTTTCGCGGGTTAGCGGCTTGCCCAGTTGCTGCTCCCCCAGCAGCGCGACCTGGTCCGATCCTATGATCAGCGCGTCCGGATAGTTTGCGGCCACGGCGCCCGCTTTTTCCCTGGATAGCCGCCGCGAAGTTTGCGGGGCGCTTTCGCCGGGAAGGGGGGTTTCATCCACATCGGGGGCGGCAGTCTGAAACGGGATTTGCAGGCGCTCCAGCAAATCGCGGCGGAAAACCGAAGTGGAAGCGAGCACAAGCGGCTGAGAATTCAAGAGTTATTCCTTTACCTTCTTTGACAGGGGAGAGCGAAATATATATCATGCGCGCCTCATGTTTGCACGGCATTTCATGGATAGCCTGGAGTTTGCCCGCAACGGCAGGGAGTTGCGCGGTGAACTGGCGGTAGCGGAAATGCCCCGGCTGCAGGATAAGCTGTTCGGCCCGGATGGAAAAATCGGCTTCTGTATTCGCGGCTATCAGGACAAGAGCGGCGAACCGATGCTGGAGGTGGCGATGGACGGTTCGTGCCAACTGGTCTGCCAGCGCTGCCTGGGCGGTTTTGCTTATCCGGTTCAACTGGTCTCGCGTTTGCTGCTGGTGCATGAAGGCGAACCGGACGAGCTTTCTGCCGAAGAGGATGGCCCGGACAGCATCCCTGCCGACAAGCATCTGGATGTGTTTGCGATGCTGGAGGAAGAGCTGCTGTTGAGTTTGCCGTTCGCGCCGATGCACCCGCCAGGCGTGTGCCAGCTTGCGGCAAGAGATTTGAGCCAGCCGGAAAACGGCGCGTTTGCAGTTCTGGCGGGATTGAAAGATAAATAGTTTGGTTTTTGTGAGGAGTCAGCATGGCAGTCCAGCAGAACAAGAAGTCCCCATCCAAGCGCGGCATGCACCGCGCGCACGATTTTCTGACCAGCCCGGCGCTGGCCGTCGAGCCTTCCACCGGCGAGCCGCATCTGCGCCACCACATCAGCCCGAACGGTTACTATCGCGGCAAAAAGGTCGCCAAGGCCAGGGTCTGAACATCGCCTTGCATCAGCACTTGTGGTAACAAGCCCGTTCGCCCGGCTGGCGAGGTGCCGTCGCAGTTGCCGGCAGCCAACGTGTGAGGATAGTTTCCGGTGGATGTCACGATAGCCATTGACGCCATGGGCGGCGACCACGGGGCGCACGTCACTGTTCCCGCAGCGGCAGAATACCTGCGGAAAAACCCCCATGACACCATCGTGCTGGCCGGACTGCCCGACGCCATCGAGGCCGAATTGCGCGCGCTCGGGGTTTCCGCCGGACCGCAGTTGCGCATCCATGCGGCCAGCGAAGTGGTGGGCATGGACGAGTCTCCCCAGTTGGCCTTGCGCAACAAGAAAGATTCTTCCATGCGCATCGCCATCAATCTGGTCAAAAACGGCGAGGCGTCCGCCTGCGTCAGCGCCGGCAACACCGGCGCGCTGATGGCGACGGCGCGCTACGTGCTGAAAATGCTGCCCGGCATAGACCGCCCGGCGATCGCTTCCTTCCTGCCGACCGCCAGGGGACAGATTTGCATGCTGGACCTGGGCGCGAACGTGGATTGCAATGCCGGCCATCTGCTGCAATTCGCCCTGATGGGCGCCACGCTGGTCAGCGCCGTCGAGCACAAGGAACGCCCTTCGGTGGGGCTGCTCAATATCGGCAGCGAAGACATCAAGGGCAACGAAGTCGTCAAACATGCGGCAGAACTGTTGCAGCAAAGCGACCTGAATTTTTACGGCAACGTCGAAGGCAACGACATTTTCAAGGGCGTGACCGACGTGGTGGTCTGCGACGGGTTCGTCGGCAATGTTTCGATCAAGACCACCGAAGGGCTGGCGCAGATGCTGGGGGGGTTTCTGCGCGAGGAATTCAACCGCAACGTATTCACCAGGATGGCCGGCCTGATAGCCATGCCGGTGCTCAAGGCATTCAAACACCGGGTTGACCATCGCCGCTATAACGGCGCCAGCCTGCTCGGGCTGAAAGGCATCGTGGTGAAAAGCCACGGTTCGGCGGACGTTTTTGCCTTCCGGTGCGCCATCGAGCGCGCTGCCGAGGAGGCGCGCGGCGGCATGCTGCACCACATCGGCGAGCATGTCGAAAAGTGGCACCATGCGCGCCAGCAGCAGAAAGTGGCGGAGGCTTCCTGATGTATTCCAGAATCATCGGCACCGGCAGCTATTTGCCCGAAAAGGTTCTGACCAACTTCGATCTGGAAAAGCTGGTGGATACCACGCATGACTGGATCTTCAGCCGCAGCGGCATCGTCGAGCGGCATATTGCCGCAGACAGCGAGCTGACCAGCGATCTCGCCTTGCAAGCCAGCCTCCGCGCCATTGCCGCAGCCGGTATCGGTGCGGACGAGATTGATTTGGTGATAGTTGCGACCACTTCGCCGGACCAGGTTTTTCCCAGCACGGCCTGCATCCTGCAAGACAAGCTCGGCATCAGGAATTGCGGCGCGGCATTCGACTTGCAGGCGGTGTGCGGCGGTTTCGTGTACGCGCTGACCACCGCCGATCTGTTCATCCGCGCCGGACGGGCAAAAACCGCGCTGGTGGTCGGTGCGGAAGTGCTGTCGCGCATGCTGGACTGGAGCGACCGTTCCACCTGCGTGCTGTTCGGCGACGGTGCGGGCGCGGTGGTGTTGCGGGCGTCTGGCCGGCCCGGCATCGTCGCCGGCAAGCTGCACGCCGATGGCAGTCATCGCGGGCTGTTGCAGGCCGACGGCAATATCCGCAACGGCGAGGTGCAGGGCGACCCGTTCATCAAGATGGACGGGAAGGGCGTGTTCAAATTCGCCGTCAAGGTGTTGAGCGAAGTGGTCGAGGAGGTGCTGGAAGAAAACAACCTGCAAGGCTCCGACATCAGTTGGCTGGTGCCGCATCAAGCCAACATCCGCATCATGGAAGCGACCGCCAAAAAGCTGGGTTTGAGCATGGATAACGTGGTGGTCACCGTCGCCCATCACGGCAACACCTCGGCGGCATCCATCCCGCTTGCGCTGGATACTGCGGTGCGCGACGGGCGCATCAAGGCGGGGCAAAACATATTGCTGGAAGCTGTGGGGGGCGGTTTCACCTGGGGGGCGGTGCTGATGGAATGGTAAATCAGCGGATAGCTTGTTGCGGGTAGCCTGTAGCCCAAACGAGTTTTGCTATCAGCTACGGGCTACCAGCTACATGCTTATAGGTTCTAATCATGACCAGATTCGCTTTCGTATTCCCCGGACAAGGCTCGCAGTCGCGCGGCATGATGAATGGCTATGCGGAATTTTCCGCCGTGCGCGATACCTTTGCCGAAGCTTCCGACGTGCTGAAGCAAGACCTGTGGCAACTGGTTGCCGAAGGCAGCGATGCCGAACTCAACGCCACCGTCAACACCCAGCCCCTCATGCTCGCTGCGGGCATGGCGCTCTTTCGCGCCTGGCAGAGCCTGGGCGGGGCGGCCCCGGCGATGCTGGCAGGGCACAGCCTGGGCGAATATACCGCGCTGGTGGCGGGCGGAGCGCTCCGGTTTGCCGACGCCCTGCCGCTGGTGCGCTACCGCGCCGAGTGCATGCAGCAGGCCGTGCCGGAAGGGACGGGCGGCATCGCCGCGATTCTCGGGCTGGACGACGACGCGGTGCGCGCCGTGTGTGCCGAAGGCGCGCAAGGCGAAGTGCTGGAAGCGGTCAATTACAACTCGCCCGGCCAGGTGGTGATCGCCGGAAACCGGGCTGCGGTGGAACGCGGCATGGAACTGGCCAGGGCCAAAGGCGCGAAGCGCGCTATCATGCTGCCGATGAGCGTGCCGTCCCATTGCGCCCTGCTTCGCGGTGCGGCGGAAAAACTGCGCGCCTATCTCGCCGGTGTCACCGTGCAGGCTCCGGCCATTCCGGTGCTGCACAACGCCGACGTGATGAGTTATACCGATGCCGCCGCCATCAAGGACGCGCTGGTGCGCCAGCTCCATTCGCCGGTGCGCTGGGTGGAAACCGTGCAGTATTTCGGGAAGCAGGGTATCGCGCACAATGTGGAATGCGCGCCGGGCAAGGTGCTGGCCGGGCTGAACAAGCGTATTGACACCGGCCAGCAGGCATTGGCGCTGTATGACGGCGCGGCGCTGAAATCCGCGCTGGCCGTACTGGCGTAAATGGATGTGGGTGCGAATTCATCCGCACACAATTTGATTCCATGTGCGAATGAATTCGCACCTACCCGTGACAACAGGAGAAAGCATGAGCTTGCAAGGACAAATCGCACTGGTGACTGGCGCCACGCGCGGCATCGGGCAGGGGATTGCAATGGAGCTGGGCAGGCAGGGCGCCACCGTGGCCGGTACTGCGACCACCGAAAAGGGGGCGCAGGCCATCGGCGAATATCTGGTTGCGGCGGGCATCCGGGGCTGCGGCATGGCGCTGAACGTCAATGACGGCGCGCAAGTGGAGCAGGTGTTGGGCGAAATCCGCAAGCAATATGGTGAAATCCTGGTACTGGTGAACAACGCCGGCATCACCCGCGACAACCTGCTGGCGCGCATGAGCGACGAGGAGTGGGACGACGTGCTGGCGACCAACCTGAAATCGGTATTCCGCCTCAGCCGCGCGGTGATGCGCGGCATGATGAAAGCCAGAAGCGGACGCATCATCAATATTTCCTCGGTGGTCGGCAGCATGGGCAACGCCGGGCAGGCCAACTACGCCGCTTCCAAGGCGGGCATGGCGGGCTTTACCCGATCCCTTGCGCGGGAGATCGGCAGCCGCAACATCACGGTGAACTGCGTCGCTCCCGGCTTCATTGACACCGACATGACCCAGGGCCTGGGCGAAGAGCAGCGCGCCAAACTGATCGAGCAGGTGCCGCTGAAGCGCCTGGGGCAAGCGGCGGACGTGGCCGCCGCCGTCGCTTTTCTGGCCGGGCCGGGCGCGGCCTACATCACCGGCGTCACGCTGCACGTCAATGGTGGGATGTATATGGAGTAATGCAAATTCTTGGCCCGGTTTGGAAATCCGGGCAAGTTTGGTAGAATGCGAGCCGCTTTTTTGATTTATAACCATTTAGTGGGGAGAGTTACATGTCCAACATCGAACAGCGCGTCAAGAAAATAGTTGCGGAACAGCTCGGCGTGAACGAGTCCGAAGTCAAGAATGAGTCCTCGTTTGTCAATGATCTGGGCGCGGATTCCCTGGATACAGTCGAACTGGTCATGGCGCTGGAAGAAGAGTTCGAGTGCGAAATTCCGGATGAAGAAGCAGAAAAAATCACCACGGTGCAGCAGGCCATAGATTACGTCAACGCCCACCAGAAGTAGCCCTTCATTCATATCGCTCGTTTTTCAGCGGAGTCAGCTTGGCTAGACGCAGGATTGTTGTTACCGGCCTGGGTATCGTTTCCCCTGTAGGCATCGGGGTGCGGCAGGCATGGCGGAACCTTGTCGAAGGCAAATCCGGCATCACCCGCATCAGCCGTTTCGACCCCTCGGCTTTCGCCTGCCAGGTTGCGGGCGAAGTGCGGGAGTTCGACGTGACGCAATATATCCCGGCCAAGGATGCGCGCCGCATGGATCGCTTCATCCATTTCGGCCTGGTGGCGGGTAAAGAGGCGTTCCAGGATTGCGGGCTGGAAGTCACCGGGCAGAACGCCGAACGCATCGGCGTGTGCATCGGCTCCGGCATCGGCGGCCTGCCGATGATCGAGGACACGCACAACGATTACCTGGCTGCCGGCCCGCGCAAGATTTCGCCGTTCTTCATTCCCGGCACCATCATCAACATGATCTCCGGCAACCTGTCCATCATGTACGGGTTGAAAGGGCCGAACCTGGCCATCGTCACGGCATGCACCACCGGCACCCACAGCATCGGCGAATCCGCCCGCACCATCGAATACGGCGATGCCGACGTGATGGTTTGCGGCGGCTCGGAAGCGGCCGTATCGCCGCTGGCCATCGGCGGCTTCTCCGCCGCGCGCGCGCTTTCCACCCGCAACGATGACCCCGCAACCGCCAGCCGCCCGTGGGACAAGGATCGGGATGGTTTCGTGATGGGCGAGGGCGCGGGCGTGCTGGTGCTGGAAGAGTACGAGCACGCCAAGGCGCGCGGAGCGAGAATTTATGCCGAGCTGTCCGGATACGGCACCAGCGCCGACGCCTACCACATGACCGCACCGAGCACCGACGGCCCGAAGCGCAGCATGCTGAACGCGCTGCGCAACGCCGGGCTGAACCCTGACCAGGTGCAGTACATCAATGCGCACGGCACCTCCACTCCGCTGGGCGACAAGAACGAAACCGACGCGATCAAGCTGGCCTTTGGGGATCATGCCAAAAAACTGGTGGTGAACTCCACCAAATCCATGACCGGCCATCTGCTGGGCGGCGCGGGCGGCATCGAATCGCTGTTCTGCGCGCTGGCGGTGCATCATCAGGTATCTCCGCCCACTATCAACATCTTCGAGCAGGATCCCGAGTGCGATCTGGATTACTGCGCCAACGCCGCGCGCGACATGAAGATAGATGCGGCGTTGAACAACAATTTCGGCTTTGGCGGAACCAACGGTTCGCTGGTGTTCCGCAAGATCTGATCCCCATCCCGATGCTGGTCAACGGCGTATTGGGCGATTCGATCAGCGCCGCCGACCGGGGGTTGCTATACGGCGACGGCGTGTTCCGCACCCTGCGCGTGATGGGCGGGCAACCGCTGCTCTGGCAGCGGCATTACCGCAAGCTGCAACAGGATTGCGCCTCGCTCAATCTGCCCTGCCCCGATGCACCCCTCCTGCTGGAAGAATTGCAACGCCTGATTGGCGGCCAGACCGATGGCGTGGCCAAAATCATCATTACGCGCGGGGCGGGCGCGCGCGGCTACGCGCCAGCCAGACAATCAACTCCGACGCGCATCCTGAGCCTTACTCCCTTTGCGCCTTACCCTGACGAGTTTTACACGCAAGGCATCAAGCTGCGCGTTTGCAACCTGCGCCTCGCGCACCAGCCACAATTGGCCGGCATCAAGCACCTCAACCGGCTGGAAAATGTGTTGGCGGCGGCGGAATGGAATGATGTCGGCATCGCCGAAGGATTGCTGCTGGACATGGGCGGCAACGTGATCGAAGGCACGCGCAGCAACCTGTTTCTGGTGCGCGGCGGGGCGTTGCTGACGCCCGAACTGTCGCGCTGCGGCGTCGCCGGGATACAGCGCGAGCGCGTGCTGGAGTGGGCCGCCGCGCATGGCGTGCCATGCCGGATCGCGCAATTCGGGCTGAAGGAATTGCTGGCCGCCGACGAGCTATTCCTGGTGAACAGCATCATCGGCTTATGGCCGGTGCGAGAGTTGCAGGATCGGGCATGGAGCCGTTTCCCGGTTGCCCTGCAAGTGCAGAAATGGCTGACCCATGCGTCCGGTTAAATGGCTGTTGCTTCTCACGTTCTTTCTCGCCGCGCTGCTGGCGGGTGATTTTTACTATTACGCCACCCGCCCGCTGACCTTGCCCGCGCAGCCTTACGAGTTCTCGCTCAAGCAGGGAACCAGCCTGAAAGGTGCGGCGCAGCAACTGCAACAGGAAGGCGTGCTGTCCAGCGGTCGGATGTTTGTCATTCTGGCACGCCTGCTCGGCAAGTCGGCGCAGATCAAGGCCGGCAAATACGTGCTGGAAACCGCTGTCACCCCGCTCGAACTGCTGGACATGCTGGCCAAGGGCAAGGGGATACAAAGCGAGCTCAGCGCCATAGAAGGCTGGACCTTTGGCCAGTTCCGCGCAGCATTGAATGCCAATCCGGACATCCGCCACGATACGGCGCAACTCTCCGAAGCGGAAATATTGCAGCGTCTCGGCATACCCGAAAAACAATTGGAAGGATTATTCTTTCCCGATACCTACTATTTTGCCGGCGGCTCCAGCGACCTGATCCTGCTCAAGCGCGCCTATGAGACCATGCAGAAACATTTGCAGGAAAACTGGCAAATGCGGGAACAGGGTCTCCCACTGGAGTCGCCTTACCAGGCGCTGATCCTGGCCTCCATCGTGGAAAAAGAAACCGGCGCCGCGCGCGACCGGGGCATGATCGCGGGCGTGTTCACCAACCGCCTGCGCAAGGGCATGCTGCTGCAAACCGACCCAACGGTGATTTACGGCATGGGCGACAAATTTGACGGCAACCTGCGCAAGCGCGACTTGCAGGAGGACGCCCCCTACAACACCTATACCCGCACTGGCCTGCCGCCCACGCCGATCGCACTGCCGGGGCTGGCTTCGATTCAGGCAACCTTGCATCCCGCAAAGACCGACGCCCTCTATTTTGTGGCGCGCGGCGACGGCAGTTCGGAGTTTTCCGTTACACTGACGCAGCACAACCGGGCGGTTAATCGCTATCAGAAATGAATGGAACAAATAATTCTGGAGTGCTGGAGCAAGCTCCAGCTATCAAAGCGGCGGCAAGCCGCCGCACTCCAAAATTGTGGCACGCGGCAACGGTAGCTCGGAGTTTCCTTCCACGCTGACGCATCATAACCGGGCGGTGAACAAATACCAGAAATAATGCATTGACCGGCTGTTATTACCAGCGTAAAGTAATGAAGTAATGCGTTCCTTACTGGAGGAAAGATGCTTGCTATCGCCAAAATTACCACAAAAGGTCAAACCACCATCCCGCAGGATGTGCGCGCTGCGCTGCATGTTTCGGCAGGGGATATGATCGCCTGGGAAGTTGGCAGCGACGGCACGGCGACCGTGCGCCGGGTGCAGCCGCTGGATGTTGAATATCTGCGTGCAGTCGAAGGCACCTTGAGCGAATGGAACAGTGCAGCCGACGAGAATGCCTACCGTGGGCTTTGACCGGTTCTCCGTCGTGCGCGTACCGTTTCCGTTCACCGACCGCAATGCCGCCAAGATCCGCCCGGCGCTGGTGCTTTCCGACGCCACGGCATTCAATACTCCGTCCGGCCATTCTGTCATGGCCATGATAACGTCCGAGGCCAATGCCCCCTGGCCGCTCGATTGCCCCGTTACCGATCTTGCGGCAGCCGGGCTCCCGGCGCCTTCCAAGGTACGCTTCAAACTGTTCACGCTGGATCACCGCCTGATCCGGGGAGAATTGGGCAAGCTCGCGGAAGCCGATGCGGCGGTGGTTCGCGCGGCGCTGACCAAACTCATGGGTCTCTCGTAGCTAACGTCTTGTCGCGCAGACGGCAAGCCGCTGCACTCCAAAGCGGCTCCGTTTAAACGCGATGCTGCTGCCGGGTATAATGCCCGCTGCAATTAAATGCGGGGGCGGCATGGCAATCAAGAAGTCAACATCCAAAGCGGCATCAGGGAGCGATGCCTCGCAAATTCTCAGCTACCGTCACCCGAATAAGCGGGTGAACAATCCCGATGTCGGGCTGGTCAATCCCGAGACCGATCCAGCGCAACCGAAAACCGTTTGGGCTTATGACCCGCACCTTGACCCCGCCCTGCAATTTGACGGGCAGCGCGCGCAGATCGAAAAGTTGATTGACGATGCGCTGGCGAGCGGCGACCAAGACACCATGCGCGATGCGCTGGCCGAACTGAAGCGGCTGCAATCCCCTTACCTCAACTGGGCTGGCAAGGCCGAGCGCACCAGCTTCGACATCGACACCGTTTCCCTGCACGTCCACGAACGCATCGATCCCGCCAGTATCTTGTCGGCAGTGCGCAAGGGGCAAATCCCCCCCCAGCCCCCCTTTTGCAAAGGGGGGAGCCGGTGGCGTTGCCAATTCCAAGTCCCCCCCTTTGAAAAAGGGGGGCGGAGGGGGGATTTCTGCATGGCAACAGCCCGGCCTGTTCGATGCGCCGTTTGAAAACGTGCCGCTGCGCGACGCCATTGATTTCTACCGCCACGAGCGCGGCTGGGCAAACCGGATGATCGCGGGCGACAGCCTGCTGGTGATGAACTCGCTGCTGCAAAAAGAGAGCATGGCCGGGCAGGTGCAGATGATCTACCTCGACCCGCCCTACGGCATCAAGTACGGCTCCAACTTCCAGCCCTTCACCAACAAACGCGACGTAAAAGACCGCAAGGACGAAGACCTCACGCAAGAGCCGGAGATGATCAAGGCGTTCCGCGACACGTGGGAGTTAGGCATCCATTCCTACCTGACCTATTTGCGCGATCGGTTGCTGTTGGCGAAGGAGTTGTTGCACGAATCGGGCAGCGTATTTGTGCAGATATCGGATGAAAATGTTCATCACGTGCGGGAGATATGTGATGAGATATTCGGTTCTGAGAATTTTGTCACGCTTATCGCATACAGAACAAGCGGAAGCCTTGGCTCAGACGTTGTGAGCGGGATTTTCGACATGATTGTCTGGTATGCCAAGGATTTCTCAAAGATAAAAATCAACCAACTTTTTGTTGAGCGTGAGTTAGAAACCTATCAATTCGAAGCCCTTCCGGGAGGTTACTGGAGGCGTGTAACTTCCGATGCCCCTTCGACGCCAGAAAGCTCGTTCACTACAGAAAATTTGGTATCCAGTGGATACACGGCTACGTGCATTTTTGATTTTGAATTTCAGGGGAGAAAGTTCTCGCCAACCAGTGGAAAAAGCTGGAAGACAACTAAGAATGGGATTGAAACATTGATTAAGTGTAACCGGCTAATAGCGACAGGTGCCACGGTGCGCTACTTGCTTAAGTTCGGTGACTATCCCGTCATGCGGTTGACTAACTTATGGTCAGACATGACTGGTGCGTCTGACAAAATCTATGCTGTTCAAACAAGTGAAGCCGCTATTCAGCGTTGCCTCTTGATGACCACCGACCCCGGCGATCTGGTGCTCGATCCGACTTGCGGTTCCGGCACCACCGCCTTTGTCGCCGAGAAATGGGGGCGGCGCTGGATCACCTGCGATACTTCGCGCGTGGCGGTGACGCTGGCCAAGCAACGGCTGATGACGGCGAGCTACGATTACTACGAACTCAAGTATCCGCACGAGGGTTTGAAGAGCGGTTTTATCTACAAGACCGTGCCGCACGTTACTCTGAAATCCATCGCCAACAACCCGGAGATCGACGAGATATGGGAGCGGATGCATCCGGCGGTGGAGGCGGCGTTGGGGGCGTTGAATGCGGCTTTTGTAGGGGCGGATTCATCCGCCCGAGGGCGAATAAATTCGCCCCTACAGGAATGGGAAGTGCCATTCGATTTCCCTGCCGACTGGCCGGAAGCCGCACGCAAACCCTTCGATGCTTTCCACGTTGCGCGCCTGTCCATGCAACAACAGATGGATGCTTCCATCGCCGCGCACGCTGATCAGGAAACGCTCTACGACCAGCCGCATGTGACGAAGAACAAGCTGCGCATTACCGGCCCGTTCACGGTGGAGGCGGTGCCGTTCCCGACGGTGTATGCGCTGGAAGAAGCCGAGCAGCCCCAATCGGCTGAATGGCAGGCGGATGTGGCGATAGCGCGTTCCGGTGAATCCTCACGCCAGCACCAGTGGCGCGACGAGTTGCTGAAGACCGGCATACGCGGCAAGGGTGGGCAGATGCTGAAATTTGCCGAACTGGAAACGCTGCCGGGTACACGCTATTTGCACGCGAGCGGTTCGCTGGCAGATACCGGTGAGCGTGCGGTAGTGAGCTTCGGCCCTGAACATGCAGCCTTGGAGCAGCGGCAGGTGGCATTGGCGCTGGATGAAGCTGCGCAATTATTTCCACGTCCTAAGGTGATCGTGTTCTGCGCTTTCACCTTTGATCCGGAGGCGGCCAAAGATATTGACCATCTCAAGGGTATTACTGCGCTCAAGGCGCAGATGAATACCGACCTGCTCACCGAAGACCTGAAGAAAGGCCGTTCCAGCAATCAGTCGTTCTGGCTGATGGGGCAGCCGGATGTGGAAGTGCGCCAACGCAAGGACGGGAACTACGAAGTCGAGGTGTATGGCTTCGATTACTTTGATACGTCGAAGGGTGAACTGGTATCGGGCGGCAAGAATAAGATCGCCGTGTGGATGCTGGATACCGATTACGATGACCGTTCGCTGTTTCCGCGGCAGGTGTTCTTTCCGTTGGCGGGAAAAGACGATGGCTGGTTCAAACTCAAGAAGAACATTCGCGCCGAGTTGGACGAGGAAAGGATGAAAGCCTATCAGGGAACTGTTTCGCTACCATTCGAGTCAGGGGAAAATCGCAAGGTGGCGGTGAAGATCGTGGATGATAGAGGGATTGAGTCGTTGAAGATTATGGAACTGGGGTGAAATTATGAGAATCGAAGCAATCAGGCTTAAGAATTTTCGTGCCTTTCAGGATGTTAATTTGCGCGACATTCCGCATTTTTGCGTTCTCGTTGGCGCAAACGGGTCGGGAAAAAGCACACTGTTTTCCGTTTTTGGTTTTTTGCGCGATGCGATGACAACCAATTTGACGGCGGCATTGGGCAAGCTGGGGGGGAGCCGGGGATTTCAGGAGGTGCGCAGCAGGGAAAGTATCGGCCCTATCGAAATTGAGTTGAAATTGCGTGCCGATTTGGGGCGCGGTTCCTCCACGCTGATTACCTACAGCCTGACCATAGACGAGGAACGCGGTAAGCCTGTCGTTGCCCGCGAGATTCTTCGCTATCGGCGCGGCAGCAAGGGGCAGCCTTGGCATTTCCTGGACTTCAGCCATGGCACCGGCGAGGCTGTCACCAATGAGATGGAGTCCGTAACTAACGAGAAAGACCTCAAACGGGAAGCGCAAACGCTCAAAAGCCCGGACATTCTGGCAATCAAAGGATTGGCACAATTCGAGCGTTTCCCCGCTGTGGTGGCGCTGGGCAATCTGATCGAAAACTGGCATCTGTCAGATTTTCATATCAGCCGCGCACGGCCTGAGCAAGAGGCGGGGTATGCCGAGCATCTTTCACGCGAAGGGGAAAATCTTTCTCTGGTGGTGGAATATCTGCACAAGCATCACCCGGATGTGTTCGCCAATATTCTGGAAAAAATAAAAAACCGTGTGCCAGGGATTTCACATGTCGAAGCCAAAACGACCGAAGAAGGAAGGGTGTTGCTGAAATTTCAGGATGGGGCTTTCGAGGATCCTTTCCTTGCGCGTTATGTGTCGGATGGCACGATCAAAATGCTGGCTTATCTTGTGTTGCTGTATGACCCTTCGCCTCACCCTCTGTTATGTGTCGAAGAACCGGAGAATCAGTTATATCCATCCCTGTTGTGGGACTTGGCGGAAGAATTTCGCGCTTATGCCATGCGGGGCGGGCAGGTTTTTGTTTCGACCCATTCGCCCGATTTTCTTAACGCGGTGCAGTTGAATGAGGTTTTCTGGTTGGTAAAGGAAAATGGTTACACCCTTGTCAAACGTGCCGGGGAAGATAAACAAATTTCTGCCTATATTGCCGAGGGAGATCAAATGGGCTACCTCTGGAAAGAGGGGTTGTTTCAGGGGGCAAACCCACTGTGAGAACTTTGGTTTTTATGCTGGAAGAACCTTCGGCGCAGGATGCTTTGCAAGGCTTTTTACCTTCCATTCTTCCTGATGGGATTCATGTTGAGTACATGGTTTTCGAGGGAAAGCAGGATTTGGAAAAACGCATAGGTCGCCGTATGCGTGCTTGGCTTAGGCCGGATACTTCATTTGTGGTGTTGCGTGATCAGGATAACGGGGATTGTCGGCTCATCAAGCAAGGATTGATGGAAAAATGTCGTGAAGCTGGTCGGCCTGATGCCGTCGTGCGCATTGCCTGCCGCGAACTGAAGGCTTGGTTTGTTGGGGACTGGGCTGCGGTAGCGGAGGGGTTTTCCTTGCCACGTGTGGCAGACTGGAATAGTAAGGCTATTTATCGTGAGCCAGATCGCTTGGGTAGCCCTGTTGCCGAACTGCGCAAGGCAATACCCGCATACCAAAAACGGGACGGTGCGCGCCGCATAGGCACTCATCTTAATCTTCAGCGGAATTGTTCGCCCAGCTTCAAGGCGTTTGCTGAAGCAATGCACAGTCTGGCCGGAAAGCCCTGAAGTGGCTCAATCCCTCATCATCAACTCGCCATACATCAGCCCGCAACAGCATTGGGAGCAGGCGCGCGATGGCACGCTCAAGCTGGTAGCGGAGCGGCGGCCTGCCGGGTATGAGATTTTCGATGTGCGCAACAATACGCGCCGCATCGAACGGTTGGATCGGGTCAATGAAATTCGCCAGCGGGTAGATGCGTGGCGTGAGCAGGGTTACCCCGGCGTTACTTCAATTACTCGTTCTCTGCTACAGCACTGGTTTGACCAGAGCGCGCGGCAATATCCTTTCTATTTCTGCCAACTGGAGGCGATTGAAACACTGATTTGGTGGACAGAGGCTGCGGCTGAATTCAAGCAGGGGATAGTGGTTCCGGGCGATGGCGGCGCGTGGGAACGGCTGTGCAGCAAGATGGCAACGGGCAGCGGCAAAACGGCGGTGATGGCGATGATCATCACCTGGCAGGTGTTGAACGCGCTGACCTATCCGAAGCGCAACAAGGATTATTCACGCGCCATTTTCATCGTGGCACCGGGGCTGACCGTGAAGGAGCGGCTGCGGGTTCTGTATCCCGGCGAGCCGGATAATTATTACGATGCCTTCGGCTTGTGTCCTTCCGAATCATTGCGCCAGAAGTTGAATCAGATGGGGTTGCTGGTGGAAAACTGGCACACCCTGATGCCGCTTAAGGAGCCAGACCGCTCGGTGGTGAAGAAGGGTGCGGAAAGCGATGAGGCTTTTACCAAGCGGGTGTTGGGCAAGCTGGCCAGTTATCGCGATCTGGTCATCATCAACGACGAGGCGCACCACGCTTACCGCATACCGGCTGAGTTGAAGATTAGCAAGAAGCAGGCAGCAGAGCAGGGGCTAGACCTTGATGAGGCGACGCGCTGGGTGGAGGGGTTGGATCGTATCCACAAGACGCGCCGGATTCAGCGCTGCTTTGATTTGTCTGCTACACCGTTTGCACCGACAGGTAAGGCCAGCACTGAGGCCGGGTTGTTTGATTGGATCGTGTCTGATTTTGGCTTGAACGATGCGATCGAGGCTGGGCTGGTTAAAACACCTCGTGTGGTGATTCGTGACGACGCTTTGCCGGATACGCAGACTTACCGCTCGAAGCTGTATCACATTTATCGCGACGATGAAGTGGCAGAGGATTTGAATCGCAAAGCCGAGCCGCACGAGGCATTGCCCAAGCTGGTGAAGGATGCTTATGCTTTGCTGGGTGCGGACTGGCGCGAGACGCTCAAGCAATGGCAGGCGGCGGGGCATGCTTCGCCGCCGGTAATGCTTACCGTGTGCAATCGCACCGAGACAGCCGCGCGTATTGAGCATTTCTTGCGGCAGGGTGATGCACACTGGCCGGAAATGAAAGCGCCTGAAAAAACCTTGCGTGTGGATTCCAGGGTGCTGGAAAAAGCTGAGCTGGGCGAGACAGCTACCTCGGACAAGGACTATGAAGCGCGACTGCATGCCATCATTGATAGCGTCAATCTGCCGGAAACGAAAAAGCAGAAGTGGCGCGAGATGAAGAAAGAGGAGCTGCTGCGCGAGATCGTGGATAACGTCGGCAAGCGCGGCGGCGCAGGGCAGGACTTGCAGAACGTGATTTCGGTGGCGATGCTCTCGGAAGGATGGGATGCGAAGAATGTCACGCACATCATGGGGCTGCGCGCCTTCACCAGCCAGCTGCTGTGCGAGCAGGTGATCGGTCGCGGATTGCGCCGGGTTGGCTACGATGTTGATGAGAACGGTTTGTTCAAACCGGAATATGTGAATGTGTTTGGTGTGCCGCTTTCGATATTTCAGGATGTGGGCGAAGGGGGCGAACCTCCTCCTCCGCCCAAGCCGAGCGTGCAGATTGAATCGCTGGTTGAGCGCAATGATCTGGAGATACGCTGGCCGAATGTGTTGCGCGTTGATACGGTGGTTCGCACCTTGCTCGTGGTGGACTGGGAGAAGGTAAGCACGCTGACGCTAGACCCGGCACGGACACCCATTAGCGTGGAAATTGCGCCCGCCGTGGGTGGCGCGACCGACATGAGCAAGGTGCATGAGATTGATCTGGAGAAGTTGCCGGAAGGTTTCAGGCTGCAACGCCTGACATTCCAGGCGGCACGCAAAGCGTATGAAGAAATCTCAGGGCGATTTACCGGGAATAAAGACTTTCTGGTGTTTCAACTGATCAAGCTGGTCGAGCAGTTTTTTGATTCGGGCAAGCTGGATATTCCTTCGCTGTTTCATCAGGAGCCATTGCGCAAGCGGATATTGCTGGCATTGAACATTGATGAAATCGTCCAGCATCTGCTTCGGTTTATCCACGAGCAGAACACCGAAAAAATTGAGCCAGTATTCGACGAGGAATCGCCGATTGGTTCAACCCGTTACATGCACACCTGGTACACCACCAAGCCCTGTCAGCCGACACGCAAATCGCAAATCAGCCATGTTGTGGTGGATAGCAGTTGGGAGATGTACACCGCCAATTTGCTGGAGGAAAAGAAAAACGGGCTGGTGCTGGCGTATGCCAAAAACGATCATCTGGGTTTTCAGATTCACTATCTCTGGAATGGCGTGCGCCGCCGGTTTGTGCCTGATTTCCTGATACGCCTGGCCAATGGCAAAATCCTGATACTGGAAATCAAGGGCGAAGATTCAGAACAGAACCGCGCCAAGCGCGCTGCGCTGGATGCATGGGTAAAAGGCGTGAATAGCAAGGGTGGCTTTGGCGGGTGGTGTTGGGATGTCGCTTATCAGCCCGCGCAGATTCAGGATATTTTGGCTCGACATTAAGAGAGGGGGCGAAAAAATATAATGATGAGCAAGGCAAAATTCATCACTTTTGAAGGCGTGGACGGCGCGGGCAAGAGCACCCATTTGCAATGGTTTGCCGATGTCCTGCGCCAGCGCGGGCTGGAGGTGCTGGTGACGCGCGAACCCGGCGGCACATCCTTGGGCGAACACCTGCGCGAAATACTGCTCAACCAGCCGATGCATGCCGAAACCGAGGCGCTGCTGATGTTCGCCGCCCGCCTCGAACATATCGAGCAGGTGATCCGGCCCGCCTTGCGGCGCGGAACCTGGGTGGTGTCCGACCGCTTCAGCGACGCCAGTTTCGCCTATCAGGGCGGGGGCAGGGGAGTTGCGCTTCCGAAGCTGGAGCAACTGGAGCGCTGGGTGCATGAGGATTTGCAGCCCGACTTGACCCTGCTGTTTGATATTCCGATTGAAGTGGCGCGGCAGCGGCTGTCAAACAACGCCTCGCTGGATCGCTTCGAACAGGAACAGGGTGGCTTCTTCGAGAAGGTGCGGCAGGCTTATCTGGAACGCTACCGGAAAAACCCGCAACGCTTTGCGTTGATTGATGCGGCGCAGACACCCGAAGCAGTCAAGGCTGATATCGAGAAAATCATTCGGTCTTTAACATGAACAAACTGTATCCGTGGCAGGATGAGCTTTGGCAGCGCTGGGCCGGGTTGCGCGCGCGCCTGCCGCATGCTGTTTTGCTGAAGGGTGCGCAGGGGATAGGCAAGTTCGATTTTGCCATGAACATTGCCCGGTCGCTCCTGTGCGAGCAGCCGCCTGCCGGAGGGTTGGCCTGCGATGGCTGTTCTTCCTGCCATTGGTTCCAGCAGCAAACCCACCCGGATTTCCGCCTGATCCAGCCGGATGCCTTGTCCGCGCAGGAAGAAGAAAGCGAGGGCGGCAAAAAACCGGCGAGGCAGATTTCCGTTGACCAGATACGCGCCCTCGCGGATTTTTCCAGCCTGTCCGCGCATCAGGGCGGGTACCGCGTGGTGCTGATCCATCCGGCGGAAACCATGAATGCCAACGCGGCAAACGCGCTGCTCAAGACCCTGGAGGAGCCGTCCGGGCGGATGCTGTTCATCCTGGTCACGCACAAGCCGCAGCAATTGCCGCCCACCATCCTCAGCCGCTGTCTCGCGCTTGCCGCCCCCTTGCCGCCGCCCGAAACAAGCGCCGCATGGCTGAAACAGCAGGGCGTGGACGATCAGGCAGCACTGCTGGCGCAGGCGGGGTTTGCCCCGTTGCGGGCGGCACGTTTGGCGGAGGAAGCGGAGGAGGATGCTGCGGCATACCGCCACTTCCTCCAGGAAATCGGGCGACCGGCACAGTTCGACGTGTTTGCGCTGGCCGAGCAATTGCAGCGCACCGAACCGGCCAGGGTGATCCACTGGCTGCAGCAGTGGTGCTGCGACCTGGGCAGCGCGAAACTTGCCGGAAAGGTTTTGTACCACATCGAACTGGCTGACACCATCAGGAATCTCGCGGGCAAAGTCATGGTGTTCGATCTGCTGCGCTATCAGAAAGAGCTGCTGGTTGCCAGGCGCGAGGCGGCGCATCCCCTGAATCCCAGGCTGCTGTTCGAGTCTCTGTTATTGTCTTACCGGAACATGATGCTGGGTGGCGCAGCATGATGCTGTTTGAAGATTCCCGGTGCCCGGCGACCCATGCTGATTGACTCGCACTGCCATCTTGATTTTCCGGAACTCGCGGAAATTCTCGATGAGGTTCTGGCGAACATGCGCCAGAGCGGCGTATCCCATGCGCTGTGCGTGGGCGTGACGCTGGAGAATTTTCCGCGCATCCGGCAGCTCGCCGAACGGCATGAACAGCTCTACGCCTCGGTGGGCGTACACCCGGATCACGAACTGGACACCGAGCCGTCGCAGGAAACGCTGGTGCAACTGGCGCAGCACCCCAGGGTCGTCGCCATCGGTGAAACCGGTCTCGATTATTTTCGCTTGAAGGGTGATCTGGAATGGCAGCGCGCGCGCTTCCGCACCCACATCCGCGCGGCGCGAGAGAGCCATAAACCGATGATCGTCCACTGCCGCGAGGCGGCGCAGGATACCTTGCGCATCATGGCGGAGGAGGGCGCCAGCGAGGTTGGCGGGGTGATGCATTGCTTTACCGGAAGCCTGGAGGTCGCGCAGGCGGCCATGGAAATGGGGTTTTACATTTCTTTTTCCGGCATCGTCACCTTCAAGAGCGCCGCCTCGCTGAAAGAAGTGGCGCGGCGCATCCCGCTGGAGCGCATGCTGATCGAAACCGATGCGCCGTATCTCGCCCCCGCACCCTATCGCGGCAAGCTCAACCAGCCTGCTTACGTAAAATATGTGGCGGAAGAGATCGCCGGGTTGCGCGAAATTCCGCTGGAAGAAGTCGGGCGGGTTACGTCAGAGAATTTTTGCCGGTTATTTCTGGATAAGGCAAAGCAACCGTAGGGCGCAATAACCAGCGGGCATTGCGCCGGATGGTTTAACGGAGAAATGGTGCAATGCGCTGCGCCCTTCGACTGCGCTCAGGGCAGGCTTATTGCACCCTACACCTCTGGCCGGTTTTGGCTCACGTGATAAGGGCACCTCTAAAAATCCAAACTCCGTCGCGATACTGCGTTGCTCAAGAAATTTTAACGCTTACATATCAAACATATGCAGCGCGCTAAAATTTCTCTCGCGCCTTGTCTCGCTTAGGATTTTGAATTTTTAGAGGCGCCCATAATACTGATTGAGCGGTAGGTAACGTCTATCACTACCAATTCTTCTTCCCCGCCGGGTATGCGCAGCATCACCACATCGTCCCTGCGCGCCTTGAGCAACGCCCGCGCCAGCGGCGATACCCAACTGATCAGACCGCGACCCGGAGCGGCTTCATCCACGCCGACTATGCTGTATATGCGTTCCGCGCCATCTTGCCCGCATACCGTCACTGTCGCGCCAAAGAACACCTGGTCGCACGCTCCGCGCTGCACCGGGTCTATCACTTCAGCGTTGTCCAGACGTTTGGAAAGAAAGCGGATGCGCCGGTCTATCTCGCGCAGCCGTCTTTTGCCGTAAATGTAATCGCCGTTTTCCGAGCGGTCGCCGTTGGAGGCGGCCCAGGCAATGGTTTTTACCAGTTCCGGGCGCTCCGTTTTCCAGAGCTGATCCAGTTCGTTCATGAGGCGCCGGTAGCCGGATGGGGTGATGTAGTTCTTCAGGCCCGGCGGGAGCGGCTGCGCTGACGGGATCTCCTCCTCGTCAGCGTCCTCGGCGGCTTCTTTGGTAAAGGCCTTGCTCATCCGGCTCAGAACGGAATGTCATCGTCGAAGTTGTCAAAACTTCCGCCTTTTGCCGGCGCGGGGTTGCCGGCATCGGTTGCGCCGGACGGTGCGGCGGCGGGCTTGTCCACCACTTCAAAGCTGCCGCCGCGCTCGGACTTGCTGCCCAGCATCTGCATCTCGTTCACGACGATCTCGGTGGTATAGCGGTCCTGCCCTTCCTTGGTCTGCCACTTGCGTGTTTGCAGCTTGCCCTCGACGTAAATCTGCGAGCCTTTTTTCAGGTACTCCCCGGCGATCTCGGCCAGTTTGTACCCGCCCCGGTTGAAAAACACCAGGTTGTGCCATTCGGTTTTTTCCTGTTTTTCGCCGCTCTTGTCTTTCCAGGTTTCCGAAGTGGCCAGCGAGACGCTGGTCACCGCCTCGCCGCTGGTCATGTAACGCGTTTCCGGATCCTTGCCCAAGCGCCCCACCAATATCACTTTATTCACCGACATTTCACGCTCCCTTTAGTAGTTGTTCCACTGCCGCTTCATCGAAAACCTGCGTATCCACCTTGAGGCAGGCCATGCATTCTGCCGCTACCACCATGACTTCACGCACACCGCGCACCTGCGACAACTGCCGCTGCAACGTGCTGGAACCGGCCTCGTCGAGTTCCGGCAGATGATACAGCCTGGTGCGCACCGTGGCCGGCACCTGCATGGTGCTTGCCGCCCCCAGCCAGAGCAGCAATAGCGCGACGGCGAAGACAAACACCGCATTGCCGCCAAAATACTGCATCAGCAGCCCGCCCGCCGATGCGCCAAAAAAGGCGCCGAGGAACTGCACGCTGCTGTAAACCCCCATTGCCGTGCCCTTCGAGGCCAGCGGGGCGACCTTGCTGATCAGAGAAGGGAGGGCCGCTTCCAATATATTAAAAGCGGTAAAGAACAGAGCCAGCGCCGCCGCCACCCCCCATACGCTGTGTTGCAGTTGCATCAGCATCAATTGCCCCAGCACGGCCAGCGCAATTGCGCCCACGAACACCTGTTTCATCTTGGCTTTTTTCTCGGCAAGAATAATGGGCGGCACCATCATGGCGAAAGCCATTAACAGTACGGGCAGATAAACGTGCCAGTGCTGTGCGGCCTCCAAGCCGTTATTTCTCAGAATGGACGGCACCTGCATGAATACCGACATCAGAATTGCATGCAGCGTGAAGATGCCGAAATCGAGACGCAGCAGATCCTTGTGGCGCAACACTTCGCCCAAATGTTTGCCGCTCGCCTCGGTGTCGGAATGGAAGCGCGTGATGGCCGGGTCGGGGATCACGAACTTCACCACCAGCATGGCCAGCAGGGCCAATACGCCGGTCATGGCGAAGATGCCCGGTACGTCAATCGCACGGTACAGCACCGGCGACAGCACCAGCGAGATCGAGAAGGTGATGCCGATGGTGATGCCGATCATCGCCATCGCCTTGGTGCGATGCTCCTCGCGCGTCAGGTCGGCGGCCAGCGCCATCACCGCCGCGTTCAGCGCGCCGGCGCCCTGGATGACGCGCCCGATGATGACCCAGTAAATGTCGTGCGCGAATGCGGCGATAAAGCTGCCCAGGGCAAACAGCAGCAGGCTGATGTAGATCACCGGTTTGCGCCCGTAACGGTCGGACATCAGCCCGGACGGGATCTGCAGGATGGCCTGCGTCAGCCCGTAAGCGCCCAGCGCCACCCCGACCAGCAACTTGTTGTCGCCGCCGGGCAGGTGTTCGGCGTACAGCGCGAACACCGGCAGGATGATGAACAGCCCCAGCATGCGCAGGCCGTAAATACCGGCCAGGCCCAGGCTGGCGCGCCGCTCGATGGGAGTCATGGAATTCGGATCGTTTTGCATGAAAGATCTGGCCGGCAGAAAAACCCGCGCATTCTAACAGTTCGCAACGCCTGCCGACAGCCGTGCGTGCTGCCGGCCAGGGTAAATTTGTTCTCGAAAATTAAAGTGGCTCTTTAAAGATTGGCCGGGGGGTAAAATCCCTTATCTGTTGATGTATAAAACAAACTGAAGTTTAGACACTCGCGGCCTTTGCCCGACACCGCATGCATCCGAACCGCACGAAAAATATTTCAAAAAAGTGAAATAAAAATGCAAAAAACACTTGACATGACATCGGATTTGCGGGGTCGCCGCGTTGCCCGCTCGGGGTTGTTTTTAGAGCGGGCAACGCGGCGACCAATGAGGGGTTTTCGATCCCGGATACCTCATCATGTCGCTCG
>JACRPU010000009.1:18523-34208 GCA_016223025.1 Nitrosomonadales bacterium | reverse complement strand
TGAGCAAGGACTTGGCAGTGCCGGAAAACGTGCGCCTGCTCCGTTTGCCGCCCTATGCGCCGGAACTCAATCCGCAAGAGCATATCTGGGACGAGCTGCGCGAAAAAGAATTCCCCAATCGGGTGTTTGCAGATTTGGCCTGGGTTACCCGCCAACTCGAATCGGGTCTGCCGAAACTTGCCGCAAATACGGGATCCGTGCGCAGCATCGCTGCTTGGCCGTGGATTGTTAGTCTCAATTTGAACGCGCATTAGAATAAGTCGAGGAAGTCGGTGATGGTTTGGACATGCTCGATCTCCACCACCGCGCCGGGGTTGCGCGCGCGAATCTTCTCGATGCCTTTCTCTTTGTGGCGTATCTGCGCCCGGGCGCGCTTGTCTTCGGCGTCTTCGTAGGCCGTCTTGGCGCGGTAGGGCGTGTCGGCGGCGAACTGGGCCACGCAGATCAGCGTCCCGT
Source organism: Nitrosomonadales bacterium (assembly GCA_016223025.1). Lineage (GTDB taxonomy): Bacteria > Pseudomonadota > Gammaproteobacteria > Burkholderiales > Gallionellaceae > VIKH01. The sequence goes on along the minus strand of JACRPU010000009.1, from coordinate 33,752 downwards.
CCCGCTCCTCCACCCGCACGCTCTGCCAGTCGTGGACGTCGTACACCACCACCACTTCCTTGCCGTTCCAGTGCCCCAGCACGTCCGGGTTGCGGTAGCGCATTCCGCCGTAAGGGGTGACGGCTTCGCGGTACACCTTGACGAGGGTGCGCGGGTGGAACACGTCCACCAGCCACGCTTCGTGGTTTTCCCGCGTCTCGCCCATCAGCGCCGGTTCCCATCCGTTTGCGATATGCTCGGCAAGGGCTTCCGCCGGGGTTTGGTGGCGCAGTTTCCCGTCTTCGCCGCGCACCTTGGGCAGGCTTCTGTGCGGGCGGTTGTTGTATCGGGTCTGCGTGGCGTTGAGCCATTCCACCGCCTCGGCGTGGCTGCCGAACACGCGCCCCTTGCCCATGCGCTCCGCTTCGCGCTTCTTTTTGTCGCGCTCGATCAGGTCGCCTTTGTTGGCGGCCTTCACCATCTCGGCGGTGATTTTCTTGACGCGTTTGTAAGTAAGCTCGTCCATCTGGTCGGGGCTTTGATAGGTGGCCAGCTCCCGGCTGCACTTGTCCAACCACGAGGTGTTGTAGTTTTCGCAAATGCCGTTGGCCTGCGAGTTGCCGACTTCCTTGGGGTGGGTGATGGTGCAGCCCACGCGCTCTTCGATCGAGCGCACCGGGTCTTTGGTGAAGCGCGCCGAGCCGCGCACGATCTTGGTCGAATCGGTCATCACGATCAGCGGCACGCCAAACACGCGGATGTAGTTTTCCAGCCCCTTGGCGATCACCTCGAATTTTTCGGTCAGCCCCAGCCCGTAAGGTGTGACGTAGCGCGTGGCTGCGTCGTGGAAATGCCAGACCTCGTAGGTGACGAATTCGCCGGTGACCGGGTGCGGCGCGGTGAAGTGGGTATTCCAGCCGTCGGCGTGGACTTCTTCAGCGGGCAGCAGCCCTTCCGAGGTGCGTTTCTGGTAAAACTTGTGGCTGCGCAGCGCGGAGCCGCTCCAACGCCCTTTCAATGGGTCGAGCTGGCTGAACTTTTCTCGAAAAAAGACGCACAACACGTCGTAGCTGGTGGGGGATTGGTCGCCCAACTGTTTCACCAATTCGTTGTATATCCATCGCTTGGAGCTGCCCTGCGGGCGATTGCTCAATTCCACCGCCAGCGCGTGCCAGGGCTTGATGCTCATGTCAGGCTGTACCTTGTGCGGCGCGTAGCTGCCGCGCTTTGCCTTGTATGCCAGCCAGTTGTAATAGGTTTTTTTGTTGAGTTTTAATTTTTTGCGCGGTTTGTCCCATGCGTGCTCGAACGCCCAGCGCAGCGCGTTGCTGAGCCGTCCCGCCGCGTATTTCTCATTCAACAAACCGATGGCCTTTTCCACCGAACCGTCATAGTCGCGCACAAAATCGGCGATCCTCCCCCGCGCCGTGGCGCAATCGCGCTGCGCCTTGCAAAGTTCGTCGCGCTGCACCTGCACGGCGGGCAAGGCCGGGGCGGCGGCAACGGGGAAAACAGCCGCTTCCAGCTCCGCGTCCCGCATTTTATTTTTCAGCGTTGACTGGTAGTCCGCTGGCAGATCGTCGCTGTTGTACCAGCGGATCGGGTGGCCGGGGTGCGGCTCCAAATTGGCGGGCGTGATGCCTTTAAGGCGCTTCGTTACCGCCTGCTTTTTAATGCCGGTCGCAGCAACGATCTGCTTGACGTTGACGAGGTTATCCATTGACGTTTTTCTCGGCAGATTGAACAGGTACCCCGCACAGGAACGCGTCCACGATTTCACGCAGGCGGTCTTCGAAGGGCTCCAGCGCGGCTTCCCGCAAATAGCCCATCTGTTCGTCTATCAGTTGGTGCGCGGCTTCCGTGGCATAACCGTCTCGGGTTACGTCGCCTTCAACAAAGATCGTTTCGTCAATTCCTTCGTGGAGTTCTTCCAGCAGCTCGAAAGCGGGCTGGCTGCGCGCGAGATGTCGACCGAGGCAATCCCATGTACTTTTTAACCCCCATCCGCCCAGCGCTATCGCTATTTCCAGCCCTCCGCCCGGCATAGCCTCGAACAGATGCTCATACTCTGGGTCGGCTTTATTTCCCCAGACATTACAAAACGTGGTGCGATAGCGGTAGGCGGCGCTGATGTAGGCTTCTGCCTTGGCTGCGCCATCGATGTAGGCCTTGAAGACGCGCAGCAGGAGCAATGACTCCATGTATCCCGGATGATCTTTTGGAATTAAGGGGATGAAGAATTTGTGCGCCAACATCCACAGCAGGTAACCGCCGGATTTGAGCGGGTCAACACCGTGGACTGACTCGGCGATATCGAGCAAGTCCGTTCCGTCGAGATAACCATATTGTTTGATGGCGTCGTATGCGAGGGTTTCTGGTATCGCGCCGACCTCCTCGTCGGTGATGGGATGAATAATCCCCTCTTGTTTTTCCCTGATCCCGGAAGCACGCAACAACAGGCAAAGAGCGCCATAATGCCAATCATGGCGTTTCGCCAAATTCAGCAGCCGTTCGGTGTTAATCATGGTTTTCATTTATCTTCTCCCAGTATTTTCTTGATGGCCTTTTCCTGCTTGGCGATGTCGCCTTTCATTATTTCCAGCCTGCCCAGCTCGGCATGCAACGATTCCTTGCCCGGCAACACCCGGCAACCGAGCTTGCTGGCAAAAAAGCAGGCAAGCGCGGTTTGCTCGGTGGCCGCATCGAAGGCGATGGCTGTTTCGAGGTTAGGTATGTGGTCTTCGGAGGCTTCCGAGGTGTATTTGTCCAGCGTGTTCAGCGATAGCTCGCGCCCCAACAGGCGGCTCATATCGGCGGCGATTTGGTAACGATCCTTGGCGCACAATTTGATGGCCTCGCTCATCACATGCGCGATCTCGCCGCGAAACCGCCATCCGCCGGGGGTCAGCGGATGCGCCTGCGGGATGCTGGCGAACAGGTCGCCGGTCAGCGTGCTACGATGCGGCGCATGTCAGGCCGCCTTCCTCGATTTGCTGTCGGCGGCAGTGGTCTTGCTATTGCGCGCCAGCGCGGTTGCGTTAAACTGCACAGCACGGAATCCCCGTGGTTTGATCGATCCATCCGCGTTGTAACGGCTTGGCCAAATCACCATCGGGTGTACGCCGATCGCGTCGGCGATGCGTTTTTCGTTGAGCGGGTAGCTGCGTGTGAATACGGATGACAGCGTACTTGAGCTGGTCAAGCCGTAGGCTTCCGCAATACCCGCCAGCGTGATGCCTTTTTTGTGCAGCGCGTATTTCACGTCTGCTGAATCCCAGTCTTGATTGACTGGTTTTTTTGCGGGATAGGTTGCCATGTTGTAAGTATTTTTCGGGTTGCTCGATGGGCGGCATCTTACAGCTAAGTTTTTAGCTGTGTCAACCCATTTGACAGCTTAATTTTTAGCTTTTTCTTTGGTTGTCGCTGACTATTTGTAATTGCCTCGGGTGAAATGATTGTTTTTATTTTATAAACATAACGTTACATTCAGCGACAACCAGCCATTAAGTTGTCGCTGGCAGGTTGTCGCTAGCGACAACTCAGCGACAACCTGAAATATGGACGAAAAAAATAATATCGAGGTTGCGGAACGGCTTCGTGAATTTAGGCTAAGAATTGGCCTTAAGCAGGATGAGGCTGCGGCCAAGTTCGATATTGCCTATAGCACTTACAAGAGATACGAGGGGGCTAAGATTTGGCCTGATAGTGAAGTTGTTGCAAAGATGGTTGGTTTGGGTCTTAACGCCAACTGGCTTCTGACCGGCGAAGGCTCGATGCTGCTGGCCGATCTCAAGGCCGCTGATCTCGATATGTCGCGCTTCCTGCTGGCGATTGAGGCTGTAGAAGAGGGGCTGGAAGCCTCCAACCGCACGATGACGCCAACCAAGAAGGCCGAGCTGTTCCTGGCCGTCTACGACATGATGGAAGAGCCGACCATCACCAAGGAACGGGTTCTGAAGCTCGTTAAACTCGCGGCCTGATGCCGCTTAACTCAAGGGGAACAACATGGAAGACGATAAGGATGATGACAAGAAAAAGAAGGTAGTCGAGCTGTTCAAGAAGAACGCAAAACCCAAGAGTAAACCGCGCAAGCCCGCTGCACCTGTGGGTAACGTCATCCACGTCAACGGCGACGGCGCGGTGGTAGGCCAGATCGCCGGTGGCGACATCCATAACCACCACAACGAAAAACCGCCGCGCCCCAGGGTTGTTGTCGCGCCCGGCCCTGACGTTATCAGCGAAGCGCAGAAGGTTGCTCTATTAAATCTACGTGGCGAGTGGATCGCCGTGCATGATTCTGTAAAACAGAAAAAACTCTCCATTGCCGCAGCGCAAGGGCGGATCAATAAACAGGCTGGCGTAACCTCGTATCACCTGATTAAAGCAGCGGTATACGATAGCCTGGTAAAGTGGATTAAACAGCAGATCGCCCTCGTTCACGCCATGCCTTCCGCGCCCGTTAAGTCCACGGTTTGGCGCAGCAGCCGTATCAAGGGCATTCAATCCAGATGTAACGAACTCGGCATCCAGGACAAGCGAAAAGCCTACATGCTAAAGACTTTCGGTAAGGATTCTTTAACGCTACTATCTGATGACGATGTTGAAAAGGTGTATCGCTGGGCGATGGGTAAGCATTAGCGGGTGAAGCCCTCCACTCTGGATTGCGTTCCGCTTGTATCCCGCTTGTAGTGAGACTGTAGAATGAGCGACACCACAAAGCCGACCCCGCCCAGCCGCCTGAAAGGGATAAGAAATGACCGAACCAACCTAACTTTCATGCAGCAGAAGCGCAGCGCCCCTGATTATGAAATAGGTTCTACTGGGCCTGAACTTATCCACAGAGTAACAGATTGATTCCATGCAACATACGGCTGTTTTCGTAAATGTATTTCACGCTATCTCTGGGATAAACGTCATGCCGTGCTGTACCGCACGGAGCTTTCTACGCTTTATCACCAGAAGCGCGAGCGCTTTTTTTCGGTGTGCGACAAGCTGGGGAGCGCGGTCGGGGTGATCGGCGGATCGGCTGCCCTGGCAAGCCTGTCAAATCCTGCGTTATTGGCGTGGATCGCCCTGGTGATTACGGTTGTATCTGCCGCTGCCCTGGTGTTTGGGTTTTCTGACCGCGCACGCCGCCATGCCGATCTGGCAAAGGACTTCCGCCAGCTTGAGGCTACTATCGTGGGGTGGGGGGAACGTGATTTTAACGAGCAGGATATATCATCCTGGGATGCAAACACCCGAATGCTCGAAAGCGCCGAGCCACCGGCGCTTGGCGCTCTTGTGGTGCTTTGCCAGAACGAACTGGCGCGTGCTCAAGGCCATGATGGCCACGTCTCTCATTTGAACTGGTTGCAGCGAATGTTTGCTCACATCTTTGACTTTAACGTCGCCACCAGCAAACCCGCTTAATCCCCGCCTTTTTTTGTGCCAAATAGAATGCAAAAACATCCATTTTTTGACCTTTTTTGCGTATTTTCGTGCCAAATTATTTTTGTAGTGTAATTCCCGCCATATCCCGTATTTACGCGGCTCTTCCCGCTTTTTTTGCCTTATTCCATTAGTGCCAAATCAAACGCTCCCCCACAATAGCCGACTCAATATGCGCACCGTTCTGGTGACTGTATCGCTCCACCATGCTCAAGTTTTTATGGCCTGAAATGCGCTTCACTGTCGGCAAGTCTACACCTGCCTGCACAAGATGCGATATCGCAGTATGGCGCAGAGTATGACGCACGATTAGCGCGGTATCCAAGCCCGCATTGGCGACCACGCGGCGGAATGGCTTGTCGAGGTTGATCGTGTGCCCTTCCCTCGCCGCAGGCGATGGAAACAGCCACGGTGTGCCGGGCGGCAAGGTTCCCACATACGCGACGAGAAAGTCGGCAAGGTGCGCGGTGATAGGCTGCTCACGCGCGCCAGCTTTCGCCTTCGGGATAGATATGATCTGCTGCTCAAGGTTGATATGTTCGCGGCGAATTGAAAAAATCTCGCTGCGGCGCATTGAGGTTTCCAGCCCGATGAGGATGAACGGGTATATCTGAATGTTCTGATCTTCCTGCGCGGCTTTCAGCAAACGCTCAATCTGATCCACCGTCAAATAAGTGATGCGCCCGCTATTCTCTTTCAGGCGTTTGATGGCTGCTGGCTTGTGTTCCAGCCAGCCCCATTCCACGGCTTTGGTGAACAGGTGCGAGAGTGCTGCCAGTTCACGATTGATCGTGCCCGGCTTGGTTTTCCCTTTATAGAGTTTCGTGCCGTCCTTCAATACGTTGTGTTGCGCATCTTCTTCCAGACGTAGTTTCTTGTAGCGCTCCACATCGAAGGTGCATATTTTCGATAGCGGCACATCGCCAAAAAACGGACTGAGGTGCATGGTCAGCCGGTAGCGTTTCATCTTGAGGTCTTTGCCGCCTTCCTGCGCCAGATTGACCAGATATTTATCGGCGGCATCGGAAAAGCCCAGCGCGATCTTGCGCCCCGTGGGTAGATTGAGCCTGCCGGTCTTGGCATCCTGCCTGGCCTTCTCGATAAACTCTTCCGCCTGGGTGCGCGTGGTGCCGTCTGTTTCGCGCCCAATCACGCGGTGGATGCGCTGCCCGTCCACCATGACGTTGACGGTGAATACGCCATCGCCATTGGCTTGGCGCTCGAAGGTGCCTATGTGCTCTACCCCGGCGATTCATCGCGCCAGTGGCAGGGCTACCATGAAATTTTGCCGGGGCTGGGCGCGTTCCCGCTCAAGCCCGGCAACGGCGCGCAGGAGGTGGAAAACTTCATCCGCGAAGTTGTGGCCCACGCATGCAACCGTGCGACTGCGTGGGAGCGCCAGAGCTACCATACCTATCAGGCGCAGGAAGCGCCAGCGAGCTATGCGGTGTTGAGCAAGCTGCCGGAAAGAGACATTGGCAGCAAACGGCGCGCCCGCCACCTGCCGAAACGCATGTGCTGGTTGGCTGGTACAAGGACGAGGCGCATTTGCAGTGGATTTTGCGCGAGAAGCTGTACAACTTCCGCATGGACACGGGGGCTGGCTCGTTGCGGCTCAAGCCGGAAGTTTCCGGCGCGCAGTATCTGTTGCTGCACAGCCACAAAGGCGCAACCAGCCAATGCTTGATGCGTGTTTCAAAAGAGGGGCCGCGCGTGTTTTCGCGTGAAGCATTGGTAGCCAAACGTTATCCGAGAGAACCCTCAAAGCCGTTTTATCTGGTTTATAACGTGGGCCCGGCAGAAGGGTTTGAGGGCTATGAGTGGGATTACAAGAAGCTCCCTGAACGGCTGCAAAACCGCCAATCCGCCGAGCCGCAAACAATCACGCTCGACGAACTGATGGCGTTAGCCAAAGAGAATCTGCTGGCCGGTGCAGGGAACGGCTGACGTGGGGGCGCACAAATACCCTGCGGCGGTCAGGGAAGTCGCCGCGACACTGAAATACCGCTATCACGACTTCGGCCACTACAACCTCAAAGACCCGCTGGACGAGCTGCTGTTCATTATTTGCAGCACAAAAACCGAAGAGGCGAGCTACCGGAACACGTTTCGGGCGCTGAAAAAATCTTTCCCCACCCACCACAAAATCGCCGAAGCGCCCGCCAAATATATTGCCAGCACCATCGCGAGTGGCGGACTGTCCAACCAGAAAGCCAAAGCGATCCGCAACCTGCTGGATGCCGCCATAGCGCGGTTTGGCAAGCCGAGCCTCGAACCGTTGCGCGCGATGAGCGACAAAGACGCAGAAGCTTTTTTGCTTTCGCTGCCCGGTGTCGGCAAGAAAATTGCGCGGTGCGTTCTGATGTACTCGCTAGACCGGCAGGCTTTCCCGGTGGACACACACTGCTGGCGCATCGCCCGGCGGCTGGGATGGGTCAGGCCAACACAAAAAAGACCGGCATTGCGCACCGCGCGACATGGATCGTTTGCAATCAAAAATCCCCCCGGAACTGCGCTACTCGCTACACGTGAACATGATTTCGCTGGGCCGCGAGATTTGCACCGCGAGCGCGCCGAAATGCGTAAAATGCCCGATAGCAGCTTGGTGCCCCAAAATTGGGGTCTCACATAGCGGAAACATCAAACTTCAATTTAAGACTAGCCAAAACTTACCATAATGGTAATATATCGAAACTTATCCGCTTACAATGGTGTCCCACCCGCAGAAGGTGAAGCCCGGAAAATCTCCTGTGGACCGTTGTACGAGCTGGCCAAAATCAAAGCACTCGCGACTGCCAAACAGGGCGTGCTACTGGTTACAAAGAAGTGCCAGGACAACGCCACTCGATTGGGCTTGGAACCTTATTTATGGTCAATTTAATTTTCCTGAACGCGATGATCGCCGCTGCAAGATGGTTGAGTCCGAGGAAGCTGCGTTCGAGCTTCTCATACCGCACGAGCAGCTTGCGAAAGCGATTGAACCAGCTATGCGCGACTTCCACAATCCACCTTCTGGCTCGTTTCGCCGGATGCCGCTGTTTCTCTTTGACCTCCTGCCCGCGCCCTTTGGCGTGGGGGATGTAGCCGTGCGCTTCAATGAGAGCAAGCGCTGGCGCGCCGGTATAGCCGGCATCGGCGCACAGGTGCTTGTTGCGCCGCTCGGGCGGATCGGGGCGCTTGACCGCGATGCCGTCCAGAACCGCTGCAAGCTGGCTGACATCATGCCGGTTGGCACCGGTCACGATGATCGACAGCGGGGCGCCACGACCGTCCACCAGCAGGTGTCGCTTGCTCCCATTTTTTCCCCCGATCCGTCGGGTTCGGCCCGACAGCTTCCTGGGCCAGCGGAGCCTTCATCATGGCCCCGTCGATACTCTGCCATCGCCACGCGATGCCTTCAAAATCGTCGTACTCGGCCAACCCGGCTTTCCACAGGGCTTCGAATACGCCCGCTTTCTGCCACTCGAGATAGCGCTTGTGAATGGCGCTCGCGCTACCAAAGCGTTCGGCTGGCAGCGCCTTCCACTGACAGCCCGTGCGCAAGACGTAAACGATGGCCTCGAATACCAGCCGCGCCTCTTTGGGACTCGCTGCCAAAAGGCGTCCGATACTTCCCATGCCGGCAACCTCTTTTTCGTCGCTTGTTTCGCCATCTCTGACCTCCCCCATCCGGACAAGCCGTGATGGGAAAGCAGGGTATCATATTATTTACGGATAATCTCTAAGTCGCTACTTAACCGCGGACGGTAACGGTTTTACTGGAACAGGAGGACTGGTTATTGCGGTTTCTGATCGGTGCTGGCTTGCTCATTTGAGTGACAATATCCATTGCACGATGTTTTTGATGTCTTCGTCGCTTGTGGAGTTGGCGGTAGCCGGCATCGGCATTTTCCCCCAGGTTCCGGCGCCGCCGTTACGCACTTTTTTTTCCAGCGCGGACTGCGCGGTCTTGTCGCTTTTGTATTTTGCCGAAACTTCCCGGAAAGACGGGCCCAGCGCCTTCTGGTCAACTGCGTGGCAGGTCAGGCAATTGGCTTTTCCGGCCAATCCCTGGCCGTCACCGGCAAACGCATTTCCGGCCAGCAAACCCGTTGCCAGCACGACCAGATAACGAATGCCCATTGATGCCCTCCCGGAAGATATTGAAACCAGCGCCGCCACTCTAAATCAGGCGTTCGTTTCCAGTCAATGAATGCCCGATGCCGCTAAAACTGAAATGGTGCCGGAATTTTGAGGAAAAAGGCAATTTCGGCAGGGTTGCCTTGCCGGAGGCCATTGCCGCTATGCGCCGCGCACCCTGCCTTGCGGCGCCATTTCCGACTCTCTCCATTTGGTCACGGTATAGCGCGAAAGTTTCACTCCCTCCGCCCAGAAATCTCCGGGCAGGTCGGCCTTGTTTTTGAGGGAAGCGAGAAACTGGCGCGGCTGCGGGAAATGTTCCCACACTTGCGGCAGATAGGTGCTGCGGTAATGCCTGCACCCTATTCCGCCCGGCAGGGCGCTGGGGGGGCTGTATTCGAACACGACGCCGTCAATGCCGGGGCGCAGTTGCGCCAGCGCGTCGGCCTCGCTCCGGGCATCCATCATCCGGATCGGCGACAGCAGGGAAATCTCGATTTCCGTGCTGTCGAGCTCCTCCCGATTCAGGGGCGGGAAACGCGGGTCGTGCAGGGCGGCGGCCACCGCGTTGCCCTTGATGTCGGAGAGCAGAGAGCGGTGCGCCTCCAGCGAGCCGATGCAGCCGCGCAACTCGCCGCGCCGGGTGAGGGTGACGAAGCATGCGCCGCCCTCGTGCAGCCACGGCGCGGATTCATCCGCCACGCGCGGAACATTCAGCGCGCAGGAAATTGCCGCGCGCGCGATGGGCAACAGAATGCTGCCTTGCCCGGCGTCAGGCATGGCCCGCTTCCCCGGTGAACGCGAACGAGGCGTAACCCACTACGCCATCGCGGCTCCCGGCGGTGTCGCCGGAGTTGCGCAGGTCGAGCAGATGCGGCGTGAGATGATGGCGGCGCGCAGCCGCAAGCAGGCCGTTGACCGGCGTGCCGCCGCAGGCCTGCTCGTGCGTGATGGCGCGCTTCATGCCGAGTATGCCTTGCACGGTATCGGCGTCCACCCGTTGCGCGATTTCGTAAGGCAGGTAGTGGGAAAGATCGGAGCTGATTACGATCAGGGTCTCTTCGCCGCCCCACAGCATCTCCAGCACTTCAGCCACCTCTTCCGGGGTAGCCATACCCACCGCCAGCGGCAGCAGCCCGAAGCCGGGCAGCACGGTTTGCAGGAACGGCAACTGCACCTCCAGCGAATGTTCGAGCGCATGCGCTCGCGGGTTTACGCTGACTTGCGGCAGACGAGCGATGGAATGCGCGGCCTCCCGGTCCACCGGAACGATGCCGAGCGGAGTGGCGAAGGCATCTGCGCCCGGCAGCGCCAGGCCGTGAACCGCAACGCGGTGGGTGGGGCCGAGCAGCACCACGCGGCGGATGTGCGGCGCAACATTTTTCAGCGCCGCATAGGCGCTGGCCGCAACCGGCCCGGAATAGACATAACCGGCATGCGGCACAATCAGCGCCTTGGGGTGGTGCGCGCACGTTTTTGCCGCAGCCAGCATGGCGCGCACGTCCTGCGCTAGGATGTCCGGTTCGGCGGGGTAAAACATGCCAGCTACGGCAGCGGGTCGGGTATTTGGCATGGCGGTCTCACAATGTCGGGAATCATAATGCAAATCGGGGCGGCGGGGCTGAAATCAAGTACAACAAATCAAGTACAACCACACTGCCAGTTTTGCCCCATGCGGTAGAATGCCGCCTTATGGGCACCTCTATGATTACTCCCCAGGTTTCCGTCGTCATTCCCGTCTACAACGAGGAAGAAGGTTTGCAGCCCTTGTTCGATCGCTTGTATCCGGCGCTGGATAAATTCGGCGTTGCGTATGAGATCGTGTTCGTAAACGACGGCAGCCGCGATCGTTCCGCCGCGATTCTGCGCGAGCAGTTCCAGCGCCGCCCGGATGTGACGCGGGTGATACTGTTCAACGGCAATTTCGGCCAGCACATGGCGATCATGGCGGGTTTCGAGCTGTCGCGCGGGCAGCGCGTGGTCACGCTGGATGCCGACTTGCAGAACCCCCCGGAGGACATCGGTTTGCTGCTGGCAAAGATGGACGAAGGCCACGACTATATCGGCTCGATCCGCCGCCAGCGCAGCGACAGTTGGTGGCGGCATATCGCCTCGCGCGCGATGAACGGGTTGCGCGAGCGCATCACGCGCATCAGCATGACCGACCAGGGCTGCATGTTCCGCGCCTACGACCGCCGCATCGTTGACGCGATCAATTCCTGCCGCGAAGTACACACTTTCATCCCCGCGCTGGCTTACACTTTCGCGCGCAACCCCGCCGAGGTGGTGGTGGGGCACGACGAGCGCACGGCGGGAGAATCGAAGTATTCGCTGTACAGCCTGGTCCGCCTCAATTTCGATTTGATGACCGGCTTCTCGCTGGTGCCGTTGCAGTTGTTTTCCATGCTGGGCATCGCGATTTCCGTGCTGTCCGGCTTCTTCGTGGTGTTCCTGTTCGTCCGGCGCCTGATTGTCGGCCCGGAAGCGGAAGGGCTGTTCACCCTGTTCGCCATCGCCTTCTTTCTGATCGGCATCACGCTGTTCGGCATCGGCCTGCTGGGCGAATACATCGGGCGCATTTACCAGCAGGTGCGCCACAGGCCGCGCTATCTGGTGGAGGCGGTTCTGGAAAAGCGGGAAACGCTGGATTCTGGGGCGGCGGCCCGGAAATGAGCAAAGCCATCGTTTTTGCGTACCACAATGTGGGCGCCCGCTGTTTGTCGGTGCTCCTCGCGCACGGAGTTGAAGTGCCGCTGGTGGTGACGCACCGCGACAACCCGAAGGAAAATATCTGGTTCGCCAGCGTGGCGGAACTGGCGGCGCTGCACGGGATTCCCGCCATCGCGCCGGACAACCCGAACACGCCGGTGGTGGTGGAGCAGATCCGCGCGCTGCAACCGGATTTTTTCTTTTCTTTCTATTACCGCGAGATGCTCGGGCGCGAGTTGCTGGAGATACCCATACGCGGCGCGCTGAACATGCACGGGTCGCTGCTGCCAAAATACCGCGGTCGCGTGCCGGTGAACTTGGCGATCATCCACGGCGAAACTGAAACCGGCGCGACCCTGCATTACATGACGGAGAAGCCGGATAACGGCGACATCGTGGCGCGGCAGGCGGTGCCGATTCTGCCGGATGACACCGCGTTCGAGGTATTCAACAAAGTGACCGTGGCGGCGGAGATGGCTCTGAATGGCGTGCTTCCCGCATTGCTGGCCGGCAAGGCGCAGGCGGTGAAGCAGGACTTGTCCAAGGGCGCGTATTTCGGCGGGCGCAAGCCGGAGGACGGCATTGTGGATTGGTCGAAAGATGCGCGCGGCATCCACGATCTGGTGCGCGCCGTGGCGCCGCCCTATCCGGGCGCGATGACGCGGTTGATGGGCAGAGCCATGCGCATTCTGCAAACGCGGGTGACCGGCTGCGAAGTGTCGGGCGAGAAACCCGCCTTTTATGTGAAGGATGGCAAAGCCTACGCGATCTGCGGCAGCGGAGTGCTGCGCGTGGTGCGTTTCGATCTGGATGGCGCGGAGATGAGCGCCGAAGAGTTTGCCGCGAAGTACGGCGCGGGAAAATTTGAATTTAACCGTTGAGGAAACCGCAATGAAAAAAGTATTGATCCTGGGCGTGAACGGCTTCATCGGCCACCACCTTTCCAACCGCATCCTCGCCACCACCGACTGGGAGGTGTATGGCATGGACATGAATACCGAGCGCATCGGCGATCTGCTGGATCAGCCGCGCTTCCACTTCTTCGAGGGCGACATCACCATCAACCGGGAGTGGATGGAATACCACATCCGCAAGTGCGACGTGCTGCTGCCGCTGGTGGCGATCGCCACGCCGGCCACTTACGTCAAGGAGCCGCTGCGCGTGTTCGAGCTGGATTTCGAGGCCAACCTGCCGATCGTGCGCGCGGCGGCGAAATACAAAAAGCATCTGGTATTCCCCTCGACTTCGGAAGTGTACGGCATGTGCCACGACGAGGAATTCGACCCGGAAAATTCCGAGCTGGTCTGCGGCCCGATCAACAAGCCGCGCTGGATCTATTCCTGCTCCAAGCAACTGATGGACCGCGTGATCTGGGGCTACGGCATGGAGCAGGGGCTGAATTTCACGCTGTTCCGCCCGTTCAACTGGATCGGCGCCGGGCTGGATTCGATCCACACGCCGAAGGAAGGCAGCTCGCGCGTGGTGACTCAGTTTTTCGGCCATATCGTGCGCGGCGAGAACATCAGCCTGGTGGACGGCGGCGGCCAGAAGCGTGCTTTCACCTATGTGGACGACGGCATCGCCGCGCTGATGAAAATCATCGAGAACAAAAATGGCATCGCCTCCGGCAAGATATACAACATCGGCAATCCGGCCAACAATTATGCGATCCGCGACCTTGCCGCGATGATGCTCAAGCTGGCGGAAAAATATCCGGAGTACCGCGATTCCGCGAAAAAGGTGAAACTGGTCGAGACCACCTCCGCCGCCTATTACGGCAAAGGCTATCAGGACGTGCAGAACCGCGTGCCGAAAATCACCAATACCTGCGAAGAGCTGGGCTGGAAACCGACGACTTCGATGGCGGACACGCTGCGCGGGATTTTCGATGCCTACCGCAGCCAGGTGGCGGTAGCGCGCGGGCTGGTGGATTAAAACAGGTGAATGAACCGGCTCGCCCTGAAAATTGACGTGGACACCTGGCGCGGCACGCGCGAAGGCGTGCCGCGTCTGGTGGAAACGCTGAAGAAACACGGCGCGCAGGCCACTTTCTTTTTCTCGCTCGGCCCGGATCATACCGGGCGCGCCATCCTGCGCGTATTCCGCCCCGGCTTTCTGGGCAAGGTGTCGCGCACCTCGGTGGTGGAGCATTACGGCATCAAGACGCTGCTGTACGGCACCTTGCTGCCGGGGCCGGACATCGGGCGCGACTGCGCGGACATCATGCGCGCGGTGCGCGATGCGGGTTTCGAGGCCGGCATCCATTGCTACGACCATATTCGCTGGCAGGATCATGTCGCCGGCAAGGGCGCGGAATGGACGCGGCGCGAGATGCGGCGCGCGGTGGACCGGTTCGCGGAAGTTTTCGGCGAAGCGCCCAGGTCGCACGCGGCGGCGGGATGGCAGACCAACCGCCACGCCTTGCGCCTGACCCAGCGCCTCGGTTTCGATTACAGCTCCGACACGCGCGGCACGCATCCTTTCATCCCCGCCTGGCAAGCCGAGATCATCGCCTGCCCGCAACTGCCCACCACGCTGCCCACCCTGGATGAAATCATCGGCCGCAACGGCGTGACGCCGGAAAACGCGGCGCAGCACCTGCTGCACCTGACGGAAAATCCGCCCGAACACGGGCACGTATTCACCCTGCACGCCGAACTGGAAGGCGGCAAGCTGATGCCGGTCTTCGAACAATTGCTGGCTGGCTGGCAAGCGCAGGGGTACGAGCTGGTATCACTGCGGCAATATCTCTCAGGCTTGGCGGGCGACCTGCCGCGCCACGAGATTGCAATGGGCGAAGTGGACGGGCGCAGCGGCAAGCTTGCCGTGCAGATGCAGTTATAGTGCCTCCCTAACTTTCATGACGAAAGACGACACCCCTGATGATGAAATGTTTCACGATTGTGTTCCACGGTTATCAACAGGATAGATATCTGATGTGTAACGAATAAGCGTCATTTTGCGAAAGTTATTTCACGCTAACTTTCATGCA
>JACRPU010000009.1:0-18507 GCA_016223025.1 Nitrosomonadales bacterium | reverse complement strand
AGAAGCGCAGCGCCCCTGATTATGAAATAGGTTCTACTGGGCCTGAACTTATCCACAGAGTAACAGATTGATTCCATGCAACATACGGCTGTTTTCGTAAATGTATTTCACGCTAACGGGCATGGCAAACGTGCCACCCTTGATGATGAAACCCGCCATGCCCGTTTCCCCCTATCCAACTTTCCCCCGCACGCGGGAGAAAGGGCAAACGAATCGCTACGCGAGTTTCATACATGGACGCCCACTTTTGCCAAGCACTTTCATTCGATGATTTTGAGGGCAGCCCCTTGGCTCCACGTTGGGCATCGCAAGCGGTCGTGCCACTGTGAGCGCCACTCGCTGTGATAAACTGTGAACTGCCAGCATCTACCGCATTGGAGATCAGCGTGAGCACGAACCTGGAAGTCCTGGAAGCCGAAGTCTTGCAGTTACCCCCTGTTGAACGGTCGCACCTGCTTGAGCGGCTAATCGCCAGCCTTGATTCAGACCCCGAAGTCGAGGAAGCTTGGGAGCGAGAAGCCAATCGCAGGGAAGCCGAACTGGAATCCGGTTCGATCTCGGCAGTTTCAGGGCAGGAAGCCATCGCCCGGCTTCGAGCAAGACTTACGCGATGACCTACTCGCTCCACCCTGGAGCGGAGCATGATATTGCCAACGCGCTGGATTTTTACAAAGAACAAGCTGGCCTTGTAGTTGCTGAGCGTTTTCTCGAAGAATTTGAACGTGTCGCCAAGCTTCTGGTTGTATATCCCGATCTTGGAACGCCAACGACGAGAGGGCGACGGACATTCCCGCTGAAGGTTTTTCCGTACTCGGTCGTATATCGAAATCTCGGAAGCAGCATTCGAATCCTGATCGTGCGCCATCAACACAGGAAGCCCGGCTACGCTGGCGGTAGGCGATAAGTGCGATGCCCAACCCGACATTCAACTCGGACTCCGCAAAAGCGCGGAGCCGGTTAATTTACGTTAAAGATTTTTGCCGGCCTGCCGATATACTCCGCGAGTATCCGAGGGCGGGAGATGCCATGCATCAGCAAAAAATAAACGGGCTGGAGGAGTGGGTCGCTTTCCTCGGCCATGCCGAAATCCCGGTATTGAAGCAAACCGGGCGCGACATGGCGCTGTTGCGCGAGGACACGGAAAAGCTGGGCGCGCGGGCTGTCTCCGGGATCATCGCGCGCGACCCGATGATGACCGCCAAGCTGCTGCGTTACCTGCAACAGCACAAACACCGCAGGCAGGAGCATGAGGTGGTGCAGGTGGAGCAGGCGCTGCTGATGCTTGGCGTGGAAGCGTTCTTCGACAAGGTTCCGCCGCAGCCGCTGGTGGATGAAGCGCTGCGCGGGCAGATGGAGGCGCTGGTTTGCCTGCTGCACGTAGTGCATCGTTCCCACCGCGCCTCATCCTACGCTTTCGATTGGGCGGTGCGCCTGCGCGACCTGCACTTCGAGGAGGTGCGCATCGCCGCCTTGCTGCACGATCTCGCCGAACTGCTCCTGTGGTGTTTCGCGCCGTCCGACATGCTGGAAATCCGGGCCTTGCAGCAGCAGGACAAAACGCTGCGCAGCCAGGTCGCGCAGGAGCGGGTGCTGGGGTTTCCGTTGACGGCGTTACAGTCCGCGCTGGCGCTCGAATGGGAGCTGCCGAAATTGCTGCTCACCCTGATGGATGACAAATGCGCGCGGCAGCCGCGCGTGCGCAATGCCGTCCTCGCCGTCAACCTCGCGCGCCATTCCGCACACGGGTGGGATGACGCCGCGCTGCCCGATGACTACAAGGAAATCGGCGAGCTGCTGAACATGAAGCCGGAAGAGGTGATGGTCATGCTGGGAGCGGATGCGGGGATACTGTGCGATCTCAGCAAGCCGCATTGAGATGACAAGCCCGGAAAAAGCGGTTAGCGGTTTTGCAGGTGCGAATTCATTCGCACCAACAATGAGTGCCGTAGGGCGCAATAACCAACGGGCATTGCACCAAAGGTAGGCAATTCTCTAAGCTCTTCGAGCTTGAGAAATTGACACCGCCGCATGGCTCGCCTATCCGGTGCAATGCGCTACGCTTATTGCACCCTACGCGGCTGCGCTGCAAATGAATTCAGGCGCCGGTAGGGGCGAATTTATTGCGTAGGTGCGAATTTATTCGCACAGAATCGGGCACAAAACGGGGGAATGAAAACGAGCGAAGCAAAGTTTCGAGCTTGCGGCCAAACGAGCGAAGCAAAGTTTCGAGCTTGCGGCCAAACGAGCGAAGCGAAGTTTCGAGCTTGCGGTCATTCGCCCCTACCGACACCACAACCTTCCCGGAGGAGCGATTCATGCTGGTAAGCTACCCCCCCCGCGAACGCCCCTTGCGGCGGCCTCTTAGCGCCGCCTTCGGCCCTGATCGGGACAGGCTGCGCTCAGGACAGGGTTTGCACGCCTGATTCCGCTGTTCTCTTCTTAAGGGGCACATCATGCTGATCGGTTCGTTTATCCACCCCGTGGCCATCGCGCTGCAACTGCTCGCGATCTTCTGGGCATTGCGCCTGATACCGCTTACCGGCAAGGCAAAAGCCTGGCTGGCATTCACAGCCGCTTTCGCGCTGATGGGCGCGCGCCGGGTCATCGAATTGCTGGAACATATCGGCGTGATCCAAATCGAGATCGGGAACGCATTCGATATTATGGGTGAAATCCTTGCGCTGATCATCTCGATATTGGTGGCGCTTGGGATTTACCTGATTCGCGGGGTTTTTGAAGAACGCCAGCAGGCACAACAGAAACTGCAACAGCAACTCGACGAATTATTGCGCTTCCAGAAAGTGACGGTCGGGCGCGAACTGCACATGAAGGA
The DNA here is from genome assembly GCA_016223025.1 of Nitrosomonadales bacterium. Taxonomy (GTDB): domain Bacteria; phylum Pseudomonadota; class Gammaproteobacteria; order Burkholderiales; family Gallionellaceae; genus VIKH01. The sequence goes on along the minus strand of JACRPU010000009.1, from coordinate 15,674 downwards.
GCTGGCGGAAGAAAACGCCGCGCTGCGCGACCGGCTCGCCGCCGCACAGCCGGACGAGACGAAATCATGAGTCCGGAAAAAATAGTCGGTTTGGTAGGTGCGGATTCATCCGCACAAAACGGGCGAATGAAAACGAGCGAAGCGAAGTTTCGAGCTTGCGGCCAAACGAGCGAAGCGAAGTTTCGAGCTTGCGGTCATTCGCCCCTACAAATGCCGGATTCTTCGAGCTTGTCATGAGCGACACACTGAAAAATCTGCAACAAGAACTGCAAGCCGCGCAGCGCGCGCTGGCCGAGACCAAGGCGCGCTGCGAACGTCATGACGCCGAACATCAAGCGGCCGCCAAAGAACTGGAAGACAACCGCAATGCGTTGCTGTTCATGCTCGAAGACCTGGAAAACGCGCGGCAAAAAGTCGAGCAGGCGCACCAGGAATGGATGGCCGCGCTGGATGTAGTGGACGATCCGATTTTCCTGCACGACAAGCATTTCCGCATCCTGCGCGCCAATCGCGCTTACCAGCAATGCGCCGGGGTTCCTTTCAAGGAGGTTATCGGCCAGCTCTATTACGAAGTTTTTCCGAAAAGCCATCGACCGCTGCCCTGCTGTCTGCGGGCGATGGAAAAAGCAGAAGAAGAAGAAGAAGAAGAAGAAGAAGTGACGGTCGGTAACGCAATTTACCGCTCGCGTTCTTTCTCCGTGCATGACGAACAGGGTGCTCATCTCTACTCGGTGCATATCCTCGAAGACATCACCGAGAGCAGACGGGCGGAGCAAGAGCAGCGCCGGAACGCAGCGGTCAATGCCGCCTTGGCCGGACTGTCGCAGTACTTTTTGTCCGCACCGCAATTGGCGATCGAAGATGTTTCTGCCCGTGTTCTGGGCGTGGCGAGACAACTGACCGGCAGCGAGTTCGGTTATGTCGGTTACATCGATGCCGATACCGGATTTCTCATCGCTCCTACCCTGACACGCGACATCTGGGATCAATGCGAGGTTGCCGGAAAATCCGTTGTCTTCGAGAAGTGGGATGGGTTGTGGGGTTGGGTGCTGACCCATAAAAAATCCCTGATCAGCAATGCGCCGTCTACGGACCCGCGCTCCGGCGGTATCCCGAAAGGGCATGTTCCGATCAAGCGCTTTCTCTCCGCCCCGGCCTTGGCAGGGGAGCAACTGATGGGGCAAGTTTCCCTTGCCAACGCCGATCACGACTACACCGACCGCGATATGGCAGTCGTTGAACGTCTGGCCGACTTCTATGCCATTGTGGTGCAGCGCGTGCGTAGCGAGAAGGCGCTGCGCGACAGCGAGGCGCGCTTCCGGCAGGCCATGGAAAGCACGCGCGATGCCTTTATTGTTCTCGAAGGCGAACGCGGCACGATCACCCTGTGGAATCACGCCGCCGAGGCGATCTTCGGCTACAGCAAGGATGAGGCGGTCGGGCAGGCGTTGCATGAGTTTTTGGTGCCCTCCCGTTTCCGCGAGGCGGTGAGAGCCGGCATGGCACATTTCAGCAACACCGGCGAAGGCGCGGCAGTGGGCAAGACGCTGGAGCTGTTTGCCTTGAGAAAAAACGGGGAGGAATTTCCCATCGAGTTCTCCCTGTCCGCCACGCAACTCGGCGGGAAATGGTACGCCACTGGCATCGCGCGCGACATCACCGAGCGCAAGCGGGCGGAAGCCGCCATCCAGCACGCCAACCGCGCCCTTGCCACGCTGAGCGCGGTGAACAGCACTCTGGTGCGTGCCGCCAGCGAAGAGGAGCTATTGCAGGCGGTCTGTCAGGCCATCGTCCAACAGCGCGGTTATCAGTTGGCCTGGGTGGGCTATGTGCAGCACGATGAGAACAAGACCATCAGGATCATGGCATATGCCAGTGATGATGGAGGTTATCCGGACACCATGCAGCCCACCTGGGCGGAGGAAAAACAGGGCATGTGGCCGAGCGGGCGCGCCGTCCGCAGCGGTGTGACGCAGATGTGCCAGGACATCGCCAGCGACCCGCATTACCAGCCGTGGCGCGATGAAGCGCTCAAACGCGGCTATGCGGCCAGCATCGCGCTGTCGCTGCTGAATGGGGATAACACGGTGTTCGGTATTTTGACCGTCTATGCCGATGAAGCGAACGCCTTCAACCCAAGCGAAATCAGCCTGCTGGAAGAAATGGCCGGGGATCTGGCGTTCGGGGTGCGCACGCTGCATACCCGCCGTGAGCGCGATCTTGCCCTGGAGCAAAGCCGGCAGCATCTTGAACGGCTGCAAAATAGCTTGGAAGATACGGTGCGGGCGATTGCCAGTATCGTCGAAATGCGCGACCCTTATACCGCCGGACATCAGGTCAGAGTGGCCGATCTGGCTGCGGCGATTGCCAGGCAAATGGGGCTGCCAGACGAACAGATGCATGCCATCCATCTCGCGGGTGTGGTGCACGACCTGGGCAAAATCAAGATTCCGGCGGAAATACTCAGCAGGCCGGGCAAGATCACCGACATCGAGTACAGTTTAATCAAGGTACACCCCCAGGCGGGTTATGACATTTTGAAAGGCATCAACTTCCCCTGGCCGATCGCGCAGATGGTGCTGCAACACCACGAGCGGCGCAATGGTTCTGGCTATCCGCAAGGGATCAAGGGCGATGCCATCCTGCTCGAAGCGCGCATTCTCAGCGTGGCGGACGTGGTCGAGGCGATGTCCTCGCACCGGCCATATCGCCCCGGATTGGGGATCGAGGCGGCAATGGAAGAAATCACCAAAAACTGCGGGAAGTTTTATGACCCGCAAGTGGTGGATGCGTGCCTGGCGTTGTTCCGCGAGCAGCATTACAGTTTCAAGTAGGAGCGGGTTGCACAAATGAAACTTGGCACCAAAGTGACGACGTTTTCCATCGTGTTGACCGTGGCCATGATCGCGGTCATTGTGGTGGTCAGTTTTTTATCGTTCCGGCAATTCACCATCTCAACCGAACGCGAGCACATCCGTTCGGTTGCCGACATTGTCCGTATCAGTCTGAACGAATCGTTGATGCACATTGAAAAAGAGAAACGCGATGATTTTCTCGGCCATCTCGCCACGGTGGAGGGCTTACATCTGGCGAGAGTGGTTCGCTCGGACAGTGTTTCAAGGCAATTCGGCAAGGGTTCGGCAATCGAACAAACCAAGGACGAGGTCGAAGCCAGGGTGATGCGGGATGGCCAGCCTTACTATCAGTTGACGGACGAAAATGACGCTCTGGTTTTTCGCGGCACGCTTCCTTACGTGGCTACCCGTGCGGGGCATATCAATTGCCTGCAATGCCACGAAGTAGCGGAAGGAGCGGTGCTGGGCGCAATCACGATTTCGATGTCAATGAACGAGATGATGCGCAGCGCCTACGCGACCTCTTCGATCATGGTGCTGGCGATTGTGTTGTTCATGCTGGTGATGCTGCTGTTCTTCCGCCGCCTGGTCAAACCCGTTATCACCACGGCGCAGGATGTGCAGGAAACCGTCGAACGCGCCATCCACGGCGACTTTCACGCCAACATCGAACGGCGCACCAATGATGAGATCGGGCAAGTGGCGGTGGATTTGAACAGTTTGCTCAAGTTCATCCAGGATGGATTGACCACCATCAGTGTGGATGTCGCGCAACTGCTGCAACAAACCCCTGCCCGCGAGCAGGAGAACCTGCTCAACTCCACCATCAGCCGCGTGGAAGGCCTGATTGATGCGGCACATTTCAAGCAGGCTATCGAGGAGGATGAGACCAAACCGGAAATTTACCGGCGGCTGTCAGCGGTGTTGCAGGAGCGTTTCGGCATCAAAAATTTTTCAATCTATGAAGTCGTGCCGAGCACCAATCAGATGACCCCATTGATGGTGGATGGTGAAGCGGGCGCGCCTTGCCGCTGGTGCGACCCGCAAATTCTGGTGCACGCGGAAAGCTGCCGCGCCAGGCGCACCGGCCATGCCATCAACTCGATTGATTCGCCCGGCATCTGCTATGCCTTCCAGCCGCCCAGCGTGGAACAGGGTCGCTGCCATATATGCATTCCCGTCATACAGTCCGGCTCGGTGGGCAGTGTGCTGCAATTGGTGGTGAAGCAGGAAGAGTCGGAACGGATACAGAATCTTCAGCCCTACCTGAATGTTTATTTGCGCGAGGCGGCGCCGGTGATCGAGGCAAAACGCCTGATGGATACGTTGCGCGCCTCCAATTTGACCGATGCCATGACCGGCCTGCACAACCGCCGCTTTCTGGAAGAATTTGCCGAAACGCTGGTAGCCTCCAATCAGCGGCGCAAAAGCCAGTTGTCCATCCTGATGCTCGACCTCGATTACTTCAAGATGGTGAATGACACATATGGCCATGATGCGGGCGACTTGGTGCTGAAGGCGCTGGCCAAGACCATGCAGGCATCGGTGCGAGCCTCCGATCTGGTGATTCGTTTTGGCGGCGAGGAGTTTCTTATTATCATGCAGGATGCAGGCGGAGAGGCTGCCGACATGGTTGCCGAGAAAATTCGTGCCGCCGTTGAGAACATGAAGGTGCAACTGCCTGGAGCGGTGCTGCAAAAAACCATTTCCATCGGCATCGCCGAATTTCCCCATGATAGCGACACTTTCTGGCAGGCTGTCAAATATGCCGATGTGGCCCTATACAACGCCAAGGAAACCGGACGAAACCGCGTGGTGCGTTTCCTCCCCGAGATGTGGAAGGATGAGGCGAAATACTGATTCCATATTTGCAGGTGCGAATTCGTTCGCGCCTGCAAAACCGCCAATTGTTTTTTCAGTGAGGGCGGATACCCGATGATCGGGTGCATGGTATTCATCTCGCGGGTGTGGTGCATGACCTGGGCAAAATCAAGATTCCGGCGGAAATACTCAGCGCGTAGGTTGGGCAAAGCGGAGCGTGCCCAACATTGATGGCGAAGAACTTTTTGCCGTGTACCCGGATGATGCCTTCGCTCGTTGTGTACGCTCCGCTTTGCCCAACCGACGAGAAGACGGCTTTCCATTTTTGGTTCTGGCTTGTCCGGCTTAACGTGAAACTCGCGCAGCGAGGGCTATTTGACCTTGGTGCGCTCGGCCAGTTTGTTTTCCAGGTAGTGGATGCTGGTGCCGCCGCGCAGAAAGGCGGCATCCTGCATGAGTTCCTGGTGAAGCGGAATGTTGGTTTCTATCCCTTCCACCGCCATTTCTGACAGGGCGGTGCGCATGCGCGCCATGGCCTGCTCGCGCGTGTCCCCGCTGGCGATGATTTTGCCGATCATGGAATCGTAATGGGGCGGCACCAGGTAGTTGGCGTACACGTGCGAGTCAACCCGGATGCCCGGCCCTCCCGGCGGGTGCCAGGCGGTGATGCGTCCGGGCGAGGGGGTGAATTTGTAAGGGTGTTCGGCATTGATGCGGCATTCGATGGCGTGGCCCTTGAATACGATATCCTTTTGCTTCATGGGCAGCTTTTCGCCTGCGGCAATGCGGATTTGCTGTTGCACGATATCTATTCCGGTAACCGCTTCGGTGACTGGATGCTCGACCTGTACGCGCGTGTTCATTTCGATGAAATAAAATTCTTCGTTCTCGTACAGGAACTCGAAAGTCCCGGCCCCGCGATAGCCGATTTTGCGGCAGGCTTCCGCGCAGCGTTCGCCGATCTTGTTGCGCAGGCGCACATTGAGCAGGGGCGCGGGAGTTTCTTCGATGATCTTCTGGTGGCGGCGCTGCATCGAGCAATCGCGCTCGCCCAGATGCACGGCGTTGCCGTGAGAATCGGCGAGAACCTGAAACTCGATGTGGCGCGGGTTTTCCAGGAATTTTTCCATGTACACCACGGGGTTGTTGAAGGCGCTCTGCGCTTCGCTGCGCGTCATGGTCACGGCGTTGAGCAGCGCGGCCTCGGTATGCACCACGCGCATGCCGCGCCCGCCGCCGCCGCCCGCCGCCTTGATGATGACCGGATAGCCGATGCTGCGCGCGATCTTGATGATTTCGGTGGAATTTTCCGGCAGCGCGCCATCCACGCCGGGAACGCAGGGTACCCCGGCCTTTTTCATGGCGATCTTGGCGGAAACCTTGTCGCCCATCATGCGTATGGTTTCGGGGCGCGGCCCGATGAAAACAAATCCGCTCTTTTCCACGCGCTCGGCGAAGTCGGCATTCTCCGACAGAAACCCGTAACCGGGGTGGATGGCTTGCGCGTCGGTCACTTCTGCCGCGCTGATGATGGCCGGGATGTTCAGGTAGCTTTGCGACGAAGGGGCGGGGCCGATGCACACCGATTCGTCGGCCAGCCTGACGTATTTGGCTTCCGCGTCGGCTTCGGAATGGACGGCAACGGTCTTGATGCCCATCTCGCGGCAGGCGCGCTGGATGCGCAGGGCGATTTCGCCCCGGTTGGCAATAAGGATTTTTTCAAACATGATTACCGGTTCCGGCTTGGCTGTTGCGCGCATGATGCCGCGTTTCAACAGGCCTGCCTGCGGCTTGTCTCTGCTTTGATCGGGCTGCGGTTTTTTCTCGAACATGGTTAGATGGGTTGCAAACAGATATTGACCGTTGACCGCTGTTTATCGCGGGAAAACCCCCGGCTATGCTGCGACGACTCACGAAGTTTGACAATTCCGGGAGCGGGTTTCACCGCTCGCCCGTTCGCTCTGTCGAAGGGCCATTCATCCTGAATCCTCTGCCGGAAATGAGTCTTCCAACGCGCAGGAATTCAGGTTTATCCGATGATAAATAAGGGTTGGCCGTATTCTACGGCCTGCCCGTTTTCAACAAGAATGGCCTTGATGGTGCCAGCCTTGTCGGCCTCGATTTCGTTCAGCAGTTTCATGGCTTCGATGATGCACAGGGTGTCGCCGACGCTGACGCTTTGGCCTATTTCGACAAACGCTTTTGCTCCGGGGGACGGGCAGCGGTAGAAGCTGCCGACCATAGGGGCTTTTACCGCGTGACCTTCCGGTTCGGCAGGCTCGGCCGGCGTAGCGGCAGGCGGTTGCGGGACGGGTATGACGGCCTGTTGCGGCGGTGCGGCGTAGACCACAGGTTGCGGTGCCGCAAGCGGGGATCGGGTGATACGCACCCGCTCCTCGCCTTCGCTGATTTCCAGTTCGGCGATGCCGGAGCTTTCCACCAGGTCAATCAGGGTCTTGAGTTTGCGTAAGTCCATGCCTGGCTCCTGTAGGTTGTTGCAGCGCGTATTGCAGCGCAAGTTCGTAGCCGGTGGCGCCCAAGCCGCTGATCACGCCGACGGCGATGTCCGAGAAGTAAGATTCCCTGCGGAACGGTTCACGGGCAAACACGTTGGAAATGTGAACCTCGATGAACGGGATGGCTACTGCCGCCAGCGCATCGCGTATGGCTACGCTGGTGTGGGTGAATGCCGCCGGGTTGATGATGATAAAGCCGGTGCCGTCCCGGTGCGCCAACTGGATGCGCTCCACCAGGGCGCCCTCGGCGTTGCTCTGGAAACATTGCAGATCCGCTCCGCCTGCTTGGGCTATTTCCTTTAATTTACGGTTAATTTCGTCTAACGTGATGCGACCATACACATCAGGCTCACGCTGCCCGAGCAGGTTCAGATTGGGGCCGTGAAGAATCAGAATGTTTTTCATGCGAGCATTTTGCCGCAAATTAGATGCAATTGTCCAGATTTTTGAAGAAGTTTTGAAGAAGTTGGTTTGCAAGGATCATTCTGAAGATTCACGCACTGTCATTTCTCATGATAACAAGCATCCGGCAGCCTGGAATATACCGGGATGCTGAAAGGCAACGGCATCCGGATCGGCATGGACGGCAAAGGCTGCTGGCGGGAAAAGATTGAAGCGTAGCGAATTTCAGTGCGGGTTAATCCTCTGGTAGCCGGAACTACAACGTGTTCGTGGAGCGGCTGTGGAGGAGCTTGAAATACGAGTAGGTCTATTATCTGCACGCTTGCGGCAGCGTAAACTCAGCCCGGCAGGGAATGGAACGCACTTCAGGTTCTACAACCGGAAGTGCATGCGCACGGCGCTTGACGGCAAAATGCCGGATGAGTTCTACTACGACAACCTGCCCGTGCTGCCTAACGGGCATGGCGAGTAGCCACCCCTGATTATGAAACTCGCCATGCCCGTTCCCTCACTCTACTCTCTCCCAGAGGGAGAGAGGGCGAAGCCCTCGCTACGCGAGTTTCACGTTAAAGCAGCGTGGGTGTTACCCGCGAGGCTTCCACTATTATTTCCTTGTCAGCCATGCCATTCTCCAGAACCATCAAAAAATATAAATTTTTCCTGCTCGTTTGGTTCATGTTGGCGGGCGTTTCCGCATCCCATGCCGCAATTCAGGCACGGGAAATCACCTACAACACCAACGGCACGGCCCTGAAGGGTTATATCGCCTACGATGATGCCATCAAGGGCAAGCGCCCCGGCATCCTGGTGGTCCATGAGTGGTGGGGGCACAACGAGTACGCGCGCAAGCGCGCCCGCATGCTGGCCGAGCGCGGCTATACGGCGCTGGCGCTGGACATGTATGGCGACGGCAAGCAGGCGCATCACCCGGATGATGCCGGCAGGTTCGCCAGCGAGGTGAGCCAGAATGCGTTGCTGGCCAAAGCGCGGTTCGAGGCCGCGCTCGAACGGATCAAACAGGAAAAGACAGTGGATGCCGCCAGCATCGCCGCCATCGGCTATTGTTTTGGCGGCTCGGTGGTGTTGAACATGGCGCGCGCGGGCGAGCCGCTCAAGGCGGTGGCCAGCTTTCACGGCGGGCTCGGCACGCAGCAACCGGCGGAGCGGGGCAGGGTAAAGGCGCGCATGGCCGTCTTCACCGGAGAGGACGACCCGATGGTTCCCGCCGCGCAGATCGAGGCATTCCGCCAGGAGATGGACAAGGCGGGGGTGAGCTACAAGGTGGTGATCTATCCCGGCGCCACGCATGCCTTCACCAATCCGGCGGCTGGCGAGTACGCCAGAAAGTTCAGCCTGCCGCTGGCTTACAATGCCAACGCCGACAAGGCGTCGTGGGAGGAAGCGTTGGCCTTCCTGGCCGATGCGTTCAAGGCGAAATAGCGTGCCGGTGATGGGGCGGCGAAGGAGTGGTTTCTGCGGTTTTAAACTGGGGGCGCGAAGGCGTCCCCTTATCAATTGGGCTGGCTGATTGGTTTATACTGGCACAGAGTTATAAGGGAACCAACACTCATGGAACAATCAGGCTATATCTTCGCTTCTCTTTTCGTTGGCCTGCTTGTTGGTGCAATTGCCGTTTGGTTGGTTCTGCGTACCCACATTTCATCTGCTGAGGTACTGGCAAAAGGCGAAAGTCAGGTCGAGATGGCTCGCCTCAACGAAAGGCTGACCGCATCGCAAGAAGATGTCAGGCGTCTCGCAGCAGAGCACGCCAATCTGCATAAACAAGCCACTCTCTGGCGCGACCAACTTGATGAGTCACGAGACGGACGCGCCCAGCTTATTGAGCGCGCCGCACGCCTGCCGGAAATGCAAAGTGCCATTGAAGCAGCGGATGCTGACATCCGGAAGCTCAAGCAAGACCTGGGAGATTTACGTGAAAAGCTGGGCGCAGCCGAGTCCACGGTAATCAGCCAAACCGGGCAACTGGCGACACTTCAGAGTGAAAAAGAAAATCTTGCGGCGTTACGTGACCAACTTACCACAGAGCAGCAACGACTGAGCACCAGAGTTGCTGAACTGACCACGGCTCTGGAATCGGAATGTTCCCAGTCTGGGGAAAAACTGGAGCTTCTGAAGAATGCCGAGGAGCAACTTTCCAATCGCTTCAAAACGTTGGCCAGCGAAATTCTGGAAGATAAATCCAAGCGTTTTACCGAGCAGAACAAGACCAACCTCGATCAGTTGCTGGAGCCGCTCAAGGTCAAGATCACCGAGTTTCAAGGCAAGGTACAAGAGGTCTATGTTCAGGAAGGCAAAGATCGTTCGGCACTGGCCGAACAGGTCAGGCAACTGGCGGCACTTAACAACCAGCTATCAAAAGACGCTCACAATCTCACCAGTGCCCTCAAAGGCCAAGCCAAGGCACAGGGCACTTGGGGCGAACGCATTTTGGAGCAGGTGTTGGAGGCTTCCGGTTTGCGTAAAGGCCATGAATACGAGGTGCAGGAGAGCCATACCCGCGAAGATGGCACACGTGCCCAGCCGGACGTGGTCGTGCATTTGCCGGGAGACAGGCATCTGATTGTCGATGCCAAGGTGTCGCTCAAGGCTTATGAGGAACATGCCAATGCCGAAACCGATCATCAGCGTGATGCCGCATTGAGGCGCCATCTGGAATCGGTGCGCGCACATATCAAGGGACTTTCCGAAAAAAATTACCAGCATCTGCATGGTTTGCAATCGCTCGATTTTGTGTTGATGTTCATCCCGCTGGAACCGGCTTTCATGCTGGCCATCTCGCATGACAGCGATTTATGGCAAGAAGCATGGAAGAAAAACGTCTTGCTGGTTAGCCCCAGCACATTGCTATTCGTGGTTCGCACCGTGGCGCATCTGTGGCGACAGGAGCAGCAGAATCGTAATGCGCAGGATATTGCCAGTCGCGGTGCCGAACTCTATGACAAGCTGGTTGGCTTCGTGGAAGACATGGATACCCTTGGCAGTAGGCTGCAACAAGCGCAGAAGGCCTACGATGGGGCATATAACAAGTTTACCGGCGGTCGAGGCAATGTAATCCGTCAGGCAGAAATGCTCAAAGAACTGGGCGTAAAGCCAACCAAACAACTTCCACAAAACCTGACTGACTCGGCGCTGGATGAGCCCCTCGCCTTGCCCCCTCATGGCACCCTTTAACATTCGCCACATGCCATGAATATCATTCTTGAACTTCCTCTCCAGGCAAAAATTGTTGCTGGCTTATTGGCGTTGTTCTTTCTGTGGTTCCCTGGTCGCCATGTCATCTATGGTCATTGGGAAAGCAAGCCCCGATTTACGAAAGCGATGGGCATAGCGTGACGCTGCGCATCTGCCCCGCTTTTACCATCCTGCCATGAAATTTGCGCTGGCTTTCCTGTTTTCCGTCCTGCTGCCGCCTTTCGCATCGGCGCAGCAGCCCCTCGTGCCGCCACCCCCCGCGCTGGCAGCCAGAGCCTGGCTGCTTTACGATCTGGCCAGCAACCAGATTCTGGTCGCCGAAAACGGCAACGAGCGTTTTGAACCGGCCTCGTTGACCAAGATGATGACGGCTTACCTGGCCTTTGCCGCCATCGGGCAAAACAGGCTGGCGCTGGCGCAGCCCGTCGTTCCGTCGGCGGAAGCGCTGCCCGCCAATGACGGGGGGTCGCGCATGCTCCTCGAACCGGGCAAGCCGGTGACCGTGGAGGATCTGTTGCACGGGCTCATCGTGCAGTCGGGCAACGATGCCGCACGCGTGCTGGCGACGGCTGTGGCAGGCAGCGAGGAAAGTTTTGCCGCGCTGATGAACAGGGAAGCGCAGCGGCTGGGCATGAAGAACACCCGTTTCGCCAACGCCACCGGCCTGTCGCACCCGCAGCATTACTCCAGCGCTTACGACCTGGCGCTGCTCGCCGCCGCCATCGCACGCGATTTTCCCGATCGCTACCCGATCTTCGGCTTGCGCGAATACCAGTACAACGGTATCAAGCAGATCAACCGCAACCGCCTGTTGTGGGTTGACCCATATGTGGACGGGATGAAAACGGGCTACAGCGAAAGTGCCGGGTTCTGCCTGGCTGCCTCGGCCAAACGCGACAACCGGCGGCTGGTCTCGGTGCTGCTGGGCGCCGCTTCAGACAACCAGCGCGCTACGGAAAGCCAGAAGCTGCTGAATTACGGTTTCCAGTATTTCGAGGCGGTGCGGCTATACCAGAAGAACCGGCCGGTAACCAGCCTTCCCCTGTGGAAGGGCACCGGGAACAGGGTTGATATAGGGTTTCGCAATGATCTGTTCCTGTCTGTACCGAAAGGGGGGCAGGCGCAATTGAAGGCGACGATAGAAACGCGGCAGCCGCTCATCGCGCCGGTTTCCGGCGGGCAGAAAATCGGCGTGCTGAAACTTGCTCTGGGCGGCAAACCGTATGCCGAATTTCCGCTGGTGGCGCTGGCCCCGGTACCGCTGGCCAACATCTTTTCGCGCGGGTGGGACAGCATTCGACTGTTTTTTCAGCAGGGTATTTTTTGAGGATTACAAAATGACCGTCTATCTGAACGGGCAGTTCATGCCCATCGCAGAAGCCAGGATTCCCGTGCTGGATCGCGGCTTCATTTTCGGCGACGGCGTGTACGAAGTCATCCCGGTATATTCGCGCCGCCCATTTCGCCTCGCGGAGCATCTGCGGCGCCTGCAGCACAGCCTGCACGGCATCCGCCTGCAAAATCCGCACGGTGGCGAGGAATGGGCGCGCCTGGTCGCCGATCTCGTCGCGCGCAATGCGGCGGAAGACCAATATCTCTACCTGCACATCACGCGCGGCGTGGCAAAGCGCGACCACGCCTTCCCCAATCCGCCGGTTGCCCCGACGGTGTTCATGATGAGCAACCCGCTGCTCTCCCCGCCCGCCGAGTTGCTCGCCGGCGGTGTGGGCGCGGTGAGCGCCCCAGACAACCGCTGGCTGCGCTGCGACATCAAGGCCATCGCCCTGCTGCCCAACGTGCTGCTGCGCCAGTTGGCGGTGGATGCGGGCTGCACGGAAACCGTCCTGATCCGAGATGGCTTCATGACGGAAGGTGCAGCCAGCAACATCTTCGCGGTGAAGAACGGCAAGTTGCTCGCGCCGCCCAAAGACCATCTCATGTTGCCCGGCATCACCTACGACGTGGTGCTGGAAATTGCGCAGGCTGCCGGCATCCCGCACGAGGTGCGCAAGATCGCGGCGGACGAGGTGTTCGGCGCGGACGAGCTGCTGCTCACTTCCTCCACCAAGGAGGTGCTCGCCATCACCGCGCTGGACGGCAAGCCGGTGGGAGCTGGCAAGCCCGGCGCGATGTTCGCCGGGCTGCACAAACTGTATCAGGACTTCTCTCCCTCCGGGAGAGGGTAGGGGTGAGGGAAATGGCCCTCTCAGATACACTTATTGATTACCCGTGCGACTTTCCGATCAAGGTGATGGGCCTGTCGCAGCAGGGTTTTGCGCAGGCGGTAATGGAAGTGGTAGCGCGCCACGACCCGGATTTCAGCGCGGCCTCCCTGCAGATGCGCAGCAGCAGCGCTGCACGCTATATCAGCCTGACCTGCACCGTGCGTGCCGTTTCGCGCGAGCAGCTCGACGCGCTCTACCGGGAGCTGTGCGACCACCCCAGGGTGACGATGGTGTTATGAGGGCTGAACGCGGATTGTCTGTTGGGCCACAAACCCCTCACGGCCTCCCCGCCCCCCAGTCAGGATGGGAAGATGGAAAAGGGTTGACCGGGTTATCCGGAGTGCGGGAGCTTGCTCCCGCTTTCCAAAGCGGCGGCAAGCCGCCGCACTCCAGAATCCGCGATCTCCGCAGGCGAGGTGTGTACCTGCCTGTACCACACGGCCACGTCAAAGCCGCACCGATGAGAACAATGCCAAATCTGTTGAGCGTCAGGCAAGCTCGGATAAGCGATGTTTGTGATTGAAGTTGATCTGACGGCTATTTTTTTCTGAGGGTTGCGCCGCAAGATTGCAGTATGGGCGAACGCCAACAGTGGTATCCCCGAAGCAAAAACCCGCCACCTTGCAGCATGTTAATACAATACCAGGAGCGCACTGCGCCGTGGATACCAAATCAACGAGTGCCGTGCGTTGCGCTCCGCTTTCCCCGCAGGGAACGGCGGACGCTTTCCCTTCCTTGAAGTTTCTCGGCCTCGTCGAATACGGGCCAACCTGGCAGGCAATGAAGGATTTCACTGCCGCGCGCACAGCCGGAACGCCGGATGAAATCTGGCTGCTGCAACATCCGCCGGTTTATACGCAGGGGCAGGCGGGCAAACCGGAGCATCTGCTGCGCCCCGGCGACATTCCGGTGGTCAAAATTGATCGCGGCGGGCAGATTACCTATCATGGCCCCGGCCAGATCGTCTCCTACCTGCTGCTCGACCTTCGTCGGTGGAAGATCAATGTGCGCCAGTTGGTGCGGCTGATGGAGCAGGCAGTGATAAATTTGCTCGCGCAATACGGGGTTGCCGCAGAGGGACGCGAGGATGCGCCGGGAGTGTATGTGGGCGGTGCGAAAATCGCCGCGCTGGGTTTGAAAATCAGGAACGGCTGCTGCTATCACGGGCTGGCGCTGAACGTGGATATGGACTTGGCTCCGTTTGCCCGCATCAATCCCTGCGGCTTTGCGGGGCTGCGCGTCACTCGAACGCGCGATGTTGGCGTCGGCGCATCGCTGCCCGAACTGGAGCGGCAACTCGCGCAGAACCTGGTTGCACTATTGCACCGGCACAGCCCCGTATGAGCAAACTGCGGCGATTCCACGCCGCGCCATTTGCTACCCCGAATGGCGGCTGAGGATCATTCAGAGCTCATGTAACTGGAAATGGGGTTCCCGGTCTTCCGTGGATAGCCAGCGTGCGGCGTGAGGCGCTGCAACAGGGTTTGCAGCGCCAGCGCACGATGGCTGATGCGGGTTTTTTCATCGCGGTCGAGCTCGGCGCTGGTCTTGCCGATGTGCGGCAGCCAGAACAGCGGGTCATAGCCGAAGCCGCCATCTCCGCGCGCCTCCAGCGCGATCTCGCCATGCCATTCGCCTTCCGCGATCAGCGGTTGCGGGTCTCCGGCATGGCGCATCAGCACCAGCACGCAATAATAATGCGCGCGCCGGTCGGAGACGCCTTGCATGGCTTGCAGCAGCTTTTCATTATTGCGTGCATCCGCTTGTTGCCTTGCCGATTCGCGCACGGTTTCCGCGGAGTAATTGGAAGATGAGGCGCTGCATGGGTTGCCGCATTCTTCTGCATAGCGCGCGGACAGCACGCCGGGCGCGCCGCCGAGCGCCGCGACGCAGATGCCGGAGTCATCGGCCAGCGCAGGGAGGCCGCTGGCGGCGCTGGCATGGCGTGCTTTCGCCAGCGCATTCTCGATGAAGGTGCCGTGCGGCTCTTCCGCTTCGGCGATGCCGAGTTGTGATTGTGTGAGCACTTCAATGTCGAGCGGCGCCAGCATGGCTTGCAATTCGCGCAGCTTGCCATAGTTGCCGGAAGCGATGATCAGTTTTTGCACGGGGTTATCCTGACTGTTGAGTTTCTTATCATCCAATAAGAAAATGCCGTTGGTATTTCGTCTTCCATGAGGCGGGTTTCATGCTATCAGTTTTTCCTGTTGCTGGGCGGTGAGCCAGTCACTCAAGAACGCATCGGTGGCTTGTATCCCGGCGTCGAGTGCAGCCGCTTCCGGTTGTAAAACACCCCGATGCATTCAAACGTCATGGCTATCACTTCTTCGCGTGTCCCGGCGCGCTCACTTTTATCTCCAGTCAATTCGCGGACACAAATATTATTTGACGTATCCCCGGTTGCTTTGTTATAGTCTCGCCCCTTCGCTGACGCGGGGTGGAGCAGTCTGGCAGCTCGTCGGGCTCATAACCCGAAGGTCGTAGGTTCAAATCCTGCCCCCGCAACCCTGATTTACGGTTTGGTTGGCGCGTTCTTTAAAAGCAATGGAAGACAACCGACGAGTGTGGGTGTGCGTGCCCGGGTGCTGGGGAATAGGCGTATTCGAGTTTATTTTCCGGCGTCTCGAGACACGAAGAAGCAT
>JACRPU010000005.1 GCA_016223025.1 Nitrosomonadales bacterium | reverse complement strand
TCGTGCGGTTCGGCTGCCTGCGGTGTCGGGCAAAGGCCGCGAGTGTCTAAACTTCAGTTACTAAAACGTCATTTGTAAAATTATGCCGCACTGGCCACCCCATCCCCACATCCCGCGACACGTTACTGGCGAAGCCAGCCGATTGCGGGAGCGAGTGTCAGGCGGCCATTCCCGCCCCGGATGCTTCGCAACGCCATGTCATGGCCGCCACCCCAACCCTCCCCTTCAAGGGGAGGGTTGGGAGGGGGATGGGGTAAATGCTGGAGATGTGGTTAAACATTTCCATCTCCCTTACAGACGCCCTTTAAGCTGTTGCGACTGAATCGCGCCGGCCACGAAGATCAGTGTCAGCATGCCAAAAATATAAGCTTGCACCACGGCCTCGATGATGTGCAGCATCAGCACCGGCACCGGCGCCAGAAAGCCCGCCACCAGCAGCACCAGCAGCGCCGCCATTTGCAGGCTGAAGATGTTGCCGAACAGGCGCACCGCCAGCGCCACGGTGCGGGAGATTTCGCCGACGAGGTGAAACGGCAGCAATATCGGGTTGGGCTGCAAATAATGGCGCAGGTAACTCTTCAGGCCGTGGATGCGGATGCCGAACCAGTGGACGGCGAGAAATACCAGCACCGCCAGCCCCGCCGTCAGCGACAAATCCCCGGTCGGCGAACGCAGCCCGGGAACCAGGCTCGCCAGGTTGGCCACGGCGATGAATATCCACAGGGTGGCGATGAAAGGCATGACCTGGCGGTAGTGATCGGGCAGCACGGCGCGGATCGCATCCTCGATGGCGGCGACAATGCCTTCGACCACCACCTGCCACAGCCCGGGGGAAACACCCATGCGCCGGGTCGCCGCCCATGCCGCCGCCGTCAATGCCAGCATGATTCCCCAGGTCACCACCACCGTGTTGGTGATGACCAGCGGGCCGATGCGAAAAACTTCGGTGATGAAACTGGCCTGGCTGGTCATGGCAACCCCCTATTCCCGCACAAAATAATAAACGTTGACGGCCCCGACCACGATGCCGAGAAAGATCAGGCTCAGGGTCCAGCGCATCGAATAGCCTTCGAACAGGCCGTCGATCCAGCTACCGAGGTAGGCGCCGCCGATCACCGGCAGCACGAACAGCAGGCCGAGGACGCCGACATAGGCGGTTTGCGCCAGCACCGTGGGGCGTTCCCGGTCGGCCCGCTTCAGGCGCCTGGCGGCCTTCTCGACCTGCTCTTCGAGTTTTTCCTGCTCGTCGCTCATGCCGCGCGCCTCATTTCGCGCTGCATATTCCACATGCGTTTCAGCATCTCGTCCTCCAGGTGGTTAAGGCTGTCCGTGACGGCGCGCAGCTTTTCCTCCTCGGCCTGCAATTCTTCACGCCAGGCCGCGCTGACGCGATTGTAATCGGGGTCGTGGAGGTAGCGCCGCGTATTGACGTAGAGTTCGTTATCGGCAAAGTAGAGCACCGCGCCGGGCAGCGCCAGAAACCGCCAAATCCCGTCGGCGGTGCGGAAGCGCGCCAAGCCGGTAGCCAGGCAGGTCATGATGCGGGCGTGCCCGGCCTGGACGCCGAAGCTGCCGGAATCGTCTGCGGCGACGAAGCTGACGGCGTCATCAATGCGCTCGTACTGGGTGCCGCTCTGCAAGTGCAGGACGAAGGTGTTCATAACGGGCATGGCGAGTAGCCGCCCCTGATTATGAAACTCGCCATGCCCGTTTCCCTCACCCCAACCCTCTCCCGCTTGCGGGAGAGGGGGCAAACGAATCGCTGCGCGAGTTTCATGTTAACGGGCCCTTCATCGCGCCGCGCATGTAGCAGCGGTCTTCGGGCAACGCGTCGTACTCGCCGCGCAGGAAGGCTTCGCAGTCGTCCAGCGTGTCGGACAGCGGCACGCTCGCCCCGGCGATCCCGGTGTGCTGGGCGACAACGTGGAAGGGTTGGGTCAGGTAGCGCTGCAACTTGCGCGCCCGCAGCACGATGGTGCGGTCGGCCTCCGACAGCTCCTCCATACCGAGCATCATGATGATGTCTTCGAGCTCGCGATAGCGGGCCAGATGGGCGCGCACGCCATCGGCGACGGCGTAGTGGCGGTCGCCGAGAAAATGCCGGTCCATCATCTTGCTGGTGGAGAGCAGCGGGTCGATGGCGGGATAAATGCCCTTGCTGGCCTGGAGCCGCGACAGGATCACGGTGGTGTCGAGATGGCTCAGGATGGCGCTCACCGCCGGGTCGGTCATATCGTCGGCGGGCACGTAAATCGCCTGCACAGAGGTGATGTCGCCGGCGGTGGTAGAAATGATGCGGTCCTGCAATTCGGCCACCTCGGTCATCAACGTCGGCTGGTAGCCGACCGTGGCCGGCATACGCCCCAGCAGCCCGGAAATTTCGCTGCCTGCCTGGACGAAGCGGAACACGTTGTCCATCAGCAGCAACACTTCCTTGTGCAGCGTATCGCGCAAATATTCGGCGTAGGTGAGCGCCGTCATGCCGACCCGGAAGCGCACGCCCGGCGATTCGTCCATCTGGCCGAACACCATCAGGGTCTGCGGCATCACGCCGGCATCACGCATCTCGTGCCACAGCTCGTGGCCTTCGCGGATACGCTCGCCGATGCCGGCGAACACCGACACGCCCTGATGCAGCGCGACGATGGCGTGCATGAATTCCATAATCAGGACAGTCTTGCCGACGCCTGCGCCGCCGAACAGCCCGGTCTTGCCGCCCTTGATGAAGGGCGCCAGCAGATCCACCGCCTTGATGCCGGTCTCCAGAATTCCCTTGGCATTGACGGTTTCGTGCAGCGGCGCGGGCTTGGCGAAGATGCTGCGGGATTCTCCGGCAGGCAGCGGCGACCCGCCGTCCAGAGGTTGGCCGAAGGTATTGAGGAGACGCCCCAGACATTGTGTCGAGGTTGGCACTTGCAGGGTTGCTCCGGTATCGAAGACCGGCATACCCCGTTGCAGCCCGCTGGTCCGGTTCAGCGTGATGGCGCGGATGCGTTTTTCATCCAGATGCTGGTGGGCTTCGAAGGTGTAGGTTTCATGATCGATCCGGGTATACAGCGCCTGATGCAGCGGTGGCAGGTGGTCGCAGATGATGTCCACAACCGGGCCGTGAACCTCGCATATCGTACCAATCGGCGTGCTGTTGTTCGCGAGCCGGGCGATGGCTTCGATCTTCGCCGCGAACTGGTTCATGCAGTCGGCGGAGCAAAAGTAATAGATGCTTTCGCCATCGCGCAGCGTGCCCGCCGCAGTTTTTTCATCCACGGCCATGCCGCAAACCGGATCGATGGCCATTTTTATTTATTCTTCCAATTTTTCATTGCATACCCGCTTTCATCGCGCTAATCCTTGTGCTGCGGCGTTCCCGGCGCATGGGTATGACCGGCTTTTTTGGGTGCGGCGCCAGCGCCATCCGCGACGGGAGCTTTGCCACCCGGTTCCGCGTCATGCGGATGTTCGCCGCCCGCAACGCCATCGTGGCTATGTGCATGGCCATCATGATCTTCACCGCGCTCGTGAGTATGGCCCGACCCCTCCGGTTTGGGCAGGGACATCACGCCGAGGCCGTGGCGATACACCAGTTCCGCGCCGTGCCACGCCGTGCTTGTCACCAGCAGCCATGCCGCAACCAGCAAAACCACAAAACCATACGATGGCGTCCTGCCGGAACGCCCGCGCCACACGTCCCAGGCCGCGAGCGCGAGCAATGCGGCCAGTGTGCCCAGCGCCCAGTTGCGGTGCAGGATCATCGCGGCGTGGCTCACTTCATTGTGCGCGACGCTGTTGAAGGCGAACCAGCCGAACGCGGCGGCGATGAGCGCAAACAATGCCGCACCCCATAACATCCAGCGCCCCGTCATCCGGCATTGCGCCGCATGAGGCCAATTCCCGAACAGCGTGCCGGCGGCGGTGAAGGCCAGCGCCGCCGCAGTAAACGCAATGGGGAAATGCACGATTGCCGGATGAAAATTTGGAATAATTTCGATCATGGTTTTTTCCCCTCATCAGGAAACTTAATCTCGCGCGCCTTGAACAAGGCGTACAGCGCGGGGATCACCACCAGCGTCAGTATCGTCGAGGAAATCATGCCGCCCACCATCGGCGCCGCGATGCGGCGCATCACCTCGGAGCCGGTGCCGGTTCCCCACATGATCGGCAGCAGGCCGGCCATGATCGCCACAACCGTCATCATCTTTGGCCGCACCCGCTCTACCGCGCCTTCCATGACCGCTGCGTAGAGATCGCCAGGTGTTGGCTCTTGCCCAACAGCCTTGCGTTCCGCCTTGATCCGTTCCCAGGCATGTTCCAGATAGATCAGCATCACCACGCCGGTTTCCGCCGCCACCCCGGCCAGCGCGATGAAGCCCACCACCACGGCGACCGACAGGTTATAGCCGAGCAGCCATAACAGCCACACGCCGCCGACCAGCGCGAACGGCACCGACAGCATCACGATCAAGGCTTCCGTCACGCGCCTGAAGTTCAGGTACAGCAGCAGGAAGATGATCAGCAGGGTGATGGGAATCACGATCTTCATCCGGGCTTCGGCTCGCTCCATGAATTCGAACTGCCCGCTCCATGTCGCGTAGTAGCCGGGCGGGAATTTCACGTTTTCTGAAACCGCGCGGCGGGCATCGGCCACATACGAGCCGATGTCGCGGTCGCGGATGTCCACAAAAATATAGGCGGAGAGCAGCGCGTTCTCGGTGCGGATGGCGGGCGCTCCCTTGTTGATGCCCACTTTGGCGAGCTGCCCGAGCGGGATCATCGCACCGCCCCCGGCGTCGGACATCGGGCCCGGCACCAGCACTTCGCGCGCAATCAGATCGGGGCTGCTGCGCAGCTCGCGCGGGTAGCGCACGATGACGCCGAAGCGCTCGCGCCCCTCCACCGTCGTGGTCACCATCTCGCCGCCCAAGGCGGTTGCGATGACATCCAGCAATTCGCCCACGGCCAGCCCGTAGCGCGCCAGCGCTTCCCGGTCCGGCACAATATCGAGGTAGTAACCGCCGGTAATGCGCTCGGCAAAAGCGCTGGTGGTGCCCGGAACATTTTTGACCGCCGCTTCGATATCCCTGGCGACGCGCTCTATCCCTTCCAGATCCTTGCCGTATACCTTGATGCCGATCGGCGTGCGGATACCGGTGGCGAGCATGTCGAGGCGCGCCTTGATCGGCATGGTCCACGAATTGGCCATACCCGGAAATTGCAAAGCCTTGTCCATTTCCGCGATCAGCTTATCCATGGTCATGCCGGGCCGCCATTCTTTCTCCGGCTTGAGGTTGATCACCGTCTCGAACATTTCCGGCGGGGCCGGGTCGGTGGCTGTCTGCGCGCGCCCCGCCTTGCCATACACCGAGGCGACTTCGGGGAAGCTCTTGATGATTTTGTCCTGCGTCTGCAACAGTTCCGCCGCCTTGGTGATGGACATGGCGGGCAGCGAAGCGGGCATGTAGAGCAGCGTGCCCTCGTTAAGTGTCGGCATGAATTCGGAACCCAGCCTTGTCGCCGGATAGAGGGAAACACCCAGCACCACCAGCGCGGCGACGATGGTCGCTTTCTTCCAGCGCATCACCGCCGCGATGACCGGGCGATAAACCCAGATCAGGAAACGGTTCAACGGGTTCTTCGCCTCCGGCATGATTTTGCCGCGTATGAACAGCATCATCAGCACCGGCACCAGCGTGACCGACAGCAGCGCCGCGCCCGCCATGGAGAAGGTCTTGGTAAAGGCGAGCGGCGAAAACAGCCGCCCTTCCTGCGCCTCCAGCGTGAACACCGGCAGGAACGAGACGGTGATGATCAGCAGCGAGAAAAATAATGCGGGGCCGACTTCCTTGCAGGCGGCGAGGATGGCGTTGGCTCTGGCGTTGTCAGGCAATTCAAAGCGCGACTCGCCTTCCTTGATCCGCTCCAGATGCTTGTGCGCGTTCTCGATCATCACGATCGCCGCATCCACCATCGCGCCGATGGCGATCGCAATCCCGCCCAGGCTCATGATGTTGGAATTCATGCCCAGCGCGCGCATGGCGATGATGGCGATCAGCACGCCGACGGGCAGCATCACGATGGCCACCAGCGCGCTGCGCACATGCATCAGGAACACCATGCACACCAGCGCGACGATGATGCTTTCTTCCAGCAGCGTGCGCTTCAGGGTTTCGATGGCGCGATGGATCAGATCGGAGCGGTCATACACCGCCTGGATGGTCACGCCATCGGGCAGGCCGGGCGCAATCTCGGCAATCTTGTTTTTGATGTTCTCGATGACTTCCAGCGCGTTCTGCCCATAGCGCGCCATGACGATGCCGGACACCACTTCACCTTCGCCGTTCAACTCGGTGAGGCCGCGCCGCTCGTCCGGGCCGATCTCGACGCGCGCGATGTCGCGGATCAGCACCGGCGTGCCGCGTTCCGATTTCACCACCAGGTTCTTGATGTCGTCCGCGCCGCGCAGGTATCCCCTGCCGCGCACCATGTATTCGGCCTCGGCCATTTCCACCACGCGCCCGCCCACATCGCGGTTGGAATCGCGGATCACCTGCACCACCTTGTTGAGCGGAATGCCGTAGGCGCGCAGCTTCACCGGATCCGCCGTCACCTGATACTGCTGCACGAAGCCGCCGACGGAAGCCACTTCCGACACCCCGTGCGCCTTGGTGAGTTGGTAGCGCAGGAACCAGTCCTGGATGGCGCGCAATTCGGCCAGCGTCCTGTTCGCGCCGATTACCGCATACTGGTACACCCAGCCCACGCCAGTCGCATCCGGGCCGATCTGCGGCGTAACGCCTTTGGGCAATTTGCCGGAAGCGAAATTGAGGTATTCCAGCACCCGCGAGCGCGCCCAATAGAGATCGGTGCCATCCTCGAAAATGACGTACACGAAGGAAGCGCCGAACACCGAGAAGCCGCGCACCACTCTGGATTTCGGTACCGAGACCATGGAGGTGGTCAACGGGTAAGTGACCTGGTCTTCCACCACTTGCGGCGCCTGGCCGGGATATTCGGTAAAGACGATCACCTGCACATCCGACAAGTCCGGCAGCGCGTCCAGCGGGGTTTTGACCACCGCATACATGCCGGCCAGCGTGACGAACAGCGTGGCGAGGATCACCAAGAAGCGGTTGCGCGCCGACCAGCCGATGATGGTGTTTAGCATGTCAGTGCCCCGCGTGCGGATTGCCGGAAGGTGCAGCCGGTTTGGCTTGCAGCCTGATAATCACCCATTCGCCCGGCTTGCGCTCGACGATTTCAAACTCTATCGCACTGCCGATCCCGGTGTTGTCCGCCAGCGATGAGTTGGCGAGCGCGAAGTCCATCGTCATGCCCGGCCAGTTCAATGCTTCGACCGGCCCATGGGTAATATTGGCGGTACCGTCCGCGTTGATGGCATTCAGCGTGCCTTGCACCTGATGCCCGACCGCTGTTGCCGGGTATTTCGGTGTGTCTCGCTGTTTCTGGTCGGTTGCCGGTATGCTGCCAACATGGCTGTCCAGGCCGCTCAGCGCCGCCTTGAGGTTGCTCTCGGCATCAATCAGGAAATTGGCGGAAATCACCACCTGCTCGCCTTCCGCGATACCCTCCAGCACCTCGACATGATTTTCGCTGCGGTCGCCCAGCTTTACCACGCGCGGATCGAAGCGTCCCGGCGCCAGTTGCACCAGCACAATCTGGCGCGTGCCGCTGTCAATCACCGCAGAAATCGGCACGGTCAGCACCTTGCCTTTGCCGGTCACCGGAATTTCCACCTGCGCAAACATGGCGGGCTTGAGCAATCCCTGCGGGTTGGCGATTTCCAGCCTCACCGTGGCAGTGCGGGTCTCGGGCTTCAAGATGGGGTAGAGGTAGGTGATCGTGCCTTCGAACTCCTTGTCGGGATAGGCGTTGATTTTCACCCTCGCCTTGGCACCCGTCCTTACCAGGGCGATGTCCTGTTCGAAAACATCGGCCATCACCCACACCTGAGAAAGATCGGCAATCTGATACAGCATTTCACCGGGCATGAAACGCATTCCTTCCAGGGCTTTTTTCTCCAGCACGATGCCGTTCACCGGGGTATGAAAGGCATGAAACGTCAGGCTGCGCCTGGCCGTTTCGGATTCGGCCAGCTCTTTCACCTGCTGCTCGGAAATATCCCAGTTCTTGAGGCGTTGCAGGCTGGCCTCGGCGAGTGTTTGCATACTCTTCCTGGTTTCGCCGTCCGCGTCTTTCAGTGCCGCGACGCCTTGCATGGCAATCGCGTACTCGCGTTGCGCCGATACCAGTTCCGGGCTATACGCATCGAACAGCGCCTGCCCTTTCTTTACCGGTTCCCCGGTAGTCTTTACATGCAACTTTTCTATCCAGCCCTCAAATTTGGGAGCGATGTTGTGGATATTCCGCTCATTGACTTCCACCCGGCCCGCGACACGTATCGTTTTATCGAGCGCACGTTTCTCTGCATGCTCGGTTTTCACCCCCAGCTTCTGCACTTTTTCGACGCTGATTTTTACCTGTCCTGAGCCTGCTGAGGCAGCGAAGGGCGAGGCGGCGCTGCCAGGCTCCTCACCCCCTTCGTACACCGGAACGTAGTCCATACCCATCGCGTCTTTCTTGGGCACCGGCGAGGTGTCCGGCAATCCCATCGGGTTGCGGTAATACAGAATTTTTCTGGCGGCTTCTTGTTGCGCCGCAACTTCTGCCTTCCGGTTTCCCAGCCAATACCCGGACGCGCCTGCACCCAGCAATACCAGAACGCCAATAATTATTGCGCTGATCGGTTTCATATATCTTCTCCCAACAGTCTTTCGATTTCGGCCAGTCGCATCTGCGCGTCCGTCTGTGCCTTCAGTGTTTCCAGCCTGGCATTCAGGATTTGCCGTGACGCATCCAGCAGCGCCGCAAAATCCACCCTGCCGGTCTGATAACCGGTTAACGCGGATTCAAAGGCGACATTCGCTTGCGGCAACAGGCTGCTGGAGATCAACAACTCGATGCGCTGCGCCGCGTCAAGGCCTGCCAGGTTTTCGGCCAGCAGGGACAGGATGCGGTTGGCGGTCGCCTCTTTGCGCGCTTTGGCTGCCGCCAGCATCGCTTCGGATTCGCGCTCCTGCGAGCGGCGCGCCTCCTGCTGTAACGGAATATTGAGCTCGACCATCACGCCCCACTCGCGCACTCCACTGCCGATCTGGGTCGGAGAAACACCCAGCGCAAAATCCGGATAACGGTTCTTGTAAGCAAGATCGCGATTTTTTTCACTCGCGCGGATCCCGGCCTCGTCCACAAACAAGTCCGGGTTGTGCTCGCGAATGCGGTTTTCCAGGGCGGTATGGTTTTTCAGGCTGGCCGTTGCGGGAATGCCCCGCAAGGCTTGCGGGGCGGCAAACGGCATGACTGCCGGACGCGACAACAAAGCGTTCAACCGCGCCTCGATTTGCCGCCTGGTATTGTCCAGCGCGACCAGTTCGGTTTTCATGGCCGTTTGCTCCACTTGCGCGCGCACCGCGTCCTGCTGCGCGGCAAGGCCGTTGGCATAGCGAACCTGCGCCACTTTCTCCATCTGCACCACCAGATCGAGCAGGTCGCGGGTAATCTTCCGGCTGCCCGCAACCTGGTAATACTGCGCGTAAGCCGACTTGATTTGCATCGCCAGTTCCGCCCAGGTCGCAGCGGTTCGCCCCCGCGCCTGTTCTGCGCCGGCCTCGGCTGCCTCC
This sequence comes from Nitrosomonadales bacterium, assembly GCA_016223025.1. Classification (GTDB taxonomy): domain Bacteria; phylum Pseudomonadota; class Gammaproteobacteria; order Burkholderiales; family Gallionellaceae; genus VIKH01. The sequence continues at coordinate 19,819 of JACRPU010000005.1, read as the reverse complement.
CGCTTCAAGTCGCGCTTGCCGAACCACGGCACGCCCTGCGTGAACGTATAGCGCGTGCTGCCGACCTGCGAGGGCAGCAGGCTGGGGTTCTTGTCCATGTCGCGGTTGGTGATGTCCATCAGCTCGGTGCGCAACACCGGATCGGGCAAGGCTGCTGCGGGCTGAACGCGCTGTGCTGCGGCATCCGCCTCGTAGCGCATCGCCGCGAATTCGGGATTGTGTTCACGGGCATAGTCCAGCAGCCCGGCCAGATTGGTTCCCAGCCCTTGCTCCCGGCCTGCCTCCCCGGCATGGCTCGCCGCGGCGTGGGCGAACAGCCATAACGCACAGCAGATGATTATTTTGAAACCATTCCCCATGATGTTTCTCCAAATGCACCGCCGACGGCGGCAACCCATTGCGAGAAGATAGCGCGCGGCAGGACGCTCCGCAGGCTGCGGAACGGTCACGCGCGGGGGAGGGCTAATTCAGGAAGGAGCAGAAACGGATGGGGAGAGGCGGGCCGGTATCGGGCGCGATCAGCCCGGCGACAACAACCGGGAGCGCGCTTATTGCTTGAGGTTGCGCGCTTGCCCAACCGATTACCCCGGCGGGGGCGGCAAGTTGCAAGGTGTGCTGGTCTGCGCCGATCTGGTCTGCCTGCGTACAATGCACCAGGCAGGCATTGGCGTTGGCAATTTCTTCGTCGTGGCAGGGCGCGGCTCCCTCGTCCTGCGCGATGGCAAATGCCTGCGCCGGGCCGTCGGCGGGGGTGGCGCATTCGCTTGCGGCTGCCACACCCTGCGCAAACAGCGCCAGCACCAGCATCAGCCGGGCCAGCCATCTGATTTTGCTTTGTGCCAGATTCATTGCCTGAAACTCCTTGACTGCCAGACCGGAGCCAACCGGTCTGGCGCACGACCACTGTAAACGATGCGGCAACAACACGCAAGGCGTCATTGCAAGACAGCAAGCTACCCTGGCTACCCGTTCGTGTTTGTCGAGGCATGATCGGGTGATTTTTAACGTGAAACTCGCGCAGCGAGGGCTTCGCCCTCTCTCCCTCCGGGGATAACCAGAGAGTAGAGTGAGGGAACGGGTATGGCGAGTTTCATAATCGGGGGTGGCTACTCGCCATGCCCGTTAGAAGTGCCCTAAGCCGGGCGAGCCGGAGCTAAATGTAGGTGCGAACACCCGCAGGGTGCAATAACCAATGACTTGCTGGCGTTGTTTGCCAGCTTAGTCAGTTGGCTATGCAAAGCTAACCTCTGCGAGGTAAATTCGCACCTACGGAAACCTGCTCAAAAAAAGTGAAGAGCTGATTCGTAAAAGATTAAACGGCATCAGGCGATGCTGCAAGCCTCGCCGAATTCCAGCCGCGGGCTGCGCGGATATACCCCGGCAGGGTCGCCATAGCCGAGGTTGCACAGGAAATTTGATTTCCCCGCAGAGCCGGCGAAGAAAAGCTGGTCCACCATCGCGTTGTCGAAACCCGACATCGGGCCGCAGTCCAGGCCGAGGGCGCGTGCGGCAATGATGAGATAGGCGCCTTGCAGCGTGCCGTTGCGGAAGGCGGCGGTGAATGCGGTCTGCTCGTCCTTGTCGAACCAGCCCCGCACGCCTTTTACATGCGGAAACAGCCGCTCCATTTTTTCGTAGAACCTCATGTCGTAGCCGATGATGGCCGTAACCGGCGCCGCCATGCTTTTGGCGCGGTTGCCTTCGTCGAGCGCGGGCCGGAGTTTCTCCTTTGCTTCCCCGGACTTGACGAATACGATGCGCGCCGGACAACAGTTGGCCGAGGTCGGCCCCATGCGGAACAGATGGTAGAGACGGTGCAGCAGTTCATCCGGCACCGGGCGGTTTTGCCAGGCGTTGTGGGTGCGGGCGGCCAGGAACAGTTGATCGAGCGCGGTTTGATCCAGGGGTGAAGACACGATTTCTCCTTCCGTTTGTGTGTGGATGCGGGGTTCGTTCCTGCGCTGATCCGGCGGGGCAGATCACGCCTCGCGCTTCTGCTCGTGGCGCTCGTAGGCGGAAACGATTTTCTGCACCAGCGGGTGGCGCACCACATCTTCCGCCAGGAAATCGCAGAACGCAATGCCGCGCACTTCCTTCAAGATACTGCGCACTTCCACCAGGCCGCTTTTCTGCCCGCGTGCGAGGTCAATCTGCGTCACGTCGCCGGTGACCACCGCCTTGCTGCCAAAACCGATGCGCGTAAGAAACATTTTCATCTGCTCCGGCGTGGTGTTCTGGGCTTCGTCCAGAATGATGAAGGAGTGGTTGATGGTGCGCCCGCGCATGTAGGCGAGCGGGGCGATTTCGATAATGCCGCGCTCGAATGCCTTGCCCACCTTGTCCATGCCCATCAGGTCGTAGAGCGCGTCGTAGAGCGGGCGCAGGTAAGGGTCCACTTTCTGCGCCATGTCGCCCGGCAGAAAGCCGAGGCGCTCGCCCGCCTCCACCGCCGGGCGCACCAGCACCAGCCGCTTCACCGCCTCGCGTTGCAGCGCATCTGCTGCGCAGGCGACGGCGAGATAGGTCTTTCCGGTGCCGGCGGGGCCTACGCCGAACGTAATGTCGTATTGCTGGATGGCTTGCAGGTAGTCGTTCTGGCGCGGCGTGCGACCGCGTATCTCGGCCCGCCGCGTCATCAGCAGCGGCACGAAGTCGGCCTGCGCTTCCGGCGCCCTGGCTGTCTTCATCGCTTCGATCAGGCCGAGCTGCAATTGTTCCAGCGAAATATCGTGCCCGGCATCGCGGTAAAAATCCTGCAAGACCTGGCGCGCAAGCGCGATCTGGCGGGGTTCGCCCTGCACGCTGAAATGCTCGCCGCGCCGGGCGATGGCCACTTCCAGCGCCACCTCGATCTGGCGCAGGTTCTCGTCAAACGCGCCGCACAGCCTTGCGAGGCGGACATTGTCGGCTGGTTCCAGGGAAAACTGCAGGTCGCTCATGGCCGCTCCGGCACCAGCTCGCCGCGCAGGGTATGCGACAAGGCGGCAGTAATTTCTACATTCACAAAGCGCGTCACCATGCCGGGGGAGCCGGTAAAGTTCACGACACGGTTATTATCGGCGCGCCCGGCCAGTTCCCGGCCATCCCTTCTGGACACCCCTTCCACCAGCACGCGCTGGATGCTGCCCAGCATGCCCTGGCTGATCGCCTGCTCCTGCTTTCCGATCAGGGCTTGCAGCCGGTGCAGGCGCTCCGCCTTGATTTCCTGCGGCGTGTCATCCACCATTTCGGCGGCGGGCGTGCCGGGACGCGGACTGTAAACAAAGCTGAAACTGGAATCAAAACCGACATCCTCGATCAGCTTCATGGTCGCCTCGAAATCGCGCCCGGTCTCGCCGGGAAAGCCCACGATGAAATCGGAAGTCAACACGATGTCCGGGCGCGCCGCGCGCAACTTGCGGATGAGCGATTTGTATTCGAGCGCGGTGTAGCCGCGCTTCATCGCCGCCAGGATGCGGTCAGACCCGGATTGCACCGGCAGGTGCAGGTGGCTTGCCAGCTTGGGTATGCGGGCAAACGCGTCAATCAGGCGCTGCGACATTTCCTTCGGGTGCGAGGTGGTGAAGCGCAGCCGCTGTACCCCGTCCAGCGCCGCGATCGCCTGCAACAGAAAGGCGAGATCGGCGATGTCGCCATCGTCCATCGCGCCGCGATAAGCGTTGACATTCTGGCCGAGCAAAGTGATTTCGCCCACGCCTTGTTCCGCCAGCGCCTCCGCTTCGCGCATCACGTCGGCGAACGGGCGCGACATCTCCTCGCCGCGCGTATAGGGCACCACGCAATAGGTGCAGTATTTGCTGCACCCTTCCATGATGGAAACGAAAGCGGAACCCGCCGTGGCGGCGGGTGCGGGCAGATGGTCAAACTTCTCGATTTCGGGGAAACTGATATCCACCTGCGGGCGTCCGCCCGCGCGCCGCGCCGCGATCAGTTGCGGCAGCCGGTGCAGGGTCTGCGGCCCGAACACCATGTCCACATAGGGCGCGCGCTTCACGATCGTGTCGCCCTCCTGGCTGGCGACGCAGCCGCCCACGCCGATCAGCAAACCCGGCCTGAGACGCTTCAACTGCCGCGCCCGCCCCAGGTCGGAGAACACCTTTTCCTGCGCTTTCTCGCGCACCGAGCAGGTGTTGAACAGGATGATGTCGGCATCTCCCGGGGTATCGGTCTGCTCCATCCCCTCGCTGGCGCGCAACACGTCCGCCATCTTGCCCGAGTCGTACTCGTTCATCTGGCAGCCAAAGGTCTTTATGTAGAATTTTCCCGCCATGGGGTTTATGAGCCGGTTCTCTGTAGCATCTGGCACCTACAGTTCGGGAAGCGAATTATCCACTTTCTCCGCGATGCGCCCCAGCAACGGGCGCAATTGGCTTACGATGCTTTTAGCCTGCTCCGCGTTCCCGGCAGCCGCACAATTTTCCAGCGCCTGGCACAGGTCGGCGAAACGGGTCGCTCCCGCCATCCTGGCCGGGGACTTGGCGCGGTGCCCGAGCTCGCTCACCGCCGCGAGGTTGCCGCGCGCCATCTCTTCCTCGATCCTGTCCACGTCCTCGCGGGATGACTCGACAAACCTTCGCGCAAACGAGCGGATTTTTTGGCTGTCGTTGCCGACCAGTTCGCCCAACACCAGCAGATCAATGACATCCGGGCCGCCCGCAGGTACGACTGCCGCAGCAATGCGGGGGGGGTGCGCCGGAGAAGCCGTTTTCTGCGGCTGCGGTGGCAGCCATTTGGCGAGAGTGGCATAAAAATTGTCGGGCTGGAACGGCTTGCCGATGAAATCGTCCATACCGGCGGCAAGGCAGCGCTCGCGGTCATCGCCCGAAGCGTTGGCGGTCATGGCAATGATGCGCGCGCCGGCGAGGGCGGGGTCGGCGCGGATCTGCCGCGTCGTTTCCAGCCCGTCCATTTCCGGCATCCGCATGTCCATCAGGATGCAGTCAAATGGCTCGCGGCGCAGCAGTTCCAGCGCTTCCTGCCCGTTCTGGGCTACGTGTACGGTGGCGCCGCCATCTTCCAGGAATTCGCGCGCCACCTGCTGGTTGAACGGATTGTCTTCGGCCAGCAGTATGCGCCTGCCATCGAGTGCCGCCATTGCATCCAGCATTCTGCCGGCCCGCTCCTGCCCCTTTGGTCCGCCCTCCGGACCGGGCAGTTCCTGCGCCGCGCCTTTGCCGACCTTCGCGGTCAGCCAGAACGTGCTGCCCAGGCCCGTCTCGCTTTGCACTCCCACTTCGCCACCCATCAGTTCCCCCAGCCGTTTGCAGATGGCCAGACCGAGGCCGGAGCCGCCATATTTCCGGCTGGTGGAGGGTTCGCATTGCTGGAAGGAGCGGAATAGTCTGGTCTGCTGCTCCCCGGAAATGCCAATGCCGGTGTCCTGCACCTCGAAGCGCAGCAGGATTTCGCTTGCGCCTTCTATAATCATTCTGGCGCGGACGATGATTTCGCCTCGTTCGGTGAACTTGACGGCGTTGTTTATGTAGTTGATCAGAATCTGGCTGAGCCGCAACGGGTCGGCGCGCAGGCAGCGCGGAATGCAGGGGTCGAAATCGAACACCAGCCGGAGGCCCTTTTCCGCCACTCTCCAACTGACCAGATTGGCCAGGGTTTGCCTGACTCCGTCCAGGTCAAAGCTGATGGTTTCCAGTTCGAGCTTGCCGGCGTCAATTCGCGAGAAGTCGAGGATATCGTCAATGACGCCGAGAAGATGCTCGCCGGACAACTGGATTTTTTTGAGGTAATCGCGCTGCCGGGGGTCGCTTTCCGCCTTGAGCGCCAGTTGCGACATGCCGATGATGCTGTTCATCGGCGTGCGGATTTCGTGGCTCATGTTGGCGAGAAATTCGCTTTTCGCGCGGCTGGCCTGCTCCGCCTCCTCCTTTTTTTCGCGCAGTTCCCTGGTGGCTTTCCCGATGCGGTATTCCAGGGTTTCCCGGTCCTGCCGCAGTTGGCCGGTCATGCTGTTTATGCCGGCGGCCAGTTCGTCCAGTTCGTACACCCCCGGTTGCGGGGGGATGCGCGTATCCAGAATGCCGCTCCCGATGCGGCGGACGGCAAGCCCCATGTCCAGAACCGGGCCGATGATCCGGCGCGCCGCCCACAACGCCACCAGGGAAGACACCAGCAGAACCAGCAGCATGACCACCAGATTGAAGGCCATCATCTCGCTTTTTTGCCGGTTCAGGCGGGCTTTGCTGATTTCGATGGTCACCGCGCCGAGCGGCTTGGCCGCAACAGGCGCGGCTTCCGTGCCGCCCGCCAGTTCATCCAGCTTGATCTGGGTGGCAACGATAGGTTCATACAGCAACAAAGTATTGTTGTCCTGATAAACCGGGGAGAGCGGGCTCACCCTGGCGGATAATACTTCTCCCGTGCCGTTTCCGTTTCCCGACGCCATCAGCGGGTTGGCGTCCGCACCCAGCACTGCCGCCGCGCTCACATCCGGCTGGGCGAGCGCCGATTGAACGCTCTGCTTCAACAGCGCCATATTGCCGGAAAAAACCGCATACTCGGCCGAGGAGGCAAGCTGGCGCACCACCAGTTGCGAGCGTTCGAGCAGCGCGCGGTCCACATCGGCATACCGCACATAAATGAAATAGCTCGCGAACAGCGCCGTCATCACCACGATGGGAATCAGCGCAACCAGCAGAGTTTGCTGCCGGATTCCCGAAGGTCTCACGGGGCATCCCCCTCGATCGCGCTGATTTCCTGGTGCAATTCTTCCGTGCTCTTGACGGCCAGGCCCAGCGAGCGGGCCACCTGTTCGTTGACCGACACCTCAAACAGTTGCGGGTGCTGGGCGGGCGGCAGGGTGCGCGTTTCGCCGAACTGCTGGATGGCAAGAGCGGCCTGTGCGGCAATCTGCGGCGGCGTGCTGAACAGCGCGCCCAACGCGCCCGCCTTGACGTAACCGGGCGAAAACCCGATCACCGGATCGCCGCTTCGGTAGGAGGCCAGCAGAATGTTGCGTATCGTCTGGCTGTTGTAAATCGCCCCGTCCGGCAGCGCGAGCAGCAGCTCGCTGTCTTGCAGCACTTCCTGCAATGCGTTGACCAGCGAAATACCCGATCCGGCAACCCGTTCATGCAGGGTCATGCCGTGCCTGGTCATCCGCTGCCTGAGCTGCGCCAGCTCGTCCGGCGGAAAACTGTCTATCAATGCGCCGACATGGCGCCTGCCCGGCAACAGGGCTTCGATCAGGCGCACCATGCGCTCGGCCGGTTGATCCAGGAATATCGCCGAATAAGTCCTGGAATTTGCCCGCTGCGGGAAGTCGCGCAGCAATTTCTCGTGTCCGGCTTTCGGGATGAGGACATTGAGGACGGCGGGCGCGTTGCCGCCCGCAACGGTCGTGGCGGCTTTCATCCCGACCGCGATGACCAGCCCGCGATGCGCAACCGGCTTCGCGGGGTCGTCCATGACCACGAGGTCAACATTCTTCCTGAGGAGCAAATCATGCAGCGCGCCGGAGAATTCCAGGTAAGGCCCGTCGTTTTCGCTGAGCGCGACGGTGACGGCAAGCGGCGCGGCATGAAGGTGGCCGGACGAAAGAAACAAACACAGAAACACCGCAGCCAAACCGGCGATTGCGCGGCTGGCAGACCGGAAAGCCGGTATGAGCGGGGAAGCTATCCGGCTAACGGGCATGGCAAATATGCCGCCCTTGTTGATGAAACTCGCCATGCCCGTTTCCCCCACCCCGGCCCTCCCCCAAAAGGGAGAGGGGGACAGAGGCTCGCTCCGCGAGTTTCACGTTAAAAGTGGATTGTCGCGGCAAGATAGGCGCGCCTGTCGAATAAGTAACCGCTGTACCCGACATTGTTATCATCGAGCATATTCTGGACGGTCAGCGAAACCTCCCCTCCCCCCGCCTTCCCGCTTGGCCCAAGCCGCCTGGCCACACGCATATCCAGCCTGCGGTTCAGCGGCTGGGGGCCTTCCCCCGCATAGACATGGACGGCGCCTTGCTGGAAATAGCCGACACTGGCCGAGTACGCATCGCTCATCTGCCGGGAATACAACAGGCTGAAACTATTCATGGGCACGGACGCACCGAAGCCATTGGCAACATCCTGAACCGCCGCCAGCGCGGCATTCTGAACGCCGGGCCACAGTAGCGGCCAAAAAGGCGCCTGCGCGGGCGGCAGCCATATCGGAGGGGGGGGGGGCGACTGGGCCAGGGCTACAGGAGTGCCCACCAGAACAGCGCTGGATAACTGATGGGCAAAATTGAAGGTCAGGCTGTTCTTTCGCGCGCCCCAATCATATTTGACCGTTCCCTCCAAACCCGTGTTATGCACCGTGAACTCGTTACGAAAATCATACGTTGTCTGTCTTTGCGATCCGGGGTAAATAAAGGGGTCAAAAAAGATAACGTCGCTTACCTGGTCGTTATATGCCCTCACGTCCAGCGACAGCCCGTTATGGAAGCTCCCCAGATAGCCGATCTCTCTGGAAAGCGCGCGTTCCGGTCGCAGCCCCCCGGACGAATATAAATACTGGTACAAGGTATTGGGGCCGGCTGTCGTGCTCGTCACGTACCGGTTGTTGCTGCTCTCTTCCACCCATGCAGGATTGCGGTGCGCGACCGAGATACCCGCCCGGAACGTGTGCTCCGGCGCGGCGTGATAATTGAGCGCCAGTTTCGGCGAAAGATTCCTGTGGCCCATGCCGTTATTTTCCAGCATTGCTCCGGCATTCAGCAGGAACCGGGACGAAATGCGCCATTCATCATTCGCAAACAACCGGGACTGTTGCAGGCTTTGCGGCGCTTTCAGCAGGGTTGGCGCGTCCGCCGATTCGTGGCGCACCGCCACCCCCCACACCAGCCGGTTTGCCTTGCCGATTTGAGCCGTGTGCTGCAATTCCAGCTCCTGGCGTTGCGCGGAAACATTGTCCGTCAGCCAGGTGCTGCTAACGACGGGCGCAAGGACAGCGTTATATCTTTCATCGGTCGAGCTGCGGGTTATGCGGTAATAATGCATCCGGAAATCATTTTGCTGATCCAGCGTGCGCAACCAGTTCAACTGCTGAAAACTGGACTTGTTCCTTATTTCGTGCGGGGGGGAATTGGTGTTTCTCGGGTCTCCCGTCGCGCGCTTGCCGGTGCTGAAACCCAGTTGCAGGTCGAAACTGTCAGTGGCGTTCGGGCGGAAGTTGCTCCGCAGATTGGCCATATAGGTAGTGCTGCCGTCGTCATACCCGTTGTAGTAGTTCGGCGAGCTGGACGGATAATGAAACCCGTTATCGGATCGCGCGCCAAAGGTAAGCCGGTAATCCAGGCGTTCGCCGCTTATGCCATAATGAACCACGGCATCCGATACCCCGTTTCCACCCCCGCCATTTCCCTTGGTGGCAGAAATGCTCGCCCCGTTCAGCGCGGCGGCATCGCGCGTGGTGATATTGATTACCCCGAGGATCGAGTTTGATCCGTATGAAGTTGCCGCTGGTCCGCGCACCACCTCGATGCGCTCGATGTCATCCACATGCAAGGGCAGATCTTCCCAGTCCACGGTGTTGTAGGGTGGCAAGTACACCGAGCGCCCGTCTACCAGCACCTGCATCCGGCGCGTGTATTCATCCATTCCGCCACGATAGGAAACGAATGGCGTGTAACCGTCCTTGTAGTCCACATACATGCCCGGCACCAGCTTGAACACATCCGCGATATTGCGGAACCCGGAGGCCTTGATCATGGCGCGGTCTATCACCGTTACCGCGTTGGGGGTTTCCGACAAGGGCTGGCTCAGGCGCGAGGCGCTCAGCACCACCGGGAAATCCTGCAGGTAGCTTTGCTCCGAAACGTCATCCCCGGCGTAACACGCCGTAAAGGCGGACAACCAGGCGAACGCAAACAGGCAGGACAGGCGCGGCCCGCACCGCAACAGCTTGATGAACCTTTTCAGAGATGGCATCAGATATTCTCCGTTTCCCATAGCCGGCCATTTGACAGGAGCTGCCTTTTTGCCCCGCCCGATTGTGTATCGCTCGATGCCGGAATTGTAGAGCATTTCACCCTGCGGAAGATGCGAAACGCCGCTGCGATGGGGTAGAATTCGCTGCGGCCAGGATCGGCTAGTGTCGCAAAGAACAAATGAAACGGATGGATTTTTTTGCCAGGCAAGGCGCAGACCCGCAGCCGTATGGGGTATACGGCAAGGGGATGCAACGCGGCATGGCGGAAAAAGACGCCGTTTCATGTTTCGTTATTTCTGGTTTGCGACACTAGTGTTTCAACCCGGATATTCCATCAGGGCACGAGATTCACGTTAATGGATTATCCGGGTTCAAGGCAACTCGTGCCGCGCAAACAGTTTTGGCGATAACCCGGACGGCCATCTCTCGAAACTTGCACCCTCTGCACTCGCTTTTTCGGTTTCGCGGGAACAGCGGCGCCCAAGAGATGTCAACATGCAACATTCCGCAGGTAATACATGAACACAGCCAGCCACATCAGAATTATCGCCACGGTTGTTCTTCTTGCGCCGCTCCATTCCGGATGCGGCAAGGACGCGGGAAACCCGCCGGGAAGCGGCGGCGCGCCAGGAGTCCAGTCCATAGGCCGGATGAAGGTTTCCATCATGCCGGAATATGATGACCCCAGCGTGCTGGCGATTTACGACGGCAAGTTCGATGAAGCCGCGAGCTATCCCATCAGGACCAGCTTTCTCATACCCAAAGGCTCCGTCATCAGCGATGCGTGCAGCCTCTCGCATGAAGGCCAGCATTTCTGCCAGCTTTACAAGACTGTCAGCAAGGGCGTGTATGACGAGGTGAGCCTGGTGCTTCCCTACCCCAATTTCTATCTCAGTTTTCACACCCCGCAGCTCGATGTGCAAAACGAGAAAAAGGAAATCGCTTACCGCATCAGGGCAAACCATCCGGTAAGAAGCATGGAGGTTGACCTGCAACAGCCTTTGCGGAGCACCGCATTCAGCGTATCCCCGCCGGAAAATGCATCGGCTTCCCTGAAAGATGGCTCCATAAGCGTAATCAAGGGCTTCAACCACGTTATCTACAAGCTGGAAGGCGTTGCCACGAACCAGGAAGTCGCGTTCGGTATCAATTATCTCAAGAGCGACCCCAAACCATCGGTTGACATCAAATATTCCTCGATGAAGGAAACGCAGGCCCAAGGAAAATCTTACGAAGGCCAGAGAAACATCAGAAAAACGCTCTATGCGATTTCCGGAACAGGCATGTTGGGCGTTCTGGCGCTGATCGCCTGGCGCATCCGTTCCCGGAAAAAACGGGGAGGGCAGCCATGAGTTCGCTGGCCGCCTGCCGGTCACTTCTTTGTTGTTTGTTCGCGGCGGCAATAGTTGCCGCAACCCCGTCCGGAGCCTCGGCGTTAACCGTCAACGAGGTCGCGAAAGACCTGGCTTGCCCGTGCGAATGCCCGCTTATCCTGGAGGATTGCAACATGACCTGCGGTCTGGAATGGAAGAACCAGGTCGGCGAGATGATCAATCGGGGGATGAGCAAACAGCAGATCATGGATTACTTCATCGGCAAGTACGGAGACGACGCCCGCATCACCCCCATGCAGAGAATACGCGGGAAGATTTATCAGTACACGAGAAGCTTTGATACGCCGGATTGGGCCTTGCTGTGGGCCGGGTTGGCGGTTTGGGTGTTTTTGATGTTTTACGGAATTTATGTTGGCGTGAAAAGAATTTTTTTCAACAAGCCGCAGGATTCCTGAAAGATCATCGAGGCAGCGCATGAGCCATATCGAAACTCCGCCCGGCCACCGCTTTCCCTGGTATGTGCGGCTGTTTCTCGCCAACCAGCGGCGGCGCTATGGCAGCGAACTGGAGCCCGCGCGGCTGTGGGGGCGCTCGCCCAAGGTTTTTGCCACCCTGTCCTTGCTCTACGGCGCGCTGGACCGCAAATCGTCCCCCCTCGAACCGCCATTGCGGACGCTCGTCACGGTGCTGGTGTCGCAAATCAACTGGTGCGCGTTCTGCGTTGACATCAATTCCGCCACCGGCATCAAACGCGGCTTGACCGAGGCGCATCTGGCAGCCTTGCCGGAATTCGAGGCATCCCCGTTGTTCGATGACCGCACCAAGGCTGCGCTGGCCTATGCCGAAACCATCACCCATACCGGTCGCCAGGTGGATGCCGGACTGATTGCGCGCCTCAAAAGCCACTTCAGCGATGATGTCATTATCGAGCTAACCGCGCTGGTGGCATTCCAGAATCTTTCCAGCAAGTTCAATGCGGCGCTGGATGTCGCCCCGCAAGGATTCTGCAATACCGCGCCGCCTGCGGGCATCGAAGCCAATAAACCTGAAAACCTCAGTTGAGGGGTTCGTAGGTGCGAATTTATTCGCACGAACACCAGGCTATGTGCGAATAAATTCGTACCTGCGTTTGTTTTCGGCTTCTCCGGCTTAAGATAAGCAGAAATAGCGTGATCAGTGACCGCTACAATAGCGCGACCGAACGCTTCTCCTCGGCGGATATGAACCTGAATTCCCGCGGGTTTGCAGCGCGAATTTATTCGCATTCATGAAAGCGTCATAATCTATTGAAATCGCATAATGTTCTTTGCCAACAGAGGAGTAAATATAGGATGAATAGATTTACTCAGCGCGGCACATGAAACCTGCTTTATTGAATAGCTGATGCCCTGTAGAATCAGCGAATCACACACAAAAGGCGCGGATTCATGTTGCTAAATTCAGTGGAAATTTGTGCGGGTGCCGGTGGTCAGGCTCTTGGGCTGGAACAAGCCGGCTTTGAGCATGTCAGCCTCGTAGAGATTGAAGCATCAGCCTGCCAAACCCTCCGCTTCAACCGCAATTATTGGAATGTTACGGAAGGCGACCTACGCCATTACGCGGCCGAAAAATGGAGAGGCATTGAACTCCTGGCAGGGGGGGTGCCTTGCCAGCCTTTTTCACAGGCAGGCAAGCAACATGGCAACGAAGATGAGCGCGACCTCTTCCCTGAGGCAATTCGACTGGTGTCCGAGTGCCAGCCTCAGGCTGTAATGCTGGAAAATGTGCGCGGGCTGCTCGATGCTGTTTTTGATGAGTACCGCGCAAAAATTATCGCCGATTTGAAAAAGCTTGGTTATGTCGCCGAATGGCGCTTGCTTAACGCAAGCGAATTTGGCGTTCCTCAGTTGCGCCCACGAGTTGTCTTTGTGGCGTTAAAGAAAAATGCCGCAGAACATTTCAATTGGCCGTCAGCACATATCGCACCCCCGCCAACTGTCGGCGAGGCGCTTTTTGACCTCATCGCTGCAAACGGCTGGCGCGGTGCAATACCATGGCGCGAAAGAGCTTGTGATATAGCCCCTACATTGGTTGGCGGTAGTAAAAAACATGGTGGCCCTGATCTCGGCCCCACCCGGGCAAAAAAGGCGTGGGCATCAATTGGCGTGGATGGTACGGGTATCGCTGATGCCGCTCCAGAACAAGACTTTATCGGTATGCCACGCCTGACAGTTCGCATGACCGCACGTATCCAAGGATTCCCCGACCATTGGCAATTTAGCGGCAAGAAAACCGCAGCATACCGTCAAATTGGCAATGCGTTTCCCCCTCCCGTTGCCTGTGCTGTTGGCACGCAAATTCAATCGGCACTGAATGCCGCCGCCAAGCCAAAACTTAAACGAGCGTAGCAATGGCAAAAGAAAGAAAGCGCCAGTGAAGCCCATGTTTGTCAGCATCAGCCTGTTTCTGCTGCTCGGTGTAACCGTTATCATTCTTGCAGTCATGTACCTGACCGATCAGGCGCCCGGCGCTACAATCAATAGTCTGTACGGCGAAGGGAAGCTTTTTATGTACCGGCACAACATGATTGAAAAATTGACTTCCGGCGAAATCAAGCGGCTGTACCAAAGCACCTGCACCAGGCAATGCCACGGCAAGGATGTCATCGAGAAGAAACCCAGAACCGCCGCAGAATGGGAATCGGTGGTCGCGCGCATGAAGGCCCCCGACCGTGCGGGAATAACGGAGCGTCACGCCGAAACCATCACGCGGTATTTGCAGAACAATTTCCTGAGCAATGTGCCGACCGTTCTCCCCGAAAAAACCATGAAGTTTGTCAAACAGTACTTGTGGAGGAGCGATTTCGGGGAAAACGACCTGTTTCTGGATATTATTTACGTGCCGCGCGAGCACCTTCGCCTGATGCCTTATCTGGGAGTGCGCAATTTGCCGCCCAATCAGCAGGATGCGCTTTTTGTTGTTTTCATCAACACCCATCAAGGCACGGTTCCCCCCTGGAATCTCGCTGAAATGTCCGCGCTTCGCGTCAACAACGGCCCGCCGCAAGGCGCGACCGGATGGACGGTGCTCTACCGGGATGGCCAGCAGCACCATAATCAGGGGATGCTCACCTTCCCCGCAACGGAACCAGGCCAATCCGCCGCGCTGGAGATTACGATGCAACTGGCCGGCCTGGGAACAAGAACATTCCAGTGGAACCTTCCTGTGCCACAATTGCCGGAGTGAACTATGCCGGACATGAAATCGTATAAGTCGCTCATTGTGCTTGCCGTTGCCGGCCTGGTGTTTGCCATGGCGGTCGTCGGCCTGCTGCTTACGCAAAGGGATGCGCCAAAAGACTTGCTTCCCAAACCATCCCTGGCGGTCAGGGAAGCGGCTCCCGGCTTCACGCTCGCGCTGCTGGAGGGCGGCAATTTTCAGCTCGGCGCTTACAAGGGGAAGCCTGTCCTGATCAATTTCTTTGCTTCGTGGTGCCTGCCGTGCCGGGAAGAAATGCCTGCGATTGAAAGAATTGTTCAGGAATATCGGCCCAAGGGCGTAGTGTTTCTTGGCATCTCGACCGACGACACGGAAGCCAACGCCAGGGATTTCATAAGAAAATATGGCGTCACCTTCCCGATAGGAATTGACTCGACCGCAGGCATCCAGAATTCCTACGGCTTGTACGGCATACCCACCACCTATTTCGTGGACAAGCAAGGCATGGTCAACTATCTTCATTCGGGCAATGTTACAGAGGAATTGTTGCGACATGAGCTTGACAAGCTGCTGTAACGTAAAACTCGCGCAGCGATTCGTTTGCCCCCTCTCCCGGGTGCCCGGCCAAAAGCTTTTCGGCCTCCGGGGGAGGGTTGGGGTGGGGGAACGGGCATGGCAAAAACCACCCCTGATGATGAAACTCGCCATGCCCGTTAAAAATCTTTGTTTCACCTTCCTGCTTGCAGTGCTTCTTTCCGCCTGCAGCGAGGGCGGCAAGCCGTTATTGCAGGTCGGGGAAAAGGCCGCACCTTTTACTCTGGAGTTGCTAGATGGCGGGATCGGCAGCATGGAGAATTACTCGGGCAAGGGGCTGGTCATTACCTTTATGTCCTCCTGGTGCCCTTGTTCCAACGAGTCCCTGCCGCTGATGAAACAGGCACACGCAAGGCACAAGGACGATCCCGTCGTGTTTCTCATGGTCGGCATTCAGGATTCGCGGTCAAAGTTTGAAGGTTTCGTCAAAAAGTGGGAGGTGCCTTTCCCGACCGGCTACGACAAGGGCGACCGGATCGCAAACGATTATGGTGTCAGCGCTCCCCCAACCACTTTCTTTATTGACAAGAACGGAATCGTGAAACGGGCTTTTTACGGAAACATCGCGAAGAAGCCGGATGAATTCCGGCAATGGGTCAAGGAGATTATTTGATGGGCGGCGGCGCGGCAGCATGGGGCGGCTTTTCCTCTTTCTTCTCCATCTGGCAACTTTGTATTTTGCAAATCAGCCCTTTTTTTATCGCCTTTATTACCGGCGTTTATCTGGCGACGCTCCTTCAATATAAGGATGCGGGAATCCTGCGGTGGGTCATTTTCCCCTGCATCGCCTACACGGCAGGCTTCACCCTCTTTTATTCCCTGCTGATCGCGTCCGGGCTGAGCTTCAGCCGGCCGTTGATCACCAACATCGGCAGCCTGAGAATCGTTGCAGGTCTCCTCATCCTGCTGGCCAGCCTGTATATATTCCTGGTCAACCGCAACCCCGCGCTGGGCAGGTTGCATCGCCCGTTTCTGTTGAGCGTTCTATCCCTGCTTATCGGAATCTCCTTCGCGCTCATGTATTCGCCGTGCATCACCCCCATGCTGTCGGACATCATGGGGCTGGCATCGCAGCGGAGCACGGCGGCCGGTGGATGGGTTCTGGCGTTCTGCTACGGGCTTGGCACCAGCATCGCCTTGTGCCTGGTGTCGGTTGCCCTTATTCTGTTTCTCGGAAGGCGCAAGGCCACCCTGCGCGCCGCGCCGATAAAAAACGCCTGCGGCCTGGTTCTGCTTGCCGCCGCACTCATGAATATTACCGGCCTGATGCGTCACTACAAGGCGTTCGTTCTTGGTTTTGTGCTGTGACCATGCCGTCAAAAGGTGTCAAAATGCAGATTTTCGGCGCCGTGCTGGTAAGCTTGGGCGCCATAACCGCATTGCTGGCCAGGACAATAGGATTTGAGCTGGATATTTTTTATGTTGCCATCGGCATTGGCGGGGTCGCACTTTTTGTGTATGGCATCCTGCAAAGAAAGCGGGGCAGCTTCCGGAAGGAGCGCGGATGAATAAGCCGGGTGCGGGGAAATGGAAGCTCGCACTTTTGCTGGCCATCGCCCTGTCCGCCACGGCCTTTATTGGCTGGAAGATGAGCCGGGATACCGTGGTCCGGGCACCGGCAGAAATCGAGGATTATCTTTTCTGGCAGGCCAGGGATCTGACGGAATTCAAATTGGCTGGCGCCGGCAATAAAACGCTGGGCTTGCGTGATTTGAAAGGAAAGTGGAGCTTCATCTTTTTTGGCTACACCCACTGCCCAGATGTTTGCCCCGTTACGATGGGGGTGCTGGGGCGGGCGTTCAAGATACTCGAAAAGGAGACGGGGATTCAACCGGAAATCCAGGGCATTTTTGTTTCGGTTGACCCCAAACGTGATACTCCAGAATCGCTCAAGGAGTACGCCGCCTATTTCAACAGCAAGTTTATTGGCGTAACCGGAAGCGCCGCCGAACTGGAGGCTTTTTCCCGGCAGATGAGCGCGCTGTATTCCATACACGCCAGGGAGCCCGGCAAGCCGGACGATGCCTATCTGGTAAGCCATAATTCCTCCATCTTTGTGGTGGATCCGCAAGGAAGGTTGTATGGGCGGTTTCCTCCCCCGCAAACCCCGGAGGAGGTGGCAGGTGTATTTCTGAAGATGCGTGCGTTCTATAACGAGAGAGGAAAAAAGCGATGGGGAATTTTATGAAGCGGATTGTTTTTCTCGCGCTCGGGCTTGCTGTCGCCCTGGGCGCTCGCGCCGAAAGCGCGGAAATCCAGATACTTGACCCCTGGGTGCAGGCCGCGCCGCCCAACGTCAAGGTGCTGGCCGCTTATCTGGAAATCAGGAACAATGGCGAAAAGCCGCAACTGCTGGTCAATATTTCCAGCCCCGCTTTCGGCCTGGTGGAAATTCACCGGAGCGTCATGCACGGAAACATGACCCACATGGAACACCAGAAGGAACTCGCCATTCCCCCGCACGCTTCGGTGACGATGAGGCCCGGCGGGATGCACTTGATGCTGATGAAGGCAAATAAACCGCTCCGTACCGGCGATGCGGTTCCCATGACATTGACTTTCAAGAACGGGGAAAAGGCCGAGGTTGCAGCCACGGTTCGCTCCGGCCTGGCGGAAGATGCGGGCGGCCATCAGCACGACAGTCATGCCGGGCATAAAAATCATTGATACCAGCTTCCTGCCCGCATTGATTCGGGGAAAAACTTTGTTATCTAAATCTTACCGTTTCGCGCTCGCGCTTCTTCTGGGCGGATTACTGTCAATCCAGGCCTGCACCAGGGAAACAGCAACCCAGGCAACCGCGAAGGAAGCCGCGCCCGACTTCACCATTGAGCTCTTTGGCGGCGGAAATTTCCGTTTGAGCGACTACAAGGGGAAAGCCGTAGTAATCAACTTCTTCGCTTCGTGGTGCGTTTCCTGCGGGGAAGAGACGCCCATTATCGAAAAGGTCGCACATCAATATCCGCCACAGGAAGTGGCATTCCTGGCTATCGCCGTGGACGATACGGAAAAGAAAGCAAAGGAGTTCCTGCGAAAAACGGGATTGACCATTCCCGCCGGCCTGGACAAAACCGGAAAAATCAAAGACGGCTACGGCCTGTATGGCATGCCGACCACTTATTTTATAGACAGGGAAGGCAAGATAAATTACCTGCACGCGGGTGTGGTTACGGAAGACCTGCTAAAGCATGAGATTGGCAAACTGCTTGCAGCGCAGACTACCCATTAGCGGGGCTGCCCGCATCGGGCTCAGGCCAACCCGCGCCAGGGTTTACTTGATGGGCGCGGAGGGCGGCACGCCGCTTGCCGCAGTTTCTGCTTTTTTCGCATCCTGCTCGTGCATCATCCGCTTCACCTGTTCGCGCTCCGCCGCTGGCACCTTGCTGAAAGCCTGGAACTTTTCCCTTGCGCGCTTGCGTTGTTCCGGCGTCAGCTTGCTCCATTTTTCCAGCTTGTCCTGGAATCGCCGCTTTTCTTCCGGAGTAAGCTTAGGATAGCGCTTGGCGGCATGCAGCAGGTTCTTTTGCAGCCTGGGGGGCAGCGTATCCCACTGGGTGGCGAGGGGTTGCAGAATCTCCTGTTTTGCCGGGCCAAGCTGGGCCCACGGCACGAGCGGAGCGGCTGCGGCCATGCTTCCTTGCAGCAGCAGGGCGAGGCAAAGCGTCTTAATCCACATATACTTCGATCGGGAGCTCGTCGGTCAGGATCGCGACATCCACCTCGCTGACATCATGTTCGTGGTGCCAGTAGGCGCCGCCGCTGAACACGGCGATTGCAAGCAGCGCGGCGGCGGCAAAATAGCGGGATTTGTGGTGCGTGGCGGCAAACAGCCAGTTGCCCGCCCAGGCGAAAGCGGGGGCGGCGACGCGCTCCGCATGCCGCGCCAGCGCCTGCTCGCGCGCATCGCGCAGGCGAACCAGCACGGGTTGCTCCAGTTGGGTAAGCGAGCGGTTGAGCAGTTGCCGGACTTGTTCCGGATGAAGTTTCTTGTTCATGATAAATCAATTCCTTTTGCCCTCAGCGCGGCTGCGAGCGCGTGGATGGCGCGGGAGCAGTGCTGTTTGACGCTGCCTTCCGTGCAACCCATGGCTGCCGCAGTTTCAGCCGTGTCCATGTCTTCCCAGTAACGCAGCAGGAAGGCTTCGCGTTGACGCGGCGCCAGATTCATCAGCGCTTCTTCAATCCGGGCAAGCAGTTGCGATTGCTCCAGCGATGCGTCGGGTGCGGGCGTCCGGCTATTATTATCTGCGTCCAGCAGGGTGTCCAGCGGGTCATGCTCCGGCTCTTCGTGCTGCGGCGCCAGCGAGGATAGCAGCGTGGTCCACGTCGAGCGCACCTTTTGCCTGCGGTAATGATCGCGGATGGTGTTCTGCAGGATGCGCTGGAACAGCATGGGCAATTCCTCCGGCGGCTTCGCGGCATATCTGTCGGCGAGCTTCAACATGGCATCCTGCACGATATCCAGCGCCATGTGCTCGTCCCGGACAGCGAAAAACGCCTGCCTGTATGCGCGGCGCTCGATTTCGGCGAGGAAACGGGAAAGTTCGTCGTGGCTGGCCAGGTTGCGTTGCTCCGGGGAAAGGGCGCGACAAATACTAACTTTCATGCAGCAGAAGCGCAGCGCCCCTGATTATGAAAGTGGGGTATTCACGTAATTACGGTAGAACCATCCGCCACGGGTGGATTGGGACGGAAATGTCGAGAGAAGACGGCGCTTTGTTACGAAGATTAGATGGCACAGCGAACTCCTGCTTCAGTTTTTTAGGTTTTGGATT
>JACRPU010000043.1 GCA_016223025.1 Nitrosomonadales bacterium | reverse complement strand
TTGCCACAGCACCGGAACCCCCGGCTCATCGGTTCCGACAGCGGCGTCCTTTGACGTGTTCCTGATCGGCACCGATCTCCGGAACGACCACCCGGTCGGCATCCGGTACCCCACTCCCGGACCGGGCGTGGACTTCAACCCTACCAATGGCGGCCTGAACAACATCGCCTACTTTGACGGCAATAACAACAGATCGCTCGATTCCAGCGATATCCGCCTGTACAACACCGGCCAAGGCTTCGAGGTGGAATGCGCGTCCTGCCACGACCCCCACGGCGTGCCCTCGAACGGCCCCGGCACGGTCAACAACAAGTCCTTCATGCGTATGTCCAACACGGGCAGCGCGCTGTGCCTGACCTGCCACGTCATGTAAGTCTCGCGCCGGAACAACAAGCTGTATCGGCGGCCCGCAGCAGCGGGCCGCTTGTTTTTTGCGCGCAGGAATTCCGCCTCTGATTACCGATTAACGGGGATCGGGATCGCTGTGCGCGGGTGGAGGTTCGCCATTCTTATTGTTCTCTTTGTTCTCTGATTTCTTGCCTGGCTCAGGGGTGCTGACCAGCATCGCATCTTCGTCATCATCCAGCAGGATGCGGCTGGCGTTGCCTTCCATGTCTTCGTATTGCCCTTTGCGCACGGCCCAGATCAGGATGGCGACAAACAGCAAACCGAAGAAGGTCATGCCGGGGATGAGGCTGTAGATGACTTCCATGTTCCCTATTCCTTGAACAGGTTGCGGATGCGCGCCGCGTTGCCGATTACCAGCAGTGAGCTGAGCGGCATGGTGATCGCCGCCACCAGCGGCGTAACTTGCGCCATCATCGCCATCGGCACCATGATCGCGTTATACGCGAACGACAGGTCGATGTTCTGCTTGATGGTGCGCAGTGTACGCCGCGACAGCAAAGTCGCCAAACGCACCTTGTCCAATTCGTTCCGCACCAGCACGATATCGGCGCTTTCGATCGAGACATCCGTGCCGGAACCCAATGCGATGCCGACATCGGCGCGGATCAGCGCGGGTGCATCGTTGATGCCGTCGCCCACCATTACCACGATTTTGCCTTGCTGCTGCAACCGGCGGATGACCTGATCCTTGTCCTGCGGCAGCACCTCGGCAATCACATCCAGGCCACCCAGTTGGTGCGCAATCGCATCGGCCACCGGCTTGCGGTCACCGGTCAGCAGCGTCATGCCGATACCGGCCTCGCGCAGGGTGTCAACCAGTTTCTGCGCGTCCGCGCGCATGGTGTCAGCCAGCACCAGTATGGCGGCATGGCGGCCCGCCACAGCGCAATGCACGCAGGTCTTCGCTTGCATTTCCGGCCCGCCGGTTTGCGCTTGCAGCTCGCCATTCAGAACCACCCGATTGCGTTCCAACCAAGTGGCAGTACCCAGCAATATTTGCTGCCCATCCAGTTCGGCCTCCACGCCAAACCCCGCTGTTGCACGGAAATCCCGCACCTGCATGCCACGATATAGCAGCCGGCGTTCCTCCGCTGCGCGTACGACGGCGTGCGCCACATTGTGTTCGGAATAGCGTTCTACGGCTGCCGCCCGCGCCAGCAGCCCCGCCTCATCCTGTTCCGTTGCGGCAATTACATGCTCCAGGCGCATCTTGCCTTCGGTCAGCGTGCCGGTCTTGTCGAAAACAAAGTGGGTGGCTTTGGACAGGGTTTCCAGCACGGCGCCGTTCTTCACCAGAATGCCGTGCTTGGCGCCCAGCCCGGAAGCCACGGCGATGGACATCGGTGTAGCCATACCCAGCGCGCACGGGCAAGTGATAATCAGCACCGAGGTGGCAGCCATCAATGCCATTTCAAAATTGCCAGCCCCGGCAAAATAGTTCCAGGCGGCATAGGTGATGCCGGCGCATATCAGCGTAACCAGCACAAACCACGGCACGATGCGGTCGGCCAGACGCTGGATGGGCGCCTTGGAAGACTGCGCTTCTTCCACCAGGCGTATGATCCGGAAGAGGGTGGAATCCTGCGCTGCCGCCCGCACCTCCACCACCAGCGCACCGCTCCCGTTCAGGGTGCCCGCAGCAACGCGGTCGCCCGCGTTTTTGTGAACCGGCATGGATTCGCCGCTCAGCATGGATTCATCCACCGAACTGTTACCTTCGCGCACCACTCCGTCCATCGGAATCTTGCTGCCCGGCTTGACCAGCACCCGGTCTCCCACTTTCACCGCGCGGATCGGGGTGATTTTCTCCTCGCCTTGCAGCAGCAGGGTCGCCACGCGCGGCTGGAGTTCCATCAGGCGATTGGTTGCTGCCACCGCCTGGTGGCGAAACATGCCTTCCAGATAGCGCCCGATCAATATCACGAAGGTGAGGTTGGTGACCGTATCAAAATACACCGCACCCGCGCCCCCCAGCGTCACATACAGCGAATAGGCATAGGTCACCGACAGCCCGATGGCAATGGGCAAATCCATGGTCAGGCGCGCGTTGCGCAAGCCGCTCCAGGCGCCCCTGTAGAACGGGAAGGCGGAGTACAGCAAGGTGGGGGTTGCCAGGGCGAAAGCCATCCAGTGGAAAAAGCTCACGAACGGCCCCCGGTCGGCGCCGCTGTACAGTGCAATCGCGATCAGGTTCAGGTTCATCATGGCGAAACCGGCAAAGAACAGGCGGAACAGCATCGCCCGATTGGCCTTCTTTACCTCACCCTCAGCAGCCTCCGGATCGTAGGGAACGCCAGAGTAGCCGATCCTGGAAAGCTCCCTGATGAGTGTCGAAAGTTTCACGCGCCGGTTATCCCAGCGCACATGCAGGCGCTTTCCGGCCATGCTGACATTGGCGGCCAATACGCCCCCGGTGCGCATCATGGCGCGTTCGATCAGCCACACGCATGCGGCGCAGTGGATTCCTTCTATCAGGAGATGGGTGTCGCGGATGTCGCCCATGCGATGCACGAACTCCTGCTGTATCTCTTCCAGGTCGTACATCTCGACATCTTTGGGGGGAGTGGGCGGCGGAGCGAGCAGCGCGTCCTGCGGGGTGCGCCGGTAATAGCCCTGCAGGCCAGCCTCATAAATCGCTTCGCATACCGACTGGCAGGCAAAGCAGCAGAACGAACGCTTCTCGCCTTCGATCCGGCTGCGGTAATCGGCATCTGCGGCAATCGGCAGGCCGCAATGAAAACACCCCGCGTGAACGGGGTGGCTGGCGTCATTCTGTTGCATGGAGCTTATCGTTGAGCTACCTGGAGATGGCAACAAAAATCTTCTGTTCCATTTCAAACCGGCGCCCATCCTGCTGCACCCTGATGAGCAGATCCCAGTTGCCGGGGCGAGGAAAATCCAGGCTGCCCTCGTACTGGCCGTGGGCAATTTCGTGCAGGGCGCCGCTGAAATCATACGATGCATTTCCGGGCCATTGTGCGGTAACCAGCACCTGGCCGCCCTGCACCGGCCTGCCGTCGCGATCGTTCAGTTCCAGTTGTATTCTGGCCGGGCTTGCTGTCAGAACAAAACGCGCTGCGCTTTCCGGTGCCTTGCCGTCGCTTTGCAATTGCTGCGGAGAGTGCAGCCTGGCCTGCCAGCCCAGCGTAGTTCGCCCGGCTTGCTGCTGCACCCACTTCGCGTCTTGCATGTTGTGATTCTTGACGCTGTAGACATCATCCAGCAACCGCACCGGAGTGCGCATGACGTTCCACAGCAGGAAAAGGTTTACCAGCACCCCGCACAGCACGATGGCCGCAAAGCCGATAACCCACGGGTTGCGCCAGCCCTGCTTGTTGCTCTGCGAAATCATTGCCATTCCCTCGATCCTTAATGTTTTGGCCCATTGAATACCGTGTGGTATTCGGCGCGCATGGTGGGGTCTTCCGTATTGCTCACATAAAATTCGATGGGCGTCACTTCCTTCAGGATGTTTGTTTCCGGCGCCTTGACAAACACGGTGAAGGTGGAGGCCTTGCCGTGAGTCACCAGTTGCTTCTGCCCGGCGCCCACGATGATCTGATTCTTTATCCCTCCTTCCGCGCTGACCATGACATGCAAATCCTTGCCGGTCTTGTTCAGCACCCTGAAGGTGTACTTGTTCTGGATCGAGCCGTCGCTCATGCGCACGAACAGGGGCTGACGTTCCGGCGCAACTCTCAGGGTGAGCGCGCCAAGGTGGGTCAGCCCATACACGATGCCGCCCAGCGCCAGCAGCAAAATTATCACATATACCAGCGCGCGCGGGTGCTGGTAGAGCTTCTTGACCGGATGCCCCTCCATTTCGTCCAGCGACGCATAGCGGATCAGCCCGCGCGGGCGACCGATCCTGTCCATCACCGAATCGCATGCGTCGAGGCACAGGCCGCAGGTGATGCAACCCAATTGCTGGCCCCGGCGGATATCCACGCCAGTGGGGCACACCTGCACGCACTGGAAGCAATCTATGCAATCGCCGTGTTTAGAGCCGGCAAGGGCTTCGCCCTTGCGCAGCTTGCCTCTCGGTTCCCCGCGTTTTTCATCGTAGGCGGGAAGAATGGTTTGCTGATCGCACATTACCCCCTGGATGCGCGAGTAGGGGCACACCCACATGCATACCTGTTCGCGCATGAAACCGGCAAAGTAGTAGGTGAACAGCACCATCGTCACCAGCACCGCCCATTCGAGCAAGGACAGGTTGAAAGCCAGCAGGTTGTGCCAGTACTGGAAGGCATCCTCAAACCAGATGGTGAAACTGATTCCTGTCAGCACCGATACCAGCAGCCAGATTGCGTGCTTGATGGTTTTCAGCCGTATCTTTTTGGCATTCCATGGCGCCGCATCCAGCTTGTGGCGCTTGGCGGGCGGCCCTTCAATCTTCTCCTCGATCCAGGTAAACAGGTCAGTCCACGCGGTCTGGAAGCAGAAATAGCCGCAGAACACGCGCGATGCGACAGAGGTTACGGCAAACAACACCATCGCCAGCAGCAGCAGCAGCAGGGACATCATCCAGACGTCCTGGGGCAGTATGGTGAGATTGAAAAAGTGAAACTGGCGGTTGTTTATGTCCAGCAGTATCGCCTGCTTGCCGTTCCAGCGCAGATAGGCGCCGACAAAGAAAAACAGCCAAAGCGATTCGGTGGCGGTTTTGAGGGTGCGGAAAAAGCCCGGCATGCGTTTCGCGTGGATGGTTTTTTCGCCGGAATTGACGTGCCATTCCGCGTGTTCGCGGTACAACCCCGTCACGCTGCCGTCGTCCAGGTCTTTTTTCAGCGGTGAATCGTTCACTTTCTGTCCTTGCCTTGCCGCTTCCGTATTCCTGCGCGAAATGCTGTAAAAATTGCCCGCCGAAAGAAAAAGGAGGAGAACTCGCCTCCTCCTCCCTTGCCCGCACAACGCCTTACCGGCAGTTATTTTTCTCCGGGTTTCTTTCTCGAATTGCGATATAGCCAAACAAGTGCCGAGATCACCACGGTAAACGCCAAGGCTGCGGCAATCATCAAGCCCCAAAAGTTAAAGTCGCGCGACATTTTAATTTCCTTTCGTCAAATTTGCCCGGATATTTCGCCGCGCACCCTTTATTGGGCTGCCGGTGCCGGGTCGGCGGCTTTGCCGCCGCCAAACCTGAACACGTAAACGGCCAGTTTCTTCATTTCGACGGCGGACAATTTACCCGCCGCAGTAAAGTTGGGCATGATCGCGACGCGCGTTTCCTTGTCGCCCGGATCGTTGACGCCGTGGGCGATGGTGTATTTGATGCCTTCCGGCGTCCCCGCGAAACGCCATACCTTGTCGGCCAGGTTGGCCGATCCCATGGCCTGCATCCCCTTGCCATCTGCCCCGTGGCACCCGACGCACCCTTTTTCCGTGAACAGCGGGGTAGCTGTCGGGTTGCCTTGCGAGACCGCGCCGGCCAACGCCTTGATTTCTTCGTCATTCAAGCTGCTCTTGTGCGCCATCATCATGCCCTGGCGCCCGTTGGCTATGCTTTCGTATATCTGGTCTACGGTGCCGCCAAACAACCAGTCGTCATCGTTCAGGATGGGCGCGAACAACCCCTGTTTGTCGGTTGTGCCGATGCCGTTCTGCCCGTGGCAGGCGGCGCAGTTGTCGCTGAACAATACCTTGCCAGAACGGGATACATATTCGGACAACTCCTTGTCTGCCAGAATCGCCGCCGGGGCCATATCTTTCAGTTTTTTCTCGAACTTGCCGCGCACGTCGTCCACGTCTTTCTGGTCCGCTTCCATCTCCTTGATGGCGGTCCACTGGCCGGATCCCGGCAAGCCGATGCCCGGAGTAAAGGTGCCGGAAGTTGCGATGGGAATGGACGGGTACATTACGAAATACACCACCACCCAGATTGCGCTGACCGCCAGCCCGATCATCCACCACCTCGGCGGCTGATTAGTATAGTCTGCCAGATCGTCGTCCCATACATGCCCGGTAGTTGTTTCGCCGCTATCGGCGTTGCGGTTTTCGCTCATTTCCTGCCTCCAAAATTGTTGTGTTCGCCCTCGTCCCGCAGGGCCATGTCGCCCTGGGAGTTGAGCGCCTCCTTGTTCCTGGGGTTGAATACCAGCGCATAGATCGCGATCATTGCCACGAACGCCAGAACGGTGAGAGTCACCCCGATCCAGTCGTTCCGCGACATCGCGCCCCAGTCGGTGTGCAGGTACTCCATCAGTCTAGTCACGGTAATTCACGCCTTCCTGGAACTTCACATGATTGCCCAGCGATTGCAGGTAGGCGATGACCGCATCCATCTCGGTCTTGCCTTCGAGCTGCGCCTTGGCGCCAGCGAGGTACGCATCGGTGTAAATGGTCTTCGGCACCGGGTTGAACGGCATCCTGGTCATCGTCTGCATGGTCTTGACGGTTTGCTCGCTGTTAACCATCGCCTTATCCAGGAAGAAATAGTTGGGCATGACGGATTCGGGCACCACCTCGCGCGGATATTTCAGGTGGCGGCGTTGCCATTCGTCCGAATATTTGCCGCCGACGCGCGCCAGGTCCGGCCCGGTGCGCTTGGATCCCCACTGATAAGTGTGGTCGTACATGGACTCTTCCGCTATCGAGTAATGCCCGTAGCGGTCTTTCTCGTCGCGGAACGGGCGGATCATCTGCGAGTGGCACAGGAAACACCCCTCGCGGATATAGATGCTGCGCCCGGCCAGTTCCAGGGGCCTGTGGGGGCGCACGCCATCGCCCGGTTGCCAGTCATCCAGTGTCTTGTGCGCGGAGGTGGCCGGATTCCAGACGATCTTGTCCATCGGGACGGCGTTCCCCTGCGCGTCCTTGTGCGTGGTCTTGTTGAACGTGCCGTCGCCTCCCGCCATGCCGGTATTGGGCAGGTAGAACAAGGGCACGATTTCCACGATGCCGCCGATGGCCACCGCAACTGCGGTAAAGACGAACATCATCAGGGTGCTGCGCTCGATCTTGTCTTGCAGCTTGGTCGAATATATCTTGTCGTGATCGGACATTTTCTTTCCCCTTATGCTTTTGCCGGAACGACGCCTACGCCGCGTGTTGCGCTCGACTGGCGTACGGTCATCACCACGTTGTACAGCATGATTACCGTGCCCAGGTTGAAGAGCGCGCCGCCGACAGCGCGCATCACGTAGTACGGATGCATGGCGGACACGGACTCGACGAAACTGTAGGTCAAGGTGCCATACTCGTCATAATCGCGCCACATCAGGCCCTGCATGATGCCGGATACCCACATCGCCACGACGTAAATCACCGCGCCCACCAGTGCCACCCAGAAATGCACGTTTACCAGGCTGTCGGAATACATTTCGGTGTTCCATAATTTCTTCACCAGATGGTAGAGCGCACCGAAAGAAACCATTGCCATCCAGCCCAATGCGCCGGCGTGGACATGGCCCACGGTCCAGTCGGTGTAGTGCGACAGCGCGTTTACGGTCTTGATGGACATGACCGGGCCGTCAAAGGTGGACATCGCGTAAAAGGCCAGGGAGGTCACCAGGAAACGCAGGATGTAGTCGGTGCGCAATTTGTCCCAGGCGCCGGACAGGGTCATCATGCCGTTCATCGCGCCGCCCCATGACGGGATGATCATCGCCAGCGAAACTGCGGCGCCCAGTGAGCCGGTCCAGTCGGGCAGGGCGGTGTATTGCAGGTGGTGGGCGCCCAGCCAGACATAGCCGAACGTCAGCGTCCAGAAGTGCAGCACCGACAGGCGATAAGAATAAACCGGACGCTGCGCCTGTTTCGGAACGAAGTAGTACATGATGCCGAGGAATCCGCCGGTCAGGTAGAAGCCCACCGCGTTGTGTCCCCACCACCATTGAATCATGGCGTCCTGCACGCCCGAATAAATGGAGAAGGACTCGGTCAGGCTCACCGGGAGCGCCAGGCTGTTCACCACATGCAGGTAAGTGATCATGACGATCATGCCCATGGTGAACCAGTTGGATACATAGATGTGCGAAGTCTTGCGGATCGCGGTGGTCATGATATGGTTCAGCCCGAACGACAGCCAAACCACCGCGATCAGAATATCGATCGGCCATATCAGCTCCGCGTATTCCTTGCCCTGGGTCAACCCCAGCGGCAGAGTAATCACGGCCAGCACGATAATCAGGTTCCAGCCCCAGAAAGTGAACCAAGCCAGGCCGTTGCTCCACAATCGGGTCGCGCCGGTGCGCTGCACGATGTAGAACCCGGTCGCCATCAGGGTGCAGCCGCCAAACGCAAAAATAACCGCATTGGTGTGCAACGGGCGCAACCGCCCGAAAGAGAGATAGGGGTTGTCGAAATTCAAAACCGGGAACGCCAACTGGAAAGCGATAATTACCCCAATCAACGTGCCCACCACCCCATAGATGACGGACGCGATGGTGAACCATCGGACCACGTCCATATCGTATTTTACCGGCGCTGCCTGAGTCGCTTCCATTACTAGCCCTCCTGATATTCAAACCAAAAAACTGCTTCCCCCAAAAAACTCAGCGGAACCCGCCCCCGCAGCGCTACCGCAGTTGGCAGCCCGGCGATTCCGCCTTTTCAATTCGGCGATTCTCTGATTAACAAACAAAAAAAACCCTGACGCCCGTCAATCCGGACGACCTATTTTATTGCCCGGAGAGATGGAAATACAAAAACGCCAGGGAATGCGGGGGTTGCCCGCCCGTCAGACCGCAATAGGTGCGGGAATGTGCGGATGGGGGTCGTAACCCGCAATCTCGAAATCATCGAAACGGTAATCGAATATCGAGGCGGGAACGCGCTTGATGATGAGTTTCGGTAAGGGTCGCGGCTCGCGGGCCAGTTGCAGCCTGGCCTGCTCCAGATGGTTCAAATACAAATGAAGGTCGCCGAACGAATGGACAATCTCACCGGGTTCCAGATCGCACTGGTGGGCCACCATGTGGGTGAGAAAGGCAACGGACGCGCCGTTGTACGGCACGCCGAGAAAACAGTCCGCAGAACGTTGCGTGAGCATGCAGCTAAGCTTGCCATCCGCCACATAGAACTGGTACAAAACGTGGCAGGGCGGCAGCGCCATTCTGCCTTCCGCCGCATTCTGCTGCGGCTTCCTGGTCTCGTCCGGAAGGTATGCCACGTTCCAGGCGCTGATGATATGCCTGCGGCTATCCGGATTTTTGCGGATGCCCTCGATCAGCCTCGCCACCTGGTCAATGCTTTCCCCGTTCGCGCCTTGCCATGCCCGCCACTGTGCGCCATAAACCGGGCCTAGCTCCCCTTCCGCAGTAGCCCATTCATCCCAGATGGAAACGCCGTTCTCTTTCAGGTAGCGGATGTTGGTATCCCCCCGCAGGAACCAGAACAGCTCGTGCAGGATGGATTTGACATGGAGCCGCTTGGTCGTCAACAGGGGAAAGCCCCCGCTCAAATCGTGCCGGTACATGCGACCGAACACCGAAAGCGTCCCGGTGCCCGTGCGGTCGCCTTTGCGGGCGCCGTTCCGCAGGATGTCGTCGAGAAGGCCAAGGTATTGTTTGTCCATTTACAACGAAACAGGAAAGGGCTGCGGCTATTTGTATAATGCGGTCAACACAAAATCCGCGAGGCGCAAATGCTAGCACAACTTACTCTCTCCCGGACCAGATGCGCGCGACCTTGCCGTTGCTGCCCGATGGAAAACCCAACGGCATTGCCGCCGCTGTTGGAGTATCATAAACCCGGATATTTCATCGGGCCTTGTCATTTCCGCTTTTGCGGCAATGCCGCGGTTCCCGGTCTGATGGGCAATCCGGGATAAAAGCTCTTCACCAGATATGTTATGCAAGGAGGCCAAAATGACTTCCCGGTTATTCGTTGCCACGGGCAGGTTCCTTCGGGTGTCAGCCGTTGCGGTTGGGATTTCCCTGATCCCGGGCGCTGCTGCCGGAACCGAGCACAGATTTTCGGACCGCTATTTCATGGAGATTGATCCCGCCGCAAAACAACAGTTGGGCGAGAGCGTATTCAATGAAGTGGCCACTTTCTTCCATGCGGCGGAAAAGGCCATCGAAACAAAAGACCTGAAAGCGCTGATGGAACTCTACTCGGATAACTACAAGGATGGCGATCACGACAAGAAATCCGCAGAAAAGATATGGGAAAGAATATTTTCCCGATTCGGCGCGATGACCACCCAGCACACCATGCAGATCGCCAACGTGTCGGCGGACAGGAACATGGTCGTTCTCCGTTGCAGCGGTCTCCTGCTGGGAGCGCCCGAACCGAGCAAGGGGCTGATTACCATTGACAACTGGGCCATGCAGGATCATGTGCTCGTCAAGGAGTCCGGAAAATGGAAGCTGATCGGCACCTACGGCACGGAACGCAAGAGATTATGGTTCGACAAACCCATGCACCCGCTTTTCTAAACAGGCCCATCTCCCATGTCCCTCTATAAGTTATGCATTACGATTCTTGCGGCTGCCGCAATATCGCCGCTCTCCGGCTGCTCGGACAATAAAGTAGAAAAGGCGCCCGGAAAACCCGGAAATACCGTCAGCGTGGAGGGATCGCTGATAATCGGTGTTGTCGGGCCGGAAACGGGTGAGGAAGCCAGCTTCGGCACGAGCGTGGTGGAGGGCGTGCTGGCAGCGGCCAAACGCTTCAACGCCCAAGGGGGGGTGGGGGGGAAGAAAATCGAGGTGCTCCACTTCGATGACCAAAGCAACACCAAGTCAACCATCAAGATCGTGCAGGATCTGATCGCCCGGAAGGCCGTCGCCATACTTGCCGCTCCCACCGGCTCTTCCACCTTCGCGCCGGTGCATCTGGTCAACGAGTCCAAGACGCTGTTTATTTCCGTCGGATCGAGGCGCCACCTCAAGGCGAGCGGCCCGTATGTGTTCCGCGCCGCCGTTCCCGACGAACTGGCGACGGAAGATCTGATCAAGTACGCGGTCACGGAACTGGGGTATGCCAATTTTGCCCTGGTTACCGTTTCCGACAACGAGTTTTCCCTGGAGTTGAGCTCGATGTTCATGAGGGCGCTGGACAAGCACAAGGGAGCGATTACTGTCCGCGCCGACATCTACGATACCCTTACGGGAAAGCACAATTTGGCCGCGGTCATCAGCGCGCTGAAAAAGAGCCCCGACCCCTTGCACGGCGTAGTATTCACCGGGGGGGTCAACGAGGGCGTGCTGCTCGCCCAGGAGATGAGAAAAGCCGGGATAACGCTCCCCATCATCGGGGGGGAAGACCTTTTTTCGGAGGAATATCTGAAGGGGGGAGACGCGGTGAACGAAACTCTTCTGTACACGACTTTTTCCGCGGACAGCAAGTCCCCCAAAATGGCCGAATTCATGAAGGATTACGGCAAGGCCAACCCCGACCGGTTTGCCGCGTTGGCCTACGACACTTTCATGCTGGTTGCCGACGCCATCAAGGAAGCGGGATCATCGGATCCCACGAAAGTAAGGGATGCGCTGATCAGCCGGAAAGATTGTGAAGGCGTGACGGGAAAGACCAGCTTCACCTCGGATAACATGCCGGTAAAGCACCCCATCCTGTGCAAGATCAGAAGAGGCGAAAGCGGGGAAAGGAGCTTTGTCCTGAAAAGCGATGCACCCGCAAACTCGCCCCCCGCCGCATCCCCCGCCCCGGTTGCGAAATAGCCGATCCCGCCGCTTCGGCAAACCCGGTCAAGATGAGAGCAGGATGGATTTTGCTGCTGGCATGGTGGGCCGCGCAAGCGCAGGCCCAGCCCCTGCCGCGACCGGATCACATCGTGATCGTGGTGGAAGAGAACAAGCACTTCTCGCAAATCATCGGCAACCCCGACGCACCCTACATCAACTCGCTGGCCAGACACGGTGCGCTGTTCACGCAATCCTATGGCGTAACGCACCCCAGCCAGCCGAATTATCTGGCGCTGTTTTCCGGCAGCACGCGCGGCATCAGCAGCAATGCCTGCCCGCTGGAATTGAACGGCGACAACCTGGCCAGTGCGCTGCTTGCCAAAGGGCTGACTTTTGCCAGCTATTCCGAGTCCATGCCGGAGCCCGGCTTCGAGGGCTGCGTCCATGGCGCCTACCGGCGCAAACACAATCCGGCGGCCAACTGGAAAGAACTGGCAGCCCTTAATCTGCCCCTCGGCGCGTTCCCGCAGGACTACGGCCGGTTGCCGTCCGTCGCTCTGGTTGTTCCGGATCAGCTCAACGACATGCACGATGGCGGCATCGCGCAAGGCGACGCCTGGCTGGCCGAAACCGTCGGCCCCTACGCGCAATGGGCCATGGCGCACAACAGCCTGCTGATCGTCACCTGGGACGAAGATGACGGCTCGGCGGACAACCGCGTCGCCACGCTGCTGTTCGGTCCCATGATCGAGCGCGGAAGGTACGCGCAGCGCATCAACCACTACAACGTGCTGCGCACCATTGAGGAAATGTTCGGCCTGCCTTATCTCGGCAACAGCGTGGATGCGCAGCCGATCGGCGGCGTGTGGCGGCGGTAAACAGGCTGCGCACGCGGCTTGTGAGGGTATAATTCCGCCTCTTTCAACCGGAATTTCATGGACACCCTTCTGCTCATCAAGGCCGCCCTTCTCGGCATCGTCGAGGGCCTCACCGAATTCCTGCCCATTTCCAGCACCGGGCACCTGATTCTTGCGGGCGACCTGCTCGGCTTCAACGACGAGAAAGGCAAGGTGTTCGAGATCGTGATCCAGTTTGCCGCGATTCTGGCGGTGTGCTGGGAATATCGCGCGAAAGTTCTATCGGTGGCCTGCGGCCTGCCGCGCGAACTGGCGGCGCGCCGCTTTGCCGCCAACCTTGCGGTGGCTTTCCTGCCCGCCGCCGTGCTGGGGCTGCTGTTCGCCGGCATGATCAAGCAATACCTGTTCTCGCCCGTTCCCGTGGCGCTGGCGTTCATCGTGGGCGGCTTGTTCATCCTGTGGGCGGAAAAACGCGATCACAGGATCACCGTCGAAACGGTGGACGATATGAACTGGAAAGATGCGCTGAAAGTGGGTTGCGCGCAGACGCTGGCACTGATTCCCGGCACCTCGCGCTCTGGCGCCACCATCATCGGCGGACTGTTTTTCGGGCTGTCACGCAAGGCGGCAACGGAATTCTCGTTCTTCCTCGCCATTCCCACGCTGACCGCCGCGACGGTTTACGAAATGGTGAAATACCGCCACCTGTTCCATGCGGAAGACA
Organism: Nitrosomonadales bacterium; assembly: GCA_016223025.1. Lineage (GTDB taxonomy): Bacteria > Pseudomonadota > Gammaproteobacteria > Burkholderiales > Gallionellaceae > VIKH01. The sequence goes on along the minus strand of JACRPU010000043.1, from coordinate 9,625 downwards.
TCGGAATGTTTGTCGCGGGCGGCGCGGCCTCGTTCGCCAGCGCCTTCCTGTGCGTGCGCTGGCTGCTGCGCTACATCAGCCACCACGATTTCACCGCGTTCGCCTGGTACCGCATCGCGTTCGGGCTGGTAGTTCTGGCGACGGCGTATAGCGGGGCGGTAAACTGGACGGTGGCTTAGCGAGCTCGATAAACAGCATGGTGGCACTTCAAAAAACTACGCTTCGACATCACCCGCAAGGGGTACGCCGGAGGGTGCCCCGCCGCTACGCGGCGACCCTTCCGCAGGCTCGGCGCGAGCGGGTAACTTGCCGATTTACAATGATGGCCGTTCGCGCTGAAAATATTACGCAGACATGAAATCCCAACCGATTTCCCTTTTGCAAATGGGGGAAGCAGGTTGGGTTTTCCTGCAACTTACTTGATCTTAAAGAAAAGGCAGGGACACGATGAGGTGGGTGTTCTGGTTGCTGCTGCTGGCCTGCATGGCGTTTTTTGCGCTCATGCAATGGGGGGGGGCATTGTTGGGCGAGGGAAGAAACATGCTGACCCAACCGCCTCTCCGCGCAGAAAAAATCAGGTTGCTGAAAACGCCGCCCGTGCCGCCCGCCCCTGCTGCCCCTGTCGCGGCCCAATCGGTATGCATGGAATGGGGAGAGTTCTCCGGCGGCGATCTCGCGCGCGCTGCCGCCGCCCTTGATGGGATCAAGCTGGGCGACAGGGTCACGCAACGGCTGGTTGAGCGCAGCGGCGGTTATTGGGTTTACATCCCGCCCCGGCAAAACCGCGCCGAGGCGGAGAAAAAAATTACCCAGATCAAATCGCTCGGGGTGGAAGAATACTTTGTCGTGCAGGAAGCGGGGAAATGGCAACATGCCATTTCTCTGGGTATTTTCAGAACCGCGGATGCGGCCCAGAAGTTTCTCGACAAGCTGCGCGAAAAAGGGGTGAAATCCGCCTTGGTGGGCGAGCGCGTCGGCCAGCTTACGCTTACCGTATTCGCGCTGAAAAACCCGGAAGCGGAAATGGCCGCAAAGATGGTGGCGCTGCAAAACGAATTCCCCGGCAGCGAACTGAAGGCGGCGGCTTGCAATTAACCGCAGAATTGCATGGATGAACACGGGGGTTAAAGGCGCTGTCAGTTAATCAGTATTACATCTTTGCCGGAATCCGATCGTATGCCGGAATGGATGATGACGGATCGCGGATTGCCGAGAAGTTCAATCGCTTCGTGGCGTAATGAACGAACAGATGCGCCGGCTGCGGGGAACGATCGTGGCGCAGACGATTCATCATTCGGGGTGGCCTGCGCCATGATCGTTTGGAAGACGAAATACCGGAGGAGGCCCAACGGGGAGCAGCATGAACAAATTTTTCAAGTATGGATTGTTGGGCGCGGGCGGAGCGGCGGTGCTGGCGGGGGGCGGCGCGGCCTACCTTGCTGCCACCTTCGACCCCAACGACTACAAGCCGCAGATCATCCGGGCCGTAAAGGACAAGAAGCAGCGCACCCTCAAGCTGGATGGCGACATCAAGCTGACGTTTTTTCCGAGCATAGGCGCCAGCCTCGGCAGGGTTTCCCTGTCCGAATCCAGGAACGAAAAAGTATTCGCCACGCTGGATGACGCGCGCGTTTCGCTGGCGCTGCTGCCGCTGCTTTCCAAACAGGTGGTGGTAAACGAGATAGCGGTCAGCGGCCTGAAGATTGCGCTGGTGAAATTCAGGAACGGCAAAACCAATATTGACGATTTGCTTGGCAAAGACGAGAGCAAGGTTGAAGGCGAGAATGGGGGCAACTCCGAAGGCCCGCCGGTGAAATTCGACATCGCTTCGGTGCGCGTGGAAAAAACCGAGCTGGGCTATCGCGACGAAAATACCGGCGCGCAATACGCGCTGAAAGACATACGGTTCAAGACCGGGCGCATGACAAACGGCGTGCCGGGCAGGATTGATTTTTCCGCACAGGCCCAGTCCGGCCAGCCCAAGCTGGATATTGCCCTGCAATTGAAGGCCACGCTCACCTTCGATCTGGGAAAACAGTCCTGTCGCGTGGAAGGGTTGGACTTGCAGGCAAAAGGGGGCGGCGCAATAGGGAATATCGTGGCCAGCCTGACCGTGCCGGAACTGGAAAGCAGCGCGCAATCGCTCAAGAGCGGCGCGGTTACGCTCGACATTGATGCAAAACAGCCCGAGCAGGCGTTCAGGATAAAACTTTCTTCGCCCGTGTACGGCAATTTCGATGTGCGGCAATTCAATCTTTCCAATCTTGCCGTCGCAGTCAACGTCAGCGGCGACAGGCTGCCCGGCAAATCGGTCGGCGGCGAGATGAAAGGAAGCGTGCAGGTGGATACGGGGCGGCAGAGCGTGCAGGCCAACCTTGCGGGCGGCTTGCTGCAAAGCCAGGTCAAGGCCAGGGTGGCGGTAAACAATTTCTCGAACCCGGCTATCCGCTTCGATGTGGAGGTGGATCAGATTGATGCCGATCCGTACCTGTCGAAGAAAACCGCAGGTGGCGCCGACAAGACGGCGCCTGCGGCGCCGGAGCAACCGTTTGATTTGTCCGCGCTAAAGAAGCTCAACCTGGAAGGCGGCCTGCGCATCGGTACGCTCAAGGTGGCGAATGTAAAGTCGTCGCAAGTGCGAGTAGATGTGAAGGCGCATAACGGCATGGTCAGCATCAACCCGCTGTCCGCCAATCTGTACCAGGGGAACATGGCGGGCAGTATCACCGTAAACGCCGCACAGGCTGTGCCCAGTTTTACCGTCGCCGAAAACCTCAGCGGCATCGCTATCGCGCCGCTGCTCAAGGATGCGGCAAATTTTGACACGCTGGAAGGCAAGGGCAATGTATCGCTTAACCTGAATACGCAGGGCAACACGGTCGGTGCGCTCAAGCGGGCGCTGAGCGGCAGCATGGCGCTGAATCTGGCGGATGGCGCCGTGAAAGGGATAAACATCGCCAAAAAGCTGCGCGAGTTCGGCAAGGGCGGGGCGTCGCAAACCCTGGCGGCCAGCAAGGAAGAGAAAACCGACTTCAGCGAAATGAAAGCCAGTTTCATAGTGAAAGATGGGGTCGCGCACAATGACGACCTGCTGATGAAATCGCCGCTGCTGCGCCTGACCGGCAATGGTGACATCAACGTCGCCAGCGAAAGCATCAACTACCTCGCCAAAGCCACGCTGGCAAAGACGCTGGAAGGGCAGGGCGGCAAAGACAGCGTCGGCGGCATCACCGTGCCGGTGCGGCTCTCCGGCCCGTTCACCGATCTGAAATACACCCTGGAGTTTGGCGCGATGGTATCGGATGCCGCCAGGCAAAAGATCCAAGCCAGGAAGGAAGAGGTCAAGGCCCGGTTGCATGAACAACTCAAGGGCGGTTTGAAAGGCTTGTTCAAGTAAATATACTTGGTTTGGTGCGCTGTGCCTTTGTTGTTATTCCGGTTTATTTGGGCGGAACCAGTAACCGCCACGGTTCCACCTCCAACGCCACGGCAATTCTTTCGATGTTGCCAAGTGAAACATTCCAGACACAACGCTCCACGGCTGAAATGTAAGTTCTGTCCAGTTCGCAACGGAATGCCAGGTCTTCTTGCGAGATTTTCTTTTCGAAACGGAAGTTCCGGATGTTGTAAGCGAGAGTCCCTCGCAAAGACTTCTCGAATTGGTTGGCTTTTGGGCGGACAGATCGCTTTGGCATGGATGCCAGAATCACCCGGCGCAGCGTTTGTTTCCACGGAGTTTGCTTCTCCAATAAAAATGCGATAGCATGTGCTGGCTAAAAAGGGTTTCATCAACAAAAAAGGGGGGGCAAATGAAAAACTTGAAAGGTTTAATTGTCGGAGCAGGATTGGCTGTTTCTTTACTCGCAGGAGCTCAATCGGCGCAAGCGCAGATGACTGTTTTGCAGCCTGGTCCAGGAACAGGAAAAGACATCTGGACCACCAGCGTCTATTCTTATGCCGGTCTTGGTGGCGGACCGGGCGGCGGGTTGAACAATGAACATATTCGTGTAGGCGGATGGGGTGATTTGTATTACAGCCTGATCGAGTTCGATTTGACCGGCATGGCTCCGGTGGCAACTTCTGCCAGGCTGGAGCTTTTCACGGTTCCAGAAATTCATGGCTTTGGAGCAACAGGCCTGTATCTGGACCGCATTACCGAGTTCTGGGACTGGAGAACTCAAGGAACAGGCGCAGATATGGAGCGCCTTTGGTGGGCTGATCGTCCGGCGGCAGTCCAATGGGGTGCGGGTCTTCTGCCTGCCCCACAGGCAGGCCAGTGGTACAGCATAGACATTACCGACCTTTACAACGGATGGCAAAGCGGCGCATTCTCTAACTTTGGGGTTCAACTGCGCCCGCAGCAAACCGGGAATACGTGGAGTGTTTTTTATAGCTCTGATTACATGGGCGATCCCTCGTTAAGGCCGAGGCTGGTTTTGGATGGGCCTCCCGGCTCTGGTTCCGGTCCTGGTGGCAACCCCGTTACTCCCGTTCCCGAACCAGAAACCTACGCTATGTTGCTGGCCGGGCTTGGCTTGCTGGGCTTTACGTCACGACGTAGAAAAACATTCATTGTGTGACATCAAGGTTATGTTCAGTTCAAAACGGGAGCTACGGCTCCCGTTTTGCATTGCGGTATTCGTTTGCGAAAGCCGGGCCAACCGCAGGCCAATGTCAATGGGCGATGATGCACTCCCTTCGCTGCATTATAATGACCGTATTTCCTGCTTAGCGGCTCTAATTGACAGGAGCGTGGCCTGGGTTGATCCAGTTTTGCTCTGAAAGGCGATGAGCGCAAGAAATTTGTGAGTGGATGCCTGTAGGGTTTTTCATAGGCTGCTTATGTGGACAGAGGCGCACGCCCAGCCGTGTGCCTTTTTTATTGAGTATTTATGCCACCACGTATCCTTTTTCTCCTGCTGTTGTGCGCCGCCGCGCTTGGCCTGGGCTTCGGCCTGATGAGCGGCTCGTTGCCGCTTGCGCCGGCTGAGGTGTGGCGCGCGTTGATGGGGAATGGCGGCGACACGGCGACGGAAGTGCTGTGGCAGTTGCGCCTGCCGCGCGTGCTTGCCGCTTTCTGCTGCGGCGGACTGCTGGCCTTGTCCGGCGTGCTGTTGCAGGCGCTGCTGCGCAACCCGCTGGCCGATCCCTACATCCTCGGTATTTCCGGCGGCGCGGCGGTGGGCGCGCTGGCGGCCATGCTGCTCGGCGCAAGCCTGGCCGCCATGCAACTGGCTTCGTTCGCGGGCGCGCTGCTGGCGATCGTTGCGGTATTTGGTCTGGGTTTTCTGCACGGCGAGCGGAATATCTACCGCCTGCTGCTCACCGGCGTGGTGCTGTCCGCCGGTTGCGGCGCAGCAGTCAGTCTGCTGCTGACGCTGGCGCAGGGCGAACAGGTGAAAGGCATGTTGTTCTGGCTGATGGGGGACTTGTCACATCCGGAAGGGCTGCTGTTTGCCTGGGTAGTGCTGCTGGTGCTGGGGCTGTGCGCCACGGTGTTTTCCGGCGGGCTGGATGTGCTGGTCGGCGGGCCGGACAAGGCCGCCGCACTCGGCATTGCGGTTGGCCGCTGGCAGATGGCGCTGTATTTCGCCGCCGCAGCGCTGACCGTGGCGGCGCTGCAGCTCGGCGGCGCCATAGGCTTTGTCGGCCTGATGATGCCGCATGCAATCCGGCTGCTCGGTATCAGCGCGCACCGCTGGCTGATTCCGTTATCGGTGCTGCTGGGCGGCAGCTTCCTGGTGCTGGCCGATACCCTGGCGCGCACGCTGTGGTCGCCGCTGCAACTGCCGGTGGGTGTTTTCACCGCGCTGCTCGGCGTGCCGTTTCTGCTGTGGCTGTTGGCGGCCGGGAGACGCTGATGCTGCAGGCGCACAAACTCACCGTGGCGATAGGCGGCAAGGTCGTATGCCGCGAGCTGGATATGGTGATCCGTCCCGGCCAATGCTGGGGTGTGCTGGGACAGAACGGCGCGGGCAAGACCACTCTGCTGCGCGCGCTGGCTGGCCTGCACCCGCCGCAGGCGGGCGAAGTGAGCTGGAATGGGATGACATTGCAAACCATTGCGCGGCGTGATCTGGCCTGCCATCTGGGGGTGCTGCCGCAAAACGAAGGCGGCGAATTCTGGGGCAGCGTGCTGGAATATGTGCTGTTGGGGCGCTTTCCTCATCGCGCATCGTGGTTCGGCTACAGCGCAGGCGACCACATGATCGCGCAGCAGGCGCTGGTGCAAATGGATCTGGCGGAACTGGCGCAGCGCCCGCTCAACACGCTGTCCGGCGGCGAACGGCAGCGCGCCGCGATCGCCCAGGTGCTGGCGCAACAGGTGCAATGCCATTTGCTGGACGAGCCGTTGCAGCACCTTGATTTGCGCCATCAGGCCCAGGCCATGCAAGCGTTCGGCAAGCTGAGGGAAGAGGGCGGGGCGCTGCTCATGGTGCTGCACGATATCCTGTGGGCGCAGCGCTGCTGCGACCGCGTGCTGTTACAGTTTGCCGATGGCCGGGCGCTGCACGGCGCGGCGGGCGAAATGCTGACGCGCGAGCATCTGGAGGCGCTCTATCAATGCCCGTTGCGCGAGCTGGCCGCAGAAGGAGGGCGGTGCTTTGTGCCGGGTGTATAATTCGCGGCTCTTGATGCGGGTTGGCACGGACAGGCACGGAGCGCCCGCACGAGTTTCATACACTAAATTCGATGATAAGAAAACTGCTCAGGCGAGTATTTGGAAAAGCGGATCCCGCGCGGGTCGAAGGCAAGTGCCGCATCATCCCGTTTGAAGCGCATGGCGTCAGCCGCGATGGCATCAGCCACGCCGCGCGCAGGGTGGCCGAGGGCCTGCACGCGGCGGGCTACAAGGCTTTCGTGGTGGGCGGCGCGGTGCGCGATATGCTGCTCGGCAGGCACCCGAAGGATTTCGACATGGCCACCAACGCCACGCCGGAAGAAGTGCGCCGCGTGTTTCGCCGCTCGCGCATCATCGGGCGGCGTTTCCGCCTGGTGCATGTGATGTTCGGCGAGGAGGTGGTGGAGACTTCCACTTTCCGCCGCCTGATTGAGGCGGAAGACGCGCAGACCGACGAGCACGGGCGCCTGTTGCGCGACAACGAGTTCGGCGACCAGGAACAGGATGCGGCGCGGCGCGATTTTGCCGCCAACGCGCTGTACTACGACCCCGTCAGCCAGGAAATTTACGATTACCACGACGGTTACGCCGACATCCGCGCCAACACCCTGCGCATGATCGGCGACCCGGAGGTGCGCTACCGCGAAGACCCGGTGCGCATGCTGCGCGCGGTGCGCCTGTCGGCCAAGCTGGGCATGAAGCTGGATGCGGCCACCGCCGCGCCCATCGCGGCCATGAAAGAGCTGCTCGGCAACGTGCCGCAGGCGCGCCTGCTGGACGAGATGCTCAAGCTGCTGATGTCCGGCCACGCGGAGGAATGCGTCAAAAAACTGCGCGCGATGGAGTTGCACCACGGCCTGCTGCCGATGCTGGATGTGATTCTGGAACAGCCGCAGGGCGAGAAATTCGTCATGCTGGCGTTGCAGAATACCGACCAGCGCATCGGCGAAGAGAAATCGGTGACGCCCGCCTTCCTGTTTGCCGCGCTGCTGTGGCACGAAGTGCTGGCGGCATGGAAGGCGCACCAGGATGCGGGCGAGCGCCCGGTTGCGGCGCTGCATGCGGCGATGGATGAGGTGCTGGAACGGCAGCGGGCGCAGCTTGCTATCCCGCGTCGCTACGATGCGATCATGAAAGAGATGTGGCTGTTGCAGCCGCGCTTCGAGCAGCGCGGCGGCCAGCGCCCCCTGCGCCTGTTGTCGCAGCCTCGCTTCCGCGCCGCTTACGATTTCCTGCTGCTGCGCTGCGAGAGCGGCGAAGTGGATGGCGAGATCGGTTTGTGGTGGGACGAATTCCAGGATGCGTCGGACGAGCGCCGCGCCGCAATGTTGCTGCCGGACGAGGCGGCGCCAAAAAACCGCCGCCGCAGGAAAAAGCCGGACGCGAAGCCGCAGCCGGAAGCGGTTGCCCAGATGGTGCTTCCCATCGAGTGATGGCCGGCCATATTGCTTTTGTCGGCCTGGGCAGCAACCTGTCCGGCCCGCGCCAACAGGTATGGCAGGCGTTGCGGGCGCTGGGCAGCTTGCCGCGCACCAGGCTGGCGGCGCAATCCTCGCTATACCGCAGCGCGCCGATCGGCTTTCTGCAACAGCCGGATTTCATCAACGCGGTGGCGCAACTGGAAACGGCATTGACTCCGCGCGCCCTGCTCGATGCGCTGCTCGATCTGGAGCGCCGGCGCGGTCGCACGCGCGAATTCCGCAACGCGCCGCGCACGCTGGACCTGGACATCCTGCTGTACGACGGTTTGCGCTACCATGAAAGCGGGCTGACCATCCCGCACCCGCAGATGCATTTGCGCGCATTCGTGCTGCACCCCCTGCTGGAGATTGCGCCGGACTGCACGATTCCCGGTATCGGCCCGGCGGCGGAAGCGTTGCAGGATTGCCCGCCACAACAACTGGAGATGCTGGATGACGATCCCCCATGACGCGGCGCGCACCACGATAGCCACCTTGCAGGCCATGCGCGAGCGGGGCGAGAAAATCGCCGCCCTGACCTGCTACGACGCCAGCTTTGCGGCGCTGCTCGAAACCGGCGGCATGGACGTGCTGCTGGTGGGCGATTCGCTCGGCATGGTGCTGCAAGGGCATGAAACCACCCTGCCGGTCATTCTCGATGACATGGCTTACCACACGGCGTGCGTGGCGCGCGGCTCGAAGCGCGCCTTCATCATTGCCGACATGCCGTTCGGCACCTTCCAGGTCAGCCCGGAAAAAACTTTCGAGCACGCCGCGCGGTTGCTGGCGGCAGGCGCGCAGATGGTCAAGCTCGAAGGCGGGGAGGTGATGGCGGAAACCATCGCGTTCCTTGACGGGCGCGGCATTCCGGTATGCGCCCACATCGGCCTGACGCCGCAGTCGGTACACCGGATGGGGGGCTACCGCGTGCAGGGCAAGAACGAAACTGCCGCGCGGCGCCTGCTGCAGGATGCGGTGGCGGTCGAGCGGTCAGGGGCGGGCCTGCTGGTGCTGGAAGCCATGCCCGCCAGCCTCGCCGAAGAAATCACCGCCAACCTTTCCATCCCGACCATCGGCATCGGCGCGGGCGCAGGCTGTTCCGGCCAGGTACTGGTGCTGCACGACATGCTGGACATCTATCCCGGCAAGAAGCCGCGCTTCGTGAAGAATTACATGCAGGGCGCGCATTCCGTCGCCGACGCGGTGGCGCGCTACGTGCGCGAGGTGAAGGCCGGTTTGTTTCCGGATGCGGAGCATAGTTTCTGACTTGCGTCGCCAGTAACCCGCGCTTCCCAATTTCTTCCGCCAGATGGCCAAGCTGTACTTTCAGGTCTGGCAGGATTTTGGGGGAGGCTGCACTCACGGGATGCTCCGAATGGTTCTCAAACAACATTAGGGCACCTCTAGTCTTACTGTGTCATATACTTAACTTTGCGCTTACCCAATTGCAATGCGGGCAATGTCCCAGCCTGCTCGTGAGTGCGACGCCCAGGCGCAGGCGCAGCGTCGTGATCGAGTCCGGTACGTGACGCTGCGCGCGCCG
>JACRPU010000042.1 GCA_016223025.1 Nitrosomonadales bacterium | reverse complement strand
AATCCAAAACCTAAAAAACTGAAGCAGGAGTTCGCTGTGCCATCTAATCTTCGTAACAAAGCGCCGTCTTCTCTCGACATTTCCGTCCCAATCCACCCGTGGCGGATGGTTCTACCGTAATTACGTGAATACCCCACTTAACCAATGTCATCGGCATGAACACCGCCGATTTCTTCGCGAACGCAAACTTTACCTCGGCCACTGCTGCCAATGGCAACGTCAATGCGGCTTGGGACTTCACCAACACCTGGTGGATGTCCGATACCAACACCCGTCCGTTCCTGCGCAGCGAATACAGCACCACCATCACCAACGTACACCAGTTGCAGTTGATGGCGATGGATTTGACGGCGAGCTACACGCTGGCGAACAACCTCGACCTCGCGCCTGAATTGGCGGCTGGCGGGATGTGGGGCAGCAAAGGGTTCTTGCCGGTGGGTGACGGCTTGTGGAATGGGAGCAACTATAACTCCTTCACCGGCGCGCTCGACGGGCAGAACTTCACCATCAGCAACCTGGCCATCAATCGCCCGTTTCAGGGCGATGTGGGCTTATTCGGGGTAACCGGCACCGGCAGTTCGGTCAGTAACGTCGGTTTGCTGAATACTACGGTGAGCGGCAACATCAATGTCGGCGGCCTCGTCGGCAGCAACAGCGGCGCCATCAGCAACAGCTACGTCAGCGGCAGCGTGAGCGGCAGCGGCGACTGGGTCGGCGGGCTGGTGGGAGGTAACAGTGGCACCATCACCAACAGCTACGTCAGCGGCACGGCAAGCGGCGGCAGCAAGGTCGGCGGGCTGGCAGGCTATAACAGCGGCAGTATCAGCAACAGCTACGTCAGCGGCGGCACGATAAACTCAACAGACAGCACGGCAAATATAGGCGGCCTGGTCGGCAGCAATAACGGCAGCATCAACAACAGCTATGTTACTAACGGCACGGTGGTGAGCGGCGGCGGCAGTTATAGCGGCGGGATTGGCGGGCTGGCCGGCAAAAACAGCGGCAGTATCAGCAACAGCTACGTCAGCGGCGGCAGCGTGACCGGCACCTCCGACTCGGTCGGCGGTCTGGTGGGTTATAACAGCGGCAGCGGCAGCATCAGCAACAGCTACGTCACCAACGGCACGGTGGTGAATGGAGTTAGCTCAGTCGGCGGGCTGGCAGGCTTTAACGCTGGCAGCATCAACAACAGCTACGTCAGCGGCGGCAGCGTGACCGGCACCAATTCTGTCGGCGGGCTGGTGGGCGGTAGCAGTTGGATCGGCAGCATCAGCAATAGCCACTATGACATCAATGCCGTCACCATCAATGGCGGCAACCATGTCACCTCGGGCGGTCTCTATAGCGTCCAATATCTGGACTGGTTCAATAATAGCTTTGCACTGGATATCGCCAACTACACCAGCCTGGCGCCTTCCGTCGCCAACAGCTACACCATCGGCAGCGTACAGGGCATGAAAGACCTGCTCGGTTTTGCCGACAATCCGGCTTACACCTTCAGCCTGTCCGCCAGCATAGACCTCGCCACCGCGCCCGGCCTGTATATCCCTTATCTGGCGGCGGACTTTGATGGGCAGAATTTCACTATCTCCAACCTGAGCGTCAATCAGCCGTTTAACAGCAACCTGGGCTTGTTCGGCGAGGTGGCGGTGGGCGGCGCAGTGAGCAACCTGGGTCTGGTAAATGCCACCGTGACGGGCCAACGTGTTGGCGCATTGGCCGGCTGGAACAAGGGAACTATCAGCAACAGCTATTTCGGTGGCGGAACGATAAGCGGCACAATCAATATCGGCGGTCTGGTGGGCTATAACACCGGCGCCGTCAGCAGCAGCTATGCCACCGGCAATGTCAGCGGCACCAGCAGTGTCGGCGGTCTGGTGGGCGACAACAACATCGGCACCGTCAGCAACAGCTACGCCACCGGCAATGTGGCTGGCAGCGAAGCCGGCGGTCTGGTGGGCTATATCTACAGCGGCGCCGTCAGCAACAGCTATGCCACCGGCAATGTCAGCGGCACCAGCAATGTCGGTGGTCTGGTGGGCTACTACTACTACGGCACCGTCAGCAACAGCTACGCCACCGGCAATGTGACTGGCAGTGGAGCAGTCGGCGGACTGGTGGGACAAACCTACAACGGCAGCATAAGCAATGTTTATTCCGCCGGTGCGGTCAGCGGCGCCAGCAATGTCGGCGGACTGATAGGTTTGAGTTGGGGCAGCCCTGTCATTACCAACAGTTTTTGGGACACCGTCACCTCCGGCCAGACAACCAGCGCGGGCGGCACCGGCCTCACCACCGCCCAAATGAAGAATTCCGCCAACTTTACCGGCTGGGACTTCGCCACCGTCTGGAATATTGATGCCGGGTTATCCTATCCGTACCTGCTCGCAAATGAACAAATCCCGCACCCTGCGCCGCCCGCGATCGCCGTTTTCTGGGACGGGGGGGGAGCGGGCGACTGGCTGTGGACCAACCCGCTCAACTGGAACACCGACTCCTTGCCGGGTTCCGGCGACGCCGTGACCCTCGGCGCAGTTGGCACGGTGCTCCTGACTTCCGGCAATTACACCATCAACTCGCTGGTGTGTACTGCCGGCAGCTTCCTCGACATTTCCGGCGGCTCTTTGACCGTATCTGGCATCACGATGCTGGGCGGCGGGCTGATCGTTTCGGGTGCCGGCAGCGCGACATTGAGCGGCGCATTGAACGGCGCGACCTCCGGGCAAGTGAGTATTTCCGCCGGGAGTTTGAACCTGCTGGCCGCCGCATCGGCGAATTCCTTGAACATGACGGGCGGAACACTGAACGCGCCTGCCAGCTTGACGGTGGGAAGCTATCAGCAAACCGCCGGCACGCTCAATGCGCCCGCTGATTTTATCTTGCAGTCGGAGGGTGACATCGCCTTCGGCGGAACGATGAACAGCGCGGGCGGCTCGCTCACTTTGCAAGCCGCCAACAACATCCTGTTTGCGGCAGGCAGTTCGCTTGCTCCGTCTGCGGGTGCCGTAAATGTTAATCTGGTCTCCGATTCCGACGGCGCGGGCGGCGGCGGCATCTATCTGGATACCGGTTCTTCCCTCGCCAGCAACGGCGGCAATATCATCATGGGCGGCGGATTGAACCCGCTGACCACAGCAGCGGTTGGCACAGCCACTAGCCCTGTCGGCGTTTTGCTGGACGGTGCGACCATCAGCAGCGGCGCGGGCAACATTTCGATACTCGGCCAAGGGCTGGGCGATGGCGGCAGCTACCGGCATGGTGTGAGCCTGGTTGGCGGCAGCGTGGTGCAGGCCGCAGGCGGCACGATCACCATCACCGGTACGGGCGGAAACAACGATGCCTCCGGTGACCGAAATTATGGCGTTCATCTGGACGGAGCGGGTACGCTGGTTACTTCCACAGCGGGCGCGATCACCGTCACGGGTACGGGCGGCAGCGGTGCGTCGCAAACAAATTCTCACGGCGTATCAGTCGGGTTCTCAGCCGGCGGCGCCGTGATCCAGGGCGTGGGCAACGCAATCGTCAATGTCACAGGCACGGGTGGGGCAATAGGCGGGGACAACTCGCGCGGCGTCATCGTCCAACAGACAGGTTCGAAGATCACTGCCCAGAACGGCGCAATCAATATTATGGGCACGGGGCCATCGGCGACTTATGGCAGCGTAGGGGTGCAGCTTTGGGGTGACGGAAATATCGAGTCAACCGGAAGCGGTGCGATCAATATTACGGGTACTGCACAGAACAACAATTCGTTAGGTGGAGGAGCTCCAGCGACAAACTTCATCGGCGGACCAACTGCAACCGGCGATATTTTCATCACCGGCAACCAAAGCATCAGCTTTGGCTCGGGGGCGAGCAACCCATTTAATATCCAGACCAGCGGCAATGTCACGATCAACGCAACAGGCAGCGGAGCGTTTCAGTATGGTGCCGGCAGCATCCAATCCGCCGGATTACGCTTGATCGGCGCGGGTACTTTCTCGCTGGATAGCGCCAGCAACAATGTCGGCACACTGGCGGCGAACGTGACCGGCGGCATCACCTACCGTGATGCCGATGATCTCACCCTTGGAGCCGCGACCAGCTTTGACGGAACTGCGGTCACCACCACGACCGGCGTGACTGCAACCGGCAACGTGGCGATCACGGCTGCTGCGGGGCGGATTTACTCCGGCAGCGGCGGAGCAGGCACGGATGTCAGTGCAGGCGGCACGCTGAACCTGACGGCCACTGGTATCGGCTACCAGTCGGCATTTTATCCTTATACAGCCAACCGTCTCGGAGTGAGCGCGGGAGGGGCAACGACATTGACCACCACGGGCGCGGGCAATGCGGGCAATATTTATCTGCGCGCCGATACGGCGATGACACTGGGCAGCATCACTACGGATGCCGCTACAAGTCAGGGACTTGATCTGTACCAAGCGCTTGGCACACTGACGATGCCCGCCAATCAGGCGAGCAATAACGATGGATGGAGTGTCGCCGCGCCCACCGGGATTACTTTTCTTCCGGGTTCATCGTTGACGGTGGGTTGGGCTAATTTTAGCAGTGCGGGCGGAATCACCGCGCAGGGCGATCTTTCCGTTCATGCGCTGGCCGGGGACTTGAACTTTTATAACACTCCGCTCACGGCTGGCGGCATCGTCAATCTGATTTCCGACACAGGCTCACTGACATTGGACACAGTCACGGCCACCAATACCGGACTGCCGGATACGACGGCGGCAATTACTATCAGTGCGCCGCTTGGATATATAGATTTGAATGACAATTTGAATGCGACCGGCAGCGGCGGCATCAGCCTGCTGGCGTACAATTCAATAGACCTCGACAATAACGACATCGCGCCCAATCTGATTACCGCAGCGGGCAATGTCAATATCCAGTCAACCAATGGCAGTATCACGAACAGCGGCAGCGCCCTGGTGACAGGAGCCAGCGTCTCGCTGGATGGCGCGCTTGGGGTGGACACGGGCGAGGTCATCACCGCCACGACGGGTTCGGTCACGGTTTCGGCGGCGGGCGGCACGGCAGCGCTTCAGGGCATTGCCGCGGCCACGGGTATATCGGTTACTGCCGACAGCATTACCAATTCTTATGGGGATATTGTCACGACGGGCGGCAATATCAGTTTGGCCACCGCATCGGACATCACCTTGTACGGATACTGGGGGGGTAACGCGCTGACCGCCAGCGGCGGGATTGTAACGCTGACTGCCGATTCGGATGGCTTGAACGGCGGCGCAATCGAGATGCTGGGAGGGGGGTCCATCACGGCAAATACGCTGAATGCAACTGCGGCGGGCGGCATCGCGCTTACCACGCAAGTTTCCAACCTCACCACCGTCAACTCCGGCGCGGGTAATACGCTGATAAACAACACCGGCGCGCTGACGGTCAACGGCATGACCGACACGTCGGGCAGCGTTACGCTGAACAACGCGGGGAGCATGACCTTGGGCGGGGGAATAACCGCAAACGGGATTGCTTTGACCGCGAGCGGGGCCGCGTCCGACATCCTCGTGAACGCCGATGTGATTTCCGCCAACGGCATGACGGTTAATGCGGAGCACGATCTTTCCGTGGGTCCGTTCTACGGCAAACTGATCGCCGCCGGTAGCCAGACGATCAATGTGGGCCGTGACATGAGCGTGATCCAGGACAACGGCAGCGCTTATGTGGAGAGCGGGACTGGCCTGCAAACCATTCATATCGGCCGTGATTTGTTAGTGCAAGTGAATAATTCGAGTGGTATTGAAGCGCACATCGAAGGTGGGGCCGGGCAGGAGATCACGGTGGGGCGCAACCTCACCCTGAATGCGTTTGATAACGATCAAACCCGGATCAACGCCAACGGCGGCGACCAGACGATTACCGTGGGCGGCAACATGACGCTGAATGCGCAGTCTGATATTGCCCATGTGAAAAGCTACTATGGGATGCAAACAGTAACGGTGGGGGGCAACCTGACCCTGCTTCAAAGCAACAGTTGGGACACCGCAAGTATGTATGGCGCATTGGGACAGACCACTCGTGTGGGCGGGAATGTCTTGCTTCAAGGCGGGTCGATTACCGGCAACCCCGACGTGGGAAGCAGCCTCGATAAAATGACCGTGGGCGGGAATATTTATTTCGACGATACCGCCGGAGTGCCGGCGAGAATCGAATCGGTTTCCGGTACTTCAATCTGGCTGCATTACCCCAATCTCACCAGTGGCGGCTATTTCGTGAACGACGTGCCTGAGGTGTCGAACGGCACAAGCGGGTTCTTCGCGGGCGGAGCGCCCGCCGTGCTGGACGGCCTGTACGCCAACCTGCACATCACTTACGCTGCTCCACAGACAACAGCTCCAGGGGGCTTTCTGGCCGATTTGTCCAACGCGATGCTGTTTTTCACCAAGCTGGCGGACTGTTTGACGCTAGGCACTTGCCCCGAGAACAAGAAGGAGCCGCCTCCTCCTGTGGTGGTAGTGGGGGGCAAGGCTCCGCCTGCGGACAGCAATGCGCCGGTTTTGCCGGTGTGCCCGCAATAATGAACCTGAATTCCGGTTGGAAGTGAACCATCCACCTAACGCACATGGCGCAGGCCACCCCAAATTATGAATCGTCTGCACCATGTGCGTTTCCCTCACCCCCGTTCCCCCTCTCCCGGAAGGAGAGGGGTACGGTATGCCCTCGCTGCGCGAGATTCACGTTAACGGGCACGGCGCAGGCCACCCCAAAAAATGAATCGTCTGCGCCCTATGAATCTTTCGGCGCATACTTCCGCGCCACATAGTCATCCACGATCTTCTGGAATTCCTGCGCGATGTTGTCGCCGCGCAGGGTGACTGTTTTCTCGCCATCCACATACACCGGCGCGGCGGGGCTCTCCCCGGTGCCCGGCAGGCTGATGCCGATGTTGGCCAGCTTGCTTTCGCCGGGGCCGTTCACGATACAGCCCATCACCGCCACCCTCATTTCTTCTACGCCGCTGTATTGCTTGCGCCACAGCGGCATCTGCGCGCGCAGGTGGTTCTGGATGCTCTGCGCCAGCTCCTGGAACACGGTGCTGGTGGTGCGCCCGCAGCCGGGGCAGGCGGTGACCATGGGCGCGAACGCGCGCAGCCCCATGGTCTGCAATATTTCCTGCGCTACCACCACTTCCTGCGTGCGGTCGCCGCCCGGTTCGGGTGTGAGCGAGACGCGGATGGTGTCGCCGATGCCTTCCTGCAACAGCACGGCCATCGCGGCGGTGGAAGCGACGATGCCCTTGGAGCCCATGCCCGCCTCGGTCAGGCCGAGATGCAGCGGGTAACCGCAGCGCCGCGCCAGTTCGCGGTACACCGCGATCAAATCCTGCACCTCGCTCACCTTGCACGAGAGCACGATATGGTCATGCGGCAGGCCCAGCTTCTCAGCACGCTTTGCGCTATCCAACGCGGACACAATCAGCGCCTCGCGCGTGACTTCGCTCATGTCTTTCGGCTGCGCCAACCCGGCGTTCTCGTCCATCATGCGCGCCACCAGTTCCTGATCCAGGCTGCCCCAGTTCACGCCGATGCGCACCGGCTTGCCGTGCCGCCTGGCGACCGCGATCATCGTGGCGAACTGGTCTTCGCCCGCGCGGTTTTTGCCGACGTTGCCGGGGTTGATGCGGTATTTCGCCAGCGCCTGCGCGCACTCCGGAAACTCCGTGAGCAGACGGTGGCCGTTGTAATGAAAGTCGCCGATCAGCGGCACGTTGCAGCCCAGCGCATCGAGGCGGGCGCGGATGCGCGGCACGGCGGCGGCGGCTTCGGAAGTGTTGACGGTGATGCGCACCAGCTCGGAACCGGCCTGCGCCAGCTCGAATATCTGACGTGTGGTGCCCGCGACATCGGCGGTGTCGGTGTTGGTCATGGACTGCACCGCGACCGGCGTGCCGCCGCCGACGGCAATGCCGCCAACCATGACGCGCTGCGCTGCGCGGCGCTGCACAGGGTGAGAGTTCATCACTACTCCAGCGTCAGGCGTGCGACTCCGGCCTTGGCGTGCGGCGCCAGATCAACGGCCTTTCCCTTGTAGGTCAGGCGCACCGCGCTGCTGCGCCCGATTACCAGCGAGAACGGCGGCTTGCCGTTGAGGCTCTGTTCGCTGCCGCGCGGGAAGACTTGCGACAGCAATATCCTGCCCTCCCTGTCTGTCACCTCCACCCAGGATTCCTCGTCAAACTCCATGCGGATGGTGCCAGGACGCCTGGGTGCGGCGGCGGGTACCGCCGATTGCGGGAGAGTCGCTGCGGCTGGCGGCGCAGAATGCGCGGAAACCTGCAGTTGCGCCGTCACCGCCGCGACGGTTGCCAAACCTGGCACCGCTGAAGCGGGCGGCTGGACTGGCGCAGGCGGTTTTTCCGCCAGCATTGCTTTGGGTGTTTTGGGCGGCGCGCCCGGTTTGTCGCCGCGCATCCAGACAAAAAACCCCGCCGCAAGCGCGACAATGAGGGTTGCCGCAATCAGCCAGGCGAGGTTGGGTTTGCGCGTCGGCGAGAGGGAAGAAAAAGAAATCTCCTCCAGCGCGCGCGCGGCCAGCGGAGGCGGCGGCACCGGCGCTCCCGGCAATGCGGCCAGCAGGGGGGCGGGATCAAGCTGCAACAGCCTGGCGTAACTGCGCACGAAGCCGCGCACGAAGGTGATTTCCGGCAAGCGCGCGAAATCGTCCGCCTCCAGCGCCTCAACCTGGCGCGGGGCAAACTTGAGGCGGTGCGCCACGTCGGCCACGCTCAGGCCCAAGCGCGCCCGCGCTTCGCGCAGCGCGGCACCGGCGCTGAACGGCGGTTCCTCGATGCTGCCATCCGGCTGGCTGTCAGTCATTGCCTTTGCAGCATCAACTGGGTTTCACGCGAGTCCGGAAAACGTTTGCGCAATTGCAGCGCATAGCTTTCCTCGGAATTTCTGTCGCCTATCTTGCGCTCGATGCGCACCGCCAGCCACAGGTTCTCGGCGGACAATGGCGTTTCCCGGTTCTTGTCAAAGCGCATGAAATAGGATTTCGCGCCCGCAAGGTCGCCGCCGGCAAAACTCAGCTCCGACAAGCCAAGCAACGCTTCCGGCATGTTGGGGCGGAGTATCAGCGCTTTTTGCAGAAACTCTTCGGCGTCCTTCGCGTTGCCGCTTTTCCCGGAACACACGCCCGCGTTCAGGTAAGACTTTTCCGGTGTCGCGTACAGGGGGTTTTTTAATGCGGTCATGAACTGCTTGATGGATTCCTGCACCTTGCCGCGCTGGCACAGGAACCAGCCGAAGTTGTTGTGCGCATCCGAATCGGCGCCGTCCAGATGCAGGCTGCGCCGGAAGTCCTCTTCCGCCTGGCGGTCCTCGCGCAACGCCATATTGATCAGCCCGCGCACGTTGTAAGCCGGCGCGTAGTCGGGCTCGGACTGCAACGCTTTGCCGATCTCTTCCATCGCCACGCCAAGCTGGGCGCGCTCGTAGTATTGTGCGGCAAGCTCGGTATGAATTTTGGCCCTGGCCACCGCGACCGTCTGGCCGGACGAGTTGGTCGGCTGCGTGGCGCATCCGGCCACACCCAGCATGAGCAGAATTACCGCACCGGCAAGCAACCTCATGCGCGAATCTCCTGTAGGCGATGCGCTCTCCCGGTCTTGTCGCGCACCTGACCGGCCAACTGGCCGCAGGCTGCGGCAATATCGCCGCCGCGCGTCCTGCGCGTGGTGGCCACGATGTCTGCCCCCCTCAGCACGTCGCGGAAGCGCTGCACCGCATCGCTGCCGGAGCGCCGGTAGGGGGATTGCGGGAACGGGTTGAACGGGATCAGGTTGAATTTGCACGGCACGTCGCGCACCAGCCGGGCCAATTCGCGCGCCTGCCGCGCGCTGTCGTTCACCCCTTCCAGCATCACATACTCGAAGGTGATGAATTCGCGCGGCGCGCGCTCCAGATAACGGCGGCAGGCCGCCATCAGGTCGCGCAGCGGATATTTCCGGTTGACCGGCACCAGGGCATCGCGCAGCGCATCGTCGGGCGCATGCAGCGATACCGCCAGCGCCACCGGGCATTCCTCGCGCAGGCGATCCATGGCAGGCACGATGCCGGAAGTGGATACCGTGACGCGGCGGCGCGACAGGCCGTAGGCGTTATCGTCCAGCATCAGGTGCAGCGCGCTCACCGTGTTGTCGAAATTCAGCAGCGGCTCCCCCATGCCCATCAGCACCACGTTGCTCACCGGCCACAAACCATCTGCTTCCCTGCCAAGCTCGCGGTTGGCCCACCACAACTGGCCGATGATTTCCGCCACGCTCAGGTTGCGGTTGAAGCCCTGCTTGCCGGTGGAGCAGAACGCGCAATCCAGCGCGCAACCTGCCTGCGAGGAAACGCACAAGGTGCCTCTTTCCGCCTCTGGAATGAACACGGTTTCCACCGCATTCCCCGCGCCCGCATCCAGCAACCATTTGCGCGTGCCG
Source organism: Nitrosomonadales bacterium (assembly GCA_016223025.1). Lineage (GTDB taxonomy): Bacteria > Pseudomonadota > Gammaproteobacteria > Burkholderiales > Gallionellaceae > VIKH01. The sequence goes on along the minus strand of JACRPU010000042.1, from coordinate 14,727 downwards.
TCTTCCGACAACTCCTCGCGCATCACGCCGGGCGCCAGCACACAGGCCGTTTCCTTCAGTTTGCCGCGCAGCGATGCGGCAAGGTCGCTCATCGCATCAAAATCGGCCTCCCCGGCCTTGTGTATCCAGCGCAGCACCTGGCGCGCACGGAAAGGCTTTTCGCCCTGTCCGGCAAACCAGGCGGCCAGTTGCCGGGGGTCAAAATCGAGGAGGTTGGTTTTCATCACCGGGAATGGATGTTTTTCGGCGCAAAGAAATAGGCGATCTCGGTCGCCGCGTTTTCGGCGGAATCCGAACCATGCACCGCGTTGGCGTCAATGCTGTCGGCAAAGTCGGCGCGGATGGTGCCCTTGTCGGCCTTCTTCGGGTCGGTCGCGCCCATCAGGTCGCGGTTTTTCTGGATCGCGTTCCCGCCTTCCAGCACCTGGATCATCACCGGGCCGGAGATCATGAAGCTCACCAGATCCTTGAAGAATGGGCGTTCGCGGTGTACCGCGTAAAAGCCTTCCGCTTCGGCGCGGGAAAGGTGGCGCATCTGCGCGGCCACGACCTTCAGCCCGGCTTGCTCGAAGCGGGAGTAAATCTTTCCGATCACGTTCTTGGCGACGGCATCGGGTTTGATAATTGACAAAGTGCGTTCGGTGGTCATGCAATATTCTCCAGAAGTTAATCGAAAAAACAGGCCGTTATTCTATCAGGCTTTGCCGGTCGTGAGCAGGAGCTGGAGCAGCCTCTTCCAATATGAAATGAGTCAGAAGGGGGTGCGTATTTCCAGCATGAAGCGGATCAGGCCGAATGCCGTTTTTCAGGATTTGATCAGCGGCAGATATTTCGCGGGGTCAACCGGCTTGCCGAATTTGCGGATTTCGAAGTGCAGTTTGACCAGGTCGGTATCGGTGTTGCCCATCTCCGCGATCTTCTGGCCCTTGGTCACATTCTGCCCTTCCTTCACCAGTATCTGGTCGTTGTGGGCGTAGGCGCTGAGGTAGGTCTTGTTGTGTTTGATGATGACCAGCTTGCCGTAGCCGCGCAGGCCGCTGCCGCTGTACACCACCTTGCCCGCCGCGCTCGCCATCACCGCCTGGCCGCGTTTTCCCCCGACATCCATGCCTTTCTGGTTGGCGCTTTCGGAAAATTCGCCGATCACCTTGCCGCTGGTTGGCATGCCCCATTCAACCGTGTCTTCCTCGGCCTCGCCGGCATGGTTTTCTGCGGCAACCGGTTTGGGGGCAGGGCGGATTTCCGGCTTGGGTTCCGCCCTGACCGGCGCAGCCGGCGTTAATTTCTGCGCCGCTTCCTGCATTTTCTCGGCTTCTGCCAAGGCCTGTTCGGAGTAAGGCAGCCTGGCCACCCTGGGTTGATCCTTGACGGGTATTTCCTCTGGCCTGGCTCCTGCTTCCGGCTTGATTTCCTGTGCGGGGCTGGCCGATGCCGCTGCGTCGGCCTGGAGCAGGCGGATTTCCTGGCCTATCCTGATTATGTCCGGGTTCTGGATGCCGTTGAGGCCGGCGATTTCACGATAATCGAGGCCGTGGTTGAAGGCGATGCTGTAGAGCGTATCGCCTTTTTGCACCACATAAGTCTGCGGTCGCCAGTCTTTTTCCATCGCGCTTTTTTCCGGCGCTGCCGTTTTTTTTGCTGCCGCAACAACCGGCGGCTCGGCCGGTTTTTTTTCTGCGGCCCCGCGCTCCAGCACCGGCGCATGTCCGCCGCTCGAAGAGCAACCGGCCAGCAGGAGCGCGGCCAGAGCGAAAAAGAGTACATGCAAAATGCGGGATTCCGATGTCATGCTTTTCCCACCATGAGCGGCACGAACCTGGCTTCCTCGATGCGGGTTTCGCGGTAGCCCTGCGCGGTGCGCGCGAGCAGGCAGAGGTGTTGTTCCGGCGCGCCCAAAGGCAGCACCATTCTTCCGCCAGCCGCAAGCTGTTCCAGCAGCGCGGGCGGCACGTGGGTTGCGGCGGCGGCCATGATGATGCCATCGAATGGCGCCATTTCCGGCAACCCCGCGCTTCCGTCCGCGTAGCGCAGCGACACGTTGGGCGCTCCCATCTCTTCCAGGCAGGCTGCCGCGCGCTCGTACAGCGGCTTGACGCGCTCCACCGAAACCACTTCTTTTGCCACCTGCGCCAGCACCGCCGCCTGGTAGCCGCAGCCGGTGCCGATTTCCAGCACGCGATCCAGCGGTTTGCCGTCGCGCAGGATCTCGATCATGCGCGCCACGGTGTACGGCTGCGAAATGGTCTGGCCGAAACCCAGCGGCAGCGATACATCATCGTAGGCGCGGCTGGCCAGAGCCTCGTCCACGAAGATGTGGCGCGGCACCGCATTCATGGCGGCCAGCACCACTTCATCCCGGATGCCCTGCGCGCGCAGGCGCCCGATCAGGCGTTCGCGCGTGCGCTGCGACGTCATGCCGATGCCGGCATGGCGCGTGTTCATGCCGCGCCGCCCCTTATCCAGCCGCGCACCGCGTCGAGCTGGCTGTACTGCGTCAAGTCTATTTGCAGGGGCGTGACCGACACGCGCCGGTTGGCCAGGGCATGGAAATCCGTGCCCTCGCCCGCGTCCTGCGCCTTGCCGGCCGCGCCCACCCAGTACACGGTCTCGCCGTGCGGGTTGAGGTTTTTCACCACCGGCTCGGCCTTGTGGCGCTTGCCCAGGCGGGTCACTTCCAGGCCCTGCAATTGATCGTATGGGACATCCGGCACATTCACGTTCAACAGCCAGGGATGCGTGTGCGTGCGCCGCGCGAAGCGCTGCACCAGGTCAACCGCCACCCGCGCCGCCGTGGCGTAATGCTCCAGTTTCCTGCCTTCCAGCGAAACGGCAATGGACGGGATGCCCAGCAGAAACCCTTCCGTGGCCGCCGCGACTGTGCCGGAATAAATCGTGTCGTCGCCCATGTTGGCGCCCGAATTGATGCCGGAGATCACCATGTCTGGCTGGGTGTCGAGCATTCCGGTGACCGCCAGGTGTACGCAGTCGGTGGGCGTGCCGTTTACGTAATAAAAACCGCTGGCGGCGCGGTGCAGGTTGAGCGGGCGATCCAGCGTCAGGGAATTGCTGGCGCCGCTGCGGTCGCGCTCCGGCGCCACCACCACCGCCTCCGCCACGGCGGAAAGGGCTTCTGCGAGGCAGGCCAGGCCGGGGGCAAAATAACCATCATCGTTACTGAGCAGAATACGCATCAAGCAAGTTCATGTCGCACGAAGGTTGACAGCTTGCCGCCGCCGTGCCGGAATGTCAAAACCTGTTTGCCATGAACCCTGTCACCACATTGACGATGGGTCTTCGGCTGACAAGAGCTCGTTATCCATGCGGATGTTCATTTCGTTCCACAGCTCGATATGCAGCGCGGCTTCCTCGTTCGCGTCGTTGCGCCCGTCGGCCTGCGCTCCGGAAAGCCACAGCCCATTATCGTTCAAACTGTTTTCCGGAACCAGGTCCTTGCGCTCGCCGGCCGGTTTGATCTGCCCGTCCACGGTGTCCAGCACCAGAGGCATGGCGCCTGGCGCGGAATGGTAGGCCAGCACCATGTACGATTGGCCGGGCGCAGAGAGGGAATGGACATGGGTGATGTGCAGGTGGTCTACGCCGATTCCCATGGCCTCCAGGGTGACGTATTTGGCGATCGCGTGGTCGGTGTGGCTCCCCCCGTTGCGCGTCAGCATCTCGTATGGGGTGGACCAGTGGTCGTGGCCCCAAAGCTCCTTCTCGGACCGGATGGGGATGCGGTTGAAAAAGTCGTTGGCCAGCACCAGTTTCTCGGCGGCCGGCTTGTCTTTGCTCTCCATAACCAGATTGCTCCACGCCATAACGCGCTTGGCGGCGTCAGGCCCGAATTTTCTACCGGCCTCTTTGATGACCCTGTTCGAGATGGCGGCATGGTTGAGTTCAACTGCTCCGGCAACCGGCGGGCAGGCGGCAAGCAGCGACGCAAAGCCGAGAGCAATCCAGGCATGTGTTTTCACGGTCAAATCCTTTACGGGTCATTACAATGTTTGGCAAATCTAATCTTGAAATATTAAGCAAACCTTAACCGGCGAACAGGTTTCATGGCGATAGAAGTTCTGTGCGGTCTCAGCCGGCGGCTTGGCTGGCGTAGTTTGCCTGTACGCAGGAGAAGACGACTTCCCATTTGTTTCACGCCGCATGGCCAATTTCTTTACAATAGCCGCACTTCACAGGGTTGCGCGCCATGACCGATAACCAGGAACCGCATTACACCGAGAACGTGCAGGAACACCTGTTGCAGGTGCAACGCCTGCTGGAGAAGCACGCCCTGGTGGAAGCGGTGGCGCACCAGCAGGAATTGCCGCGCGCGGACCGCCACGAACTGGTGGACAAACTGCTGCACAAGCGGCATCTGGCAGAGCTGCGCGAGAAACTGTCCGGCCTGCATTCCGCCGACATCGCCTACATCCTGGAAGCGCTGCCGATCGAGCAGCGCCTGCTGGTATGGGATCAGGTCAAGGCCGACCGCGACGGCGAGATACTGATCGAGGTCTCCGACGCGGTGCGCGAATCGCTGATCGCCACCATGAGCCGCGAGGAACTGCGCGAAGCGGCGGAACAGCTCGATACCGACGAGATCGCCGACCTGGCGCCGGACTTGCCGCAGGCGGTGATGCGCGATGTGTTCAAGTCGCTGTCCATCGAAGAACGCGAGCAGTTGCGCGCGGCGATGTCCTACCCGGAAGACTCGGTCGGCGCGCTGATGGATTTCAGCATGATCCATGTCCGCGAGGATGTCACGCTGGAGGTGGTGTCGCGCTACCTGCGCCGTTTTGACGAGCTGCCGGACCACACCGACCAGGTGTTTGTGGTGGACCGCGATGACCGCTTCAAGGGCGTGCTGCCGATCAACCTTATCGTTGTCAACGAGCCGGAAAGAATTGTCGGTAGCCTGATGCTGGCCGACACCATACTGCTGCACCCCGAAGACAAGGCGGAGCAAGCTTCCCAGGCTTTTGAACGCTACGACCTGGTTTCCGCGCCGGTGGTGGACGAGGACGGCAAGCTGGTCGGGCGGGTGACGGTAAACGTGGTGCTGGATTTCATCCGCACCGAATCGGAAAGCGACGTTTTGAATTTGGCCGGCTTGCGCGAAGAAGAAGATATTTTCGCCTCGGTCTGGAAGAGCGCGAAAAACCGCTGGATGTGGCTTGCGCTCAACCTGTGTACGGCGTTTTTCGCCTCGCGGGTGATCGGCAGCTTCGAGGGGACGATAGAAAAATTCGTCGCGCTGGCCACGCTGATGCCCATCGTCGCCGGCATCGCGGGCAACTCCGGCAACCAGACCATCACCATCATCATCCGCTCGCTGGCGCTGGGCCAGATCACCACACCCAACGCGCGCCACCTGATGCTCAAGGAACTCGCCATCAGCACCCTGAACGGCCTGGTATGGGGCGGCGTGGCGGGGCTGTTCGCTTATTTCCTGTACAAGAGCCTGCCGCTGGGCCTGGTGATGACCGGCGCCATGCTGCTCAATCTCCTGCTCGGCGCCATCGTCGGCATGCTGATCCCGCTCGCCATGCAGCGCATGGGGCGCGACCCTGCCATCGGCTCCAGCGTCATGCTGACCGCCATCACCGACAGCGGCGGCTTCTTCATCTTCCTCGGGCTCGCGACCATATTCCTGATTTAAGGAGTCGAGAAACAATAAACACTGGAAAACGTAGATGACGCCGCATTGATCTTTGCGGGTGTCACTTTGGAGGTCGAAGATACGCGAAAGGACTACGGCGAAACGCGAGTCATCTGCTACGGAATGCTGGAAGGGCGGATGGTCGTGGTGGGCTACACACCGCGTGGCGCGGATCGCCACGTTTTCAGTATGAGGAAAGCCAATGAACGCGAACAAAACCGCATCGCGCCACTCCTTAAAGTCTGACATGGCTAGGGTTGATGCTCACACCTTGAAGGAAGAGGAGTACGAAGACCTGCCGGAACTTACCGAGGAAATGCTCGCTCGCGCGAAGGTGAATAAAGGTGGAAGGCCTCTTTCGCCAAACCCGCGCAAGTTGATTTCCCTGCGTTTACCGGCTGACTTGATCGAACGCTGGAAGGCGGCGGGTCCAGGTTGGCAAACCCGGATGGCCGAACGGCTAGGCAAGGTACGGTAAAGAAACTTACCCCGCGCTCAAGCGGAACTGGGCCCCGATGAAGGCAAGGGCAGCCTGGCGCGCTTTATGTGAACGGGCATAAAACCATCGTGCGCAACCTGAAGGATGTGCGCCGTGCGCAAAGAAAACCGGGCAGGCCAATAGTCAAGCACGAACAGAGTGCGCAAGTTGTTTGGCCGCAAGCTCGAAACTTCGCTTCGCTCGTTTTCAGGGGCGGCTGCTTTGCCATGCCCGTTAGGCAATCAACCTTGAAAGCGTAGTTGACGGCTTCGTAGGTGCGAATTCATTCGCACATGACCCGTTGTCCGTGCGAATTCATTCGCACCTACGGAAACAATACAATAGCGATTCAGCAAGGACGCGCCATGCCTGATGATTCCAAGCGCAGCAGCTTCAGCTTTGTGCCGTCCAGCCAGCCTCCGGCGCAGCAATTCACGCTGGTTCAGGCCATGGCACAGGCTACGCAACTCCAGTCGCAGGGCCGCTTGCAGGAGGCGGAGCACCTGCTGCGCCAGATATTGCAGCAGCAGCCACATCATCCGTTCGCCCTGCACTTGTTGGGGGTGATCGCGCATCAGGTGGGCAAGAAACAGTTGGCGGTCGATCTGATTCAAAAAGCCATCCAGAGCAACGGCAATGTCGCGCTGTTCCATGCCAATCTGTGCGAGATACTCCGCCAACTGAAGCGTCTGGATGAGGCGGTCGCCCACGGCGAACGGGCGGTTGCGCTGGAGCCGCGCATGGTGATGGCGCACAGCAATCTGGGTATCGCCCATTTCGACCGCAAGGATTACGGGCGCGCCGAGGCCTGCCAGCAACGCGCGCTGGCGATCGAGCCGAATTTCGCGCCTTCGCTCAACAACATGGGCAGCATTCGTCGCGAGCAAAAGCGCCACGATGAGGCGATCGTCTGGTACAGCAAGGCGGTTGCCGCCAACCCGCACTATCTGGAGCCGCTGAATAATCTGGGCGCGCTGTTAAACGAAGAGGATCGCACCGGAGAAGCCCGCGCAACACTCAATAAGGCGTTGCGGATCAACCCGAATTACGCAGAGACGGTCTGCAATATGGGCGGGGTCCATCTGGTGCTGGAGGAACATGACGCCGCCTTCGCCTGCTACCGGCGCGCGCTGGAGTTGCGCCCGGTCTATGTCGAGGCGCAGATGGGGCTGGCCAAGACCTATCAGGCGCTGGAGAATTTGCCGGACGCGGAAACCGCCGCGTTGCGCGCGCTCCAGTTCGATACGGACAATGCCAAGGCGCACGCGCTGCTGGGCGGCATTTACAGCGAGATGGCGCAGCCCGCACAGGCGGAGGCGCAATACGATCAGGCGTTGAAACTCGATCCCGAATGCGATGAAGCGCTGCTCGGCCTGGGGCATCTGTGCATGGAGAATGGCCGGATGGAAAGAGCGGAGGAATTGTTTCGGCGGTCATTGGCGTTCAAGCCGGATAATCTGGCGGCGCGCATCCATCTCATCCAGGTGAAAAAGGTGAAGGCGGGCGACGAGAATTTTGCCGCGTTGCTGGAAGAAGAAAAGAAACTGTCCGGGTTTTCCGACAACAAGGCGATGTCGCTGCACTTCGCGCTGGGCAAGTGCCATGACGACAGCAAGGATTATGAAAAAGCATTCCCGCACTTTCTCGCGGGCTGCAAGCTGAAGCGCGCGAAGCTTTCATACGACCCCGCCGACGCCGAAAAGCAGTTTGCGGCGCTGGCGGATATTTTCGACCGGGCCACGATAGACCGCCTGCGCGGCGCGGGCGATCCGTCAGCCCTGCCGATCTTCGTGCTCGGCATGCCGCGCTCCGGCACCACGCTGACCGAACAGATCATTGCCAGCCACCCGGATGTATATGGTGCGGGCGAACTGCACGATTTATTGAGAGTCGCGCATCGCAACATCACCGGCACGACCGACCCGATCGTGTTTCCGGACAACCTGCGCTCGCTCGATCACGCGACGCTTATCGCATGGGGCGCGGAATATGTCGCCGGGCTGAAACGGCGCGCGCCAGGCGCGCGAAGGATTACCGACAAGATGCCGGCAAGTTTTTTTGCCGTCGGGTTGGTTCATCTGATGCTGCCCAATGCAAAAATAATCCACGTCAACCGCAATCCGGTGGATACCTGCCTGTCGTGCTTCACGCGGCTGTTCAACCGCAAGCAGGAACACACCTACGACATGGCTCAACTGGGGCGCTATTACGCGGGCTATGCGCGGCTGATGGAACATTGGCGCAGGGTGTTGCCAGCGGGGGCATTTCTCGATATCCACTATGAGAGCATCGTTGCGGATCAGGAAGCGCAGGCGCGCCGCATGATTGGATACTGCGGGCTGGAATGGAACGACGCCTGCCTGGACTTCCATAATACCGAGCGCCCGATCCGCACCGCCAGCTTGACGCAGGTGCGCCAGCCGATTTACACCACCTCCGTGGAACGCTGGCGGTCTTACGAAAAATTCCTCGGGCCGCTGCTCGATGCGCTGGGCGATCTGGCTCCTGACCGTAAGCGATAACCTTGCCAAGGGCCGACATCTTGCGCCCGCTCTTGGGTATCTTGATGCCATCGCCCAGCAGCACCGGTCGCCCCGCAAAGCGGTAGACCGGAAAAAGCTTCAAGACCTGGCGCGCCCATAGCTGCGTCAAGCGTTCGATGCCCACGGCGGGCGAGTGGAAGAAGTCGAGCAGCCGGCCATAGCAGCGCGGGGCCAACCCCAACCAACGCACGGTGCTGCTGACACCCAGCAGGTCGCCGTGATGCTGACAGATCAGTCTTTCCGGCTTCTGCGGCGTGCAGTAACACCCAGCAGTCCGATGCCGGCAAGAAGCATGGCATATATCTCCGGTTCGGGTACCGGCGGCGGGATCTTGGAGAAAACCGCCACATCCTGGGCATAACCTTTCCCCGATGTAATGACGGACTGCACCGTCCAGATGCTGGCGTCGTACTGGCTGACCGAAGCGGTGCTTAACTCGTTCAGCCAGGTGGTTGCGGTTGAGCTGCCGGTCCCGCTCGCCCTGAAATCGCCTCCGGTAAGGCTATATGCGCCGGAACGCTCGTTCACGATTTCCCATACCGCCAACTGAAAGGCTGCCTGATTGGTTCCGCTGCTGGTGGTGAGGTCTATGGCGGCGTGGTGGTTCGTATAGAGGCGACCGAGATCGGCGGCCGCTTTCTGGCTGAAAACCGTTGGGAGTGTAGCCGAGGAACCGGCTAAAGCGATATTGGCGGGCTTCAACACGTCGAGCGCGTTAATAACGAAACTGAAGCTGTGGAAAATATCCACGCACCACGATTGGAAGGCGTTTGTTTTGCCCGGATCGGTCGTCAGATTGTAGGTTCTGAAACCACCCGATCCACCGCTCTCGGACAAACTGGTAAACGCGCCATCGTGCCAGTCTATGCCGGAAAAGTTAATGTTTACGGATCCGCTTGCCGCCCAAAAACCGTTTAACTGTATGGTGTCCGCCGCTGCCGGCTGGGCCGCAAACAATGCCGCCCCGGCAAGCGCTATCGCCAACCCGTGCCGCCTGAAATTATTGCTCCTCATCCTTATTTCCTCCCTTCAACCGCAGCCCACGACCCGACGGGCTGAACGGATTTGAACATAACCTGGCGGCAATTACTATTGTACTGAAGTACAGGTATGGCTGATTTTCGCCGCCGCGAAGAAGCGGCAGCCGCGTCTGCTATGATTGCGCCATGCTCACTATCCAGAATCTGACTTACCTGCAAAGCGGCATTCCGCTGCTCCAGAACGTGAATTTGCAGGCGTTCGCCGGCCAGCGCATCGGCCTGGTCGGCAAGAACGGCTGCGGCAAATCCACGCTGTTCCGCCTGATGCGCGGCGAGATCAGGCCGGACGGCGGCGAAATTTCCCTGCAATCCGGCAAGACCCTCGCTTACGTCGAGCAGGAAATCGCCAACTCGGGCCAGCCCGCGCTGGAATTCGTGCTCGATGGCGATGCCGAGCTGCGCCTGCTGGAAAAAACGCTGGCGCAGGAAAATCACGACGCGGCCTGGTTCGAGGCGCAGCACCGCTACGAGGCCATTGATGGCTATGGCGCCAAGGCGCGCGCCGCGCAACTGCTGGACGGGCTGGGCTTCGCCAACGACACGCTGGAGAATCCGGTCGCCAGCTTTTCGGGCGGCTGGCGCATGCGCCTGAACCTCGCGCGCGCGCTGATGCACCGGGCCGATCTGCTGTTGCTGGACGAACCCACCAACCACCTCGATCTCGAAGCGATCATCTGGCTCGAACAGTATCTGGCGCGATACCCCGGCTGCCTGATCCTGGTCTCGCACGACCGCGAATTCCTCAACGCCTGCGTCAACCGCATCGCGCATCTCCACGATTGCGCGCTCGACAGCTACACCGGCGACTACGACAGTTTCGAGCGCGCCCGCGCCGAAAAAATCGCGCAGCAGAACCAGGCGTTCAGCCAGCAGCAGGCGAAGATCGCGCACCTGGAAGATTTCGTGCGCCGCTTCCGCGCCAAGGCGACCAAGGCCAAGCAGGCGCAAAGCCGCATCAAGGCGCTGGAGCGGATTACGCGCATCGCTCCGGCGCACGTCGCGGGCGGCCATTTCGAGCTGGAGATCGAAGCGCCTGAACGCAGCCCCGACCTGCTGCTGCGCGCGGAAAGAATGGGGTTTGCCTACGGCGACAGGAAATTGTTCCAGAACGTCGAGCTGGTGCTGCGCGCCGGTGCGCGCATCGCCCTGCTCGGCCCGAACGGCGCCGGCAAATCCACGCTGATCAAGCTGCTGGTCGGCGAGCTTCACCCCACATCGGGCAAGCTGGACATCACCCCGGACATCCGCATCGGCTATTTCGCCCAGCATCAACTGGAAAACCTGGACAGCGCCGCCACCCCTCTGCAACACATGGAGCGTCTGGCGCCCAGGGAAACCACGCTGGCGCTGCGCACCTTCCTGGGCCGCTTCGGCCTGGCGGGCAACGATGAAGATCGTCCGGTGGCAAGTTTTTCGGGCGGCGAAAAGAGCCGCCTCGCGTTAGCGCTCCTGGCCTGGCAAAAGCCGCACCTGCTGCTGCTCGACGAGCCCACCAACCACCTTGATCTGGACATGCGCGACGCCCTTACCCTGGCACTGGAGGAATACACCGGCGCCGTGGTGCTGGTGTCGCACGACCGCAGCCTGATCCGCGCCGTGGCAGACGAACTGTGGATTGTCGCCGACGGCGCGGCGAAGCTGTTTGACGGCGATCTGGAAGACTACAAAAAATGGATCGAAGCCCGCCGCCCGCGCGAGGCCGCTGTTCGCTCCAACCCGGAAAAACCGCGCCAGCAGGCTGCGCCCAAACCAAACAATAAAGCGCTGCTGTCGAAGCAGGCCAAGCTCGAATCCGCGCTGGTAACTGCCGGTGCGGAACTGGCCGCAATCAACCGCCAGCTCGCCGACCCGGCCACCTACGCCAATCTTGCCCGCGACGAGATCAGCAAGCTGAACACCCTGCACGCAAGCCTGGAGAAAAAGGTGGCCGAACTGGAAGAAAGCTGGCTGGAGCTTGAAACGGCACAGGAGGGGGGCTGACGAGCAGTAGAAATCCATAGCCGCCAGCCGCTGATACGGGCGCCCATGCTTCCAACGCCGTGGCGGGCATCCTTGTATAATGCGGCTCCACACAGGCGCTCTTGTCGCCTCTAAATAAATATTTCTTTTATCCAGCCCTGCCCGGGTGGTGAAATTGGTAGACACAACGGACTTAAAATCCGTCGCTAGGGTAAAACCAGCGTACCGGTTCGATTCCGGTTCCGGGCACCATTATTCTAGTTTTAAGCAGTCCAAAAAAGTCCACAAAACCCACGTAAATAAAGGCGTTATGGGTTTTTGTCGTCCAGCACAATGCAGTAACATCCCTTGCAATCCGGTCAAAAGGCAGTAACTTTTGCAGTAACTCACCTTTTTCCAGCCTTTCCCTTGATGAGTTACTGTTTTTTTGCATGGGGAGTTACTGCAATGGCGCGACACAAAATCAAAGCGGACGTGACGATCAAGAACGCGAAGCCCAAGGCGACGATGTTTCGATTGAATGATGGCGATGGCCTTTATGTTCTGGTCAAGCCGGATGGTGCAAAGTGGTGGCGACTGGATTACTCCATCGGCGGCAAGCGCAAGACCCTCTCCCTTGGGGTTTACCCTGATACCACGTTGAGTGCGGCGCGGAAAAATGCCAACGATGCGCGCGAACTGGTATTCGCAAATTAGACATGCCGGAAATACCCCGCTTTCTTGGAATCTTGATACTGATGCACTTTCGGGAACACAATCCGCCTCCTCAATCCTACTCATGAACCTCAAGTCCGACAGGGTAGAAGGGTGGGCAGGGTTTATCTGCCCACGCGGTATTCAATCAGCGTGGGCACAACGGCGTGCCCACCCTACGCAGATGGAATGGATTGTGCATGACGGGTCAATTTCACCGGATCGCCCCGCTGGTCTAACTACACGATAAAGGAGATATGCCATGTTGCTAGAAATACTGATGCCCAATATCTGGATGATTACCGTGTGAGACTGACGTTCAACGATGGACGTGTCGGCGTGGCGGATTTGCACGCGCTTATTTCCGCTAATCCGGCTTCGGTTTTTGCCATCTTCGTGGACGAAGCCTTTGCCCGGCAGTTCTGCCTGAAGCATGGCACGTTGTGCTGGACGGGTGAACGCGATGTGGCGGCTGAATACCTTTATTTTCTTTCCTTCCGGGACGATTCAACACTTCAGCCGCTTTTCCGTCAGTGGGGCTATCTGGATGAATGCACGGTTGCGTTGGCCGCATGAAACTGCAATTTGACGCAAACCAGGATTACCAGCTTGAGGCCATCTTTGCTTGCAAGACGCATTGCCTTTACACCCTCAATTCGGTCACGAATGGAATTTATCTTCAGTGCGCGCGACAGGCTTTCATCGGTAACTCAAAGGCAATTACGCACAAGGCCATGCACGTCGCGGGCGCCGAGACCAAAGTTGCGGGTTTCCATAAAATATCTTCCTTGTTGGTTTTGTGTGGCGGTTCGACAGGCTGTGCGTATGATGTTTGGGCGAATGCGGAAGTCCATCAGATACCGTTCTGCCACACATCGTGCAAGGGCACGGCCTCGACGGAGGGCGCAATGGAAAACCGCTTCGTCCCCGGATAGGCCACTGCGATACTTTCAAGCTGCAAGTCGTCAAGAGCGATGCGCATGGAGGGCGTCATCCTGGGCGCGTCGGTTCGTTTACATTCGACGCCAAACATTCGTCCGTTCTTGCGCAGAACCAGATCAATCTCGGCGCCCTGATGCGTTGCCCAGAAATACGCCTCATCGGGTTGAACGGCGGCCAGCACCTCTTCTATCACATATCCCTCCCAGGATGCGCCGATCTTGGGATGGGTCATCAAGTCCCGGTCGGTTCGTATACCGAGGAGCTGGTGCAACAGGCCGGAATCGCGGACATAAATCTTGGGCGCCTTGACCTGCCGTTTGCGCACGTTGGCGTGCCAGGGCTGTAACTGGCGCACCATAAAGGCATCCGTCAACAGATCAAGATAGCGGCGGGTCGTGGATTCGCTGACACCCAGGGCGCGGGCCGGTTCTGCCGCGTTCCATACCTGCCCGTGGTAGTGCGCGAGCATGGACCAGAACCGCCACAAGGCAGCCGACGGGGTGCGCACCCCCCATTGCGGCAAATCCCGCTCCAGCAGGGTCTGGATAAAATTCTTGCGCCAGGCGGTGCTGCCGGCCTCGCTGGCCGCCAGATAAGACAAGGGGAATCCCCCGCGCAACCAGTGCCGCTCCGGGGATGGGTTGCCCAACTCGCCCAGGCTGAAACCGCGGAGCGTCAGGGTTTCCATCCGGCCCGCCAGTGTCTCGGACGACTGCCGGAGCAGATCGCCGGAAGCGCTGCCGAGAATGAGAAATCTGCCTTCAAACTTCTTGCGGTCCGCCAGCACCCTGAGCACCGAAAACAGATCGGGGCGGCGCTGCACCTCATCAATCACCACCAAACCCTTCAGTACACCCAGCGCCGTCATGGGCTCAGCGAGGCGGGCCAGGCTGACGGGATCCTCCAGATCGAAATAGTTGGCAGACTCTTCCGAAAGAAAAAAACGCGCAAGGGTTGTCTTCCCGCATTGGCGCGGGCCGATCAGCGTCACAATCCGGCTTCGCGAAAGGGCGGCCTGAATCGCTTCTATTTGGGCTGAGCGTATAATCATGAGGGTTTTATACCATGAATATCGGTTATGACGCGAATGTTTTTCATGGTAAATGCCGGGCAGATTCGTAATGGTTTAACGTGAAACTCGCGCAGCGATTCGTTGCCCCTCGCCCGCTTGCGGGATAATCAGCGACTTGGCTGCGGCTTCTTGCAGCCTAGTCGAATGGCTGTTGTTCCACCAGTAACGTGTCGCGGGATGTGAGGGAACGATCATGGCGCAGACGATTCATCATTCGGGGTGGCCTGCGCCATGATCGTTAGCGTGAAATACATTTACGAAAACAGCCGTATGTTGCATGGAATCAATCTGTTACTCTGTGGATAAGTTCAGGCCCAGTAGAACCTATTTCATAATCAGGGGCGCTG
>JACRPU010000041.1 GCA_016223025.1 Nitrosomonadales bacterium | reverse complement strand
TTGCCAAATCGATGCCTATCGTAGTAATCTTCATTTCGGATGCCCCTTCCTTTGGTGGTTAAGTAATGTTCCACTTTGGCACATCGATGCCGTTCCGGAAAGCGGGCGTCCATTACATTATTCGACTAGGCGAGCAAACAACGCTCGCCAAGTCGCTGGTTATGGCGGAGCCAGACGCTTGCGGGAGCGGGTGTGAGGCGGTCATTCCCGCCCCGGAGGCTTCGCCACGCCGTGTCATGACCGCCACACCCGTTCCCCCTCTCCCAAAAGGAGAGGGGTACGGTATGCCCTCGCTGCGCGAGATTCACGTTAAAGAGAAACATTGATAGCGTTCCGGCACAGGAGCGGTGGGCAATATTCAAGGATAGCCCGGTCATTGGAGCGTCCATTATCCGACTGTAACCAGGTCGCCGCTTCCTGGATTATCGTTTGCCGGACAGCAATGCGGCGACTTGTTTCTTGGGTTTGTCCTTGGGCGGCGGTGGCTGTTCCACGGTTGTTGTGCTGTCCGCAGCAGGTTCGTAAGGTTTCAGGAACCAGTCATCCGCCGGTGCGTGCTTCTTCCCGCTGGATACCGTGGCTGGCCGGTGGCTGCGGGGCGCGCGCGGCACGGAGGGAGCGGTGGCCGGCGCGCGCGGGAATTCGCGTTTGAGCAGCTTTTCGATTTCTTTCAGCAACCGGTCTTCCTTGCCGTCTACCAGCGATATGGCCTCGCCGCTTGCTCCTGCGCGCCCGGTGCGACCGATGCGGTGGACATAATCCTCTGCGGTGTACGGCAGCTCGTAATTGACCACCAGCGGCAACTGGTCAATGTCCAGCCCGCGGGCCGCAACGTCGGTCGCCACCAGCACGGCGATCTTGCCTTCCTTGAAGGCGTCCAGCGCCTTGATGCGCTCGAGCTGGGATTTGTCGCCGTGAATGGCATCGGTAGGAATGCCGCTGCGGTCCAGCGAACGTGCCAGCCGTGCCGCAGCAAGTTTGGTGCGGGTAAACACCAGCACCTGGCTGACGCCGCGCGCGCGGATCAGGCCGGCCAGAACATCCTGTTTATCGTCCTGGTCAACCAGAAGAACCGATTGCTTGACGTTTTCTGCCGCCGTATTGCGGCGCTCTGCTTCCACCGTGACGGGGCCGACGAGAAAATCGTGCGCGAGCTTCTTGATGTCATCGGAGAAAGTGGCAGAAAACAGCAGAGTCTGGCGCTGTTTCGGCAGCAGCGTGAGGATGCGTTTGAGGTCGGGCATGAACCCCATGTCCAGCATGCGATCCGCTTCATCGAGGATCAGCACCTGCACCTGGTTGAGCATCAGGTTTTTGCTTTCCACATGATCCAGCAGGCGACCGGGGGTGGCGACCAGGATTTCCACACCCTTCATCAGCGCGGGTTTTTGCGACTTGATGTCAACACCGCCAAATACAACGGTGGAGCGCAACAGCATATGCCGGGAATAGGTCTCTACGCTTTTCTCTACCTGGATTGCCAGTTCGCGGGTCGGCGCCAGAATCAGCGCCCGTATCGGGTGGCGCGCCGGCGAGGCGCTGGTGCTGGCGTGCGGCAACAGCCGCTGCAACAGGGGCAAGGTAAATGCGGCCGTTTTCCCGGTGCCGGTCTGCGCCATCGCCATCAAATCGCGGCCAGCCAGAACATGCGGGATGGCCTGCGCCTGAATCGGCGTGGGCTCGGTGTATCCCTCTTCCTCGACGGCTCGCAGAATCTGCGGGTCGAGATTGAGGGATGAAAACCCGATCTTGGCTGCTGTGGTTTCTTTCATAAGGACGCCATTATACTGAATTGCCGCAGGGCTTGGCCGGTTATGCCGTTTGGCCCAGGCCGGGCGAGTCGGAACCAAAATCGAGAAGCCGTCTTCTCGCGGTGCCTGTCCCGCCAGCTATTGCGGCCCATCCAGCAGATATATCGCCGGTGCAAACGCCTTCTTGTACCGTTGCGGCAATTGCGCCATGCCGACGCGGGCCGCTTCGATATCCGGGAAATACCCGTACAGCACCCGGAAACCCTCCTTGCCATTGAGCTTGATCGGCAGCACATAGATTTCGGAGAGTTTGCCGATCCCGCCGGCGCGTATCAAAAAACGCTCCATGCGCGCCGGTTGCGCGTCTTCGGTGTAGAACAACTGGATGCTGGCGCTGTTTCTTCCTCCTTTGGCGAGCATTTCCCGAGTCGCCGCGAGGCGCAGTTGCAAGCGCGTGAACGAAGGCCCGGATCGGCGCTCGCCGGTTGTGGCAGGCGAAATCCTGGCGGGCGGCGCGGTTGTGCCCGCTTGCGGTAATGCGGCGGCAACGGCGCTGGCCGGGAGTGCCGCGACCGGAGCGACAGGCGCGACAGCGGCCACGGCGCTGGCTGTCGGCGCAGAAGCCGCAACGGTGATTGCTGCGATTGCGGCGCCCGCCACCGTGTCGGGAACGGTGGCGGTTACGCCGCTGGCCGCCGGTTCGGGCGTGGCGGCGGTTGCTGCGCTCGCAGTTTGATCGGGTAACGGGGCGGCTGACGCAACGGCGGAAGCATCGGCAGATGGCGCAGGTTTTGACGCCGTTTCTGGCGCTGTTGCAGCCGGGGATTTTATCGCGGGGTCGGCGGGCTTGCCGGTACCGCCGATCAGCCACCCAATGCCGAGCAGCAGTGCCGCCCCTCCGGCCAGGAGCGCAATTTTCTGCTTGTTTCCCGCTTGCTGCGGCGACAGCTCGCTGTCGCGGATGGCGGCTTGCACATGGCGCTCTTCGATATTGTGCGTGTCTTCCACAAAAGCCGCGAGCAACGCCTTGTCGGCAAGGATGTTGACGCGCCGCATCAGGCCGTTGGAGGCTTTGCCGATCAAGCTGACTGCGGCGGCGGAGAATATGTTGGGGCCGCGGTAGCCGGCGGTGCGCATGCGGAACAGCAGATAGGATTCGATCACCGACCGGGACAGCGGCAGGATGGAGAAATGATGCACGATGCGATCCTTGAGCTGGCGCATGTTGGGCTGTTCGAGCTTGCCGTTCAGTTCTGGCTGGCCGAACAGCACGATTTGCAGCAGCTTGTGATTGCCGATCTGGAGGTTGTACAGCAGGCGCAGCTCTTCCAGCGTGTCCAGCGGCATGGCGTGCGCCTCGTCCACCAGTATCACCACGCGCTTGCCGCCGGATGACTTCTGCGCGAGCTGGTTCTGCAGGGTTTGCATGATGACGTTGACGCGCTGCCCTTCCAGGTTGAGGCCGAGGCCGTCCGCGATGGCGTAGAGCATTTCTTCGCGCGACAGGCTGGGGTTGGCGAGATAGACGCTCTCCACCTGCTGCGGCAACCGCTCCAGCAACATGCGGCACAGCATGGTCTTGCCGCTGCCCACTTCGCCGGTCACCTTGACGATGCCCTCGCTCTCGGTGATGGCGTAAATCAGCGCGTCGAGAATTTCTCCTCGATTGGCGCCGGAAAAGAAAAAATCGGTGACGGGCGTGATCTTGAACGGCGGGCTGCCCAGCCCGAAATGTTCCAAGTACATTTTGGCTATTGCTCCCCTGCGGTGTGCCGGACGGCCTTGTATTTCTGCAACGCTTCCATGCGGCTGTACAGCGTGGTGCGGTGCAGGCCCAGCAGTTTGGCGGCCTCGCTGACGTTGCCGCCCGCCAGTTCCAGTGCCGCATCAATGTAATGGCTTCCCTGCGCCTGCAGCAGATTGTCGAGGCTGAAATTCGGTTGCCGCCGCAAAGTTTCCCTGGCCAGTTTGCGCGGATCGTCGTCCGCGACGGCGCCGGGGTCGTCTGCGGCAACCTGCTGCAAATCGAGCTCGGCTTCCAGTTGCGCGGCAGCGACGGTCTGGCCAGGATATTTGGTGGCGAGGCGGATTATGATGTTGCGCAATTCGCGCGTATTGCCGGGAAAGCTGTAGCGCTCCCACAGTTGGATGGCGGTCGCGTCGAGAATAAACGGCGCATTGCCGGACTGGCTGGCGTAAAAATCGCGGAAGTGGTTGAGCAGCAGCATCTTGTCCGCTCCCATTTCGCGCAGCGGCGGAACCTGGATGGTGAACACGCTGAGGCGGTGATACAGGTCGGCGCGGAAGCGTCCGGAACGCACTTCGCCGCGCAAGCCGCGGTTGGTAGCGGCGATGATGCGGGCGTTGCTTTTGCGCATGGCCGATTCGCCGACGCGCTGGTATTCGCCGTTCTCCAGCACGCGCAGCAGCTTGGCTTGCATTTCCAGCGGCAATTCGCCGATTTCGTCGAGGAACAGGGCGCCATTTCCCGCGCCCTCGAAGAACCCGGTCTGGGCTGTGCTGGCGCCGGTAAACGCGCCTTTGCTGTGCCCGAATAATGCGGACTCGATCAGGCTGGGCGAAATCGCCGCGCAGTTGAATATCACATAGGGCGATTCGCTGTGCGGGCTGAGCCGCTGCAACGCCGCCGCGACCAGTTCCTTGCCGCTGCCCGATTCGCCCTCTATCAGCACCGGGAAAGGGGTGGCGGCATATAGCGCGATCTGGCTGCGTATGGCCTGGATTGCCGCGCTGTGGCCCACGATGCCGAGCAACGCCTCGCGCTTTTCCTGCTCGCCATGCCGGACAAGCAGGGCGTCGCGCAGCAGTTTTCTTATTTTCTCCGGAGAGCAGGGTTTGGCGATGAAATCGCTGGCTCCGAGGGTGCGCGCGTGGCGCGCATTGGATTCTTCATCCTGCCCGGACAAAACAAGGATTTTGATGTCCGGCGAATGGGCCAGCAGTTCGGCGATCAGGTGAAATCCTTCCTCGGGCCGGTGCGGCGTGGGCGGCAACCCCAGATCCACCAGCGCCAGTTGCATCCGGTCTGGCATTTCCCGCAGCAGGCCGATGGCGCGGGCGCGGTTTTCCGCCACGCGGACATCGAACTCATCCGCGAGCGACAACTGCAAGGCGTCGCGGATGAGCGGATCGTCATCCACGATAAGCAGGGTGGGAAGGCTGGCGTTGCTGTTCAAGTTCTTGTTCCGATGTGGCGTGACGCGCAGAATAGCTTGCAATGACCGCAAGCTCAATAGATCGGGGTTACAGCCCTCGGGAAATGCGCGCAACCCTTGCGTCGTTAAGCGCGCGGCGCCGGATCAGGGCGGCGGAGCCGGCTGTGCCGGCTCGGTGCCAGCGCCGGCCTTCTGGTCTGCGCCGCGCGCGACCGGTGACAGGGAGCGCGGCATCGCGCGGGCCGGCCCGGCGAGGATGATGGAGTCCGGGGGCACATCCCGGGTGACGACACAGTTTGCGCCGACCATGGAGCGGTCGCCGACCGTGATTCCACCGAGCACGCACGCGCCGGGATAAATATCAACGTTATTGCCGATTTTCGGGGTTCCCGGAATCTGCCCCGTACCCAGCGTGACATTGTGGAAGATCACGCAATCCTCCCCGATTTCCACGCCTGAGCCAATCATGATGCTGGTTGGGTGGGTAAGTCGCAGGCCCGCGCCGACGCGGGTTCCGCTCCGTCCGGCCCATAGATGGACATGGTAGAAGAAGAGCGGCAGCCTGAGAAGCCGGTAAATCGCCCACATCGGGACGCGAATATAAATAGGCAACGAATGCGCCCACATCCCGAACCGGTAAATCGCCACGACCCAGAACCCGGGATTGGTATACCACCGGCCATCATGCGAGTTTCTGGCTATGTCACGCCGCAGGTTCTCGAACATCGGGATTTTTCATCAAAAAGCGTGAATGCGCATTTCAGCGCGCCGGCTCCGCCGCCGACCGGGCCGGGATGGCGGCAAGAACCGAAATGAGTTCGCGCGCCGCGCGCAGTTTCCCGGCGGCGTTCAAGTGCCCGCCGTCATCCGTATATTCCGGAGCCATCGCCGGGGCGAGACTGCCATTCCATTCCACGGCTACCGCCGTCCCATCCGGAGCGATTGACTCAGTGCGCGCAAGATCGAAGATCGGTTCGCGCCCCTGATAGGTCTGGCGCAGGAGAACATTATATTCCTCGCGGCGCTGGTTCTCGATGGCGCCGTGTGGCGCACGTCCGATCAGTTTCTTCAGGCCCGCTTTCATGCCGCCCTGAGCGATGGTGAGCGGCGTGGTCACATGCACGAAAGTCGTGCCGGGATGTTTTGCCTTGAGACCGTCCATGGTGGCGCGGTAGCGGGCAAAGAGCGCCTTCGCGTCGGTGTTGGCGGTGATGTCCACGTAGCAGAATTTGACCAGCGCGATATCCAGTCCTGACGGCTGTTGCCCCATGGCCTGTTCGAAGCTCTGAAGTTTCTGGAGCGGGTCGCCGTTTCTGGCAACCGGCGTGTGCCCGAACGTCGCGGGAGGCACTCCGCCCGCCGAAGTCGCCTCGGTCGACCGCACGGAAACACCCGCCTGCGCGGCAAGCTGCTTGATGCCGTCGAGCAGGTTATTTCCGACCGACTGGTGGCCGAAATAGATGCGCCGTTGCGCGACGCGATCAAGTTCCGCGCGCAGGCTTGCGTCAGCCTCGGCGGCAGCGGCGGTTGCGGAACCGGCAGCAACCGCAAGCGCGAGTAGCGTATTAGTCATGAATCCTGCTCCTGGCATGGCAACCTCCTGAAAGACTCGCGATGACCCGCCCCGCCAAAATCAAGCGAGGCCTTTCTTGCGCGAAACGAAATTGGCGATCCGCTCGATGGAATCAAGATTTTCTGGCAGCATTTCACTGTCGTCTACCTTGATGCCGAAGGTATCCTCGATAAAAAAAATGACTTCGAGCACCCCCGTCGAGTCTATGACACCGCGATCGAGCAAAGAATCCGCATCCTCAAGCGAGGAAGGATCAGCCACATAAAAGTTCGACGTTATGAAAGCCCGAACCTGTTCTTTAATTTCCATAAGAATCGCTTTCCTTTCAGTTGCAATTTTACCGGTACGCCAAGGCGTTGGCTATGTTCGCCAGCGGCCTCAGGACAAATGATGCCCCGTTCTGGCGGGCGTCAAGCAATGCGCTTGTGCCCAGACACGACCCGCACTTCTCCGGTCGGATTTGCCACCAGCCGGATGTTCTGGTAAGCGTTCGCTCGTTCAAATAGCATTTTTACCTGGCGCTCCTGGCCGAGCCCGATTTCAAAAAGGAGAACGCCCCCAGGACGCAGAAACGGCAGCGCCTCCTTGACGACTCGCTGGTGGATACTGAGCCCGTAGGGCCCGCCATCAAAGGCTTCCCGGGGCTCGTGATCGAGCAGCGCTGCCCGGTCGGTTGAAAGCTTGCCTTGCGAGATGTAGGGAGGATTGCAGACGACAGCATCAATCGAGCCTTCGAGGTCGAGCCCGGCCAACCCGGCGAACAGGTCGCCCTGGGCGACAACCACACGATCCGACACGCCAACATGGCCGACGTTGCGGCGCGCCACCGAGACGCAGCCATCGGTCAGGTCGCTCGCCCACACGCGGGCGTCTGGCAGGTGGTACGCGATTGCGCAGGCGAGATTGCCTGAACCGCAACACATGTCAATGACTCGCGGCGCGTCGGAGTCCGATGAGCGAAGCTCGGCGAGCGCCGCGTAACCGAGAAGCTCGGTTTCCTCTCGTGGCGCAAGCGCGCCCTCGGCGGCGACGAGTTCGACACCCATGAATGTTTCGCACCCGATCACATATGCAAGCGGAGCCCCAGCAGCGCGGCGTTCTGCCATGGCGCGTGCCGCAGCCTCGCAATTGGCAGATCCCGCTGTTTGTGCCACGGCCACAATGCGAGCCGCCTCCGCATGAGCATTGCCGTTGCCGTTGCTTTCCAGGAGAGCGCCAATTTCTTCGATCAGTTTGGTCATGAGAGTCCCGTTTTCTTGATTTTCCCGGTGTCGGTCTTGGGCAGCCCTTGCACGATGTCAATATACTTTGGAACCATGAAATTTTCCAGCCGGCTCTGGCACTCTTTCTGAAGTTGTTTTTCGGTCAGCGCGACGCCTTCCTCGAGGACGACAAAAGCCTTGACTGCCTGGCCGAGGATTTCATCCGGCACGCCGATGACTGCCGCCTCCTTTACGCCAGGAATGTTCACGAGCACGTTTTCCACTTCCTTGGGCGCCACCTTTTCTCCGCGCGATTTGATGATGTCATCCATGCGCCCAACGAAGTAGAGGTAGCCTTCTTCACCCATCTTGCAGTAGTCGCCCGTGTACAACACCTGCTCGCCTGGCAACGGACCCGGCTTGAGT
Organism: Nitrosomonadales bacterium; assembly: GCA_016223025.1. Classification (GTDB taxonomy): domain Bacteria; phylum Pseudomonadota; class Gammaproteobacteria; order Burkholderiales; family Gallionellaceae; genus VIKH01. The sequence continues at coordinate 6,103 of JACRPU010000041.1, read as the reverse complement.
TTTTTGGCGGTGGATTCCGGCTTCTCCCAGTACCCTTTCATGACGGTGGCGCCGCGAATGACGAGTTGCCCGACAATATCTGGGCCGACCTTGTTGCCATCCTCATCCACGATCCACATCTCGGTATTCGGAATCGCGATGCCGACGCTGGAAGGCTTCCGGTCTATGTCCTTTGGCGGGAGGTAGGTGCAGCGCTTACACTCGGTCAGGCCGTACATCGAGTAGATGCGCGCACCCGGGAAAATATCCCTGAGCATCAGGATGTGCTTGACCGGCAGGGCGGCAGCAGTATTGGTCACATAGCGTATCCTGGAAAGGTCGTAATCCTTGAGGGACTTGAGTTCCGCGAGGATGGAAAAAATGGTTGGCACGCCCGGGAATCCGGTTACTCCCTCGGCTACCATCAGGTTGAGTATCTGCGCCGGGAAAGTGAAGGAGCGTTCGAGGATGAGGCGTGCGCCGGTGCGGAACGCCATGATCATCTGGTACAGGCCATAGTCGAACGCGAGCGGCAGCACGCCGAGGATCACCTCGTCTTCCTGCAGTTCGAGGTATGACGCGATGGAGGTGCACGCGGTGAGCATGTTGCGATGCGTCAGCATCACGCCCTTCGGGTCGCCTGTGGAACCCGAAGTGTAGATGATCGCGGCGAGGTCAATGTCAATGCAGGCCCGTGCGGGCGGAGCCGCGCGGTCGCCGCCCGCAATGGCATCGTCCCAGCGCCGGGCTTTGGGGAGCTCGGCAAGCTTCGCGTCATCAATGGAGCCGGAAACGATGACACAGCGCAGGTGGGGGCACCCCCGCGCCGGCCCGGCAAATACGGAATGGATGTGCATATCCGTGATGAGCGCCGCCGGGCGGCAGTCTTCGAGAAGATAGCTGAGCTTGTCGCTCTTGGTCAGCGGATTGACGATGGAAATCACTGCATTCGCCTTGAGTACCGCCCAAAAATAGATAACGGTCTCAACAGTGTTGTCGGCAAAGATGACTACCCTGTCACCGCGCTTGACCCCACCTGCTACCAGGCTGTGCGCGAGCGCGTTGGAGCGTGCGTCAAGTTCGCCGTAATTGATCCGCTGCTTCATGCAGACCAGGGCAATCTTGTCGGGAAGTTCGCGGGCAGAATGAAGAAGGTAATCGTGCAAGAGCGGCACGGGGCCGTGCATGGCTGGCATCTCAGGAACTCCTTGGGTTTGATGACTTGTCTATGTCGGTGCGAAGCTTGATGTTGCATCTCTCGCCGGGGCGGCCCGCGATGAATTGCCGGTGCAGGAGCTGGGTGGACAGCGCCCCCACCAGGGCCATGTTGTCCGTATTCGAGAACTGGCCGTCGCGGCCGCGCGCGCGGCATTTGCGCAGAAGCTGCGTGATGGCCTGCGGTTCGAAGACATTCGCATCCCGCAATGCGGGCTCGGAAAGTACCTCGTCAATATAGTCCGGTGCATCCTCGGCAACAAAGGACAGGGCGTCAGGCGCGCGATAGGGCTGTTTTTTTCGCGCCAGTATCTCGCGAGGCACAACATCCGCCGCAGCGCGTTTCACCACATGTTTCTCATCCAGCACACGCAGCTTGTAGGTTGCCGGCAGCGAATCCGCCAGGGCAATGACATCCTTGTCGAGGAAAGGAAAGCGCCCCTCCACGGAGTGGGCCATCAGCATCCGATCACCTTGTGAGGAGAGGAGGTAACCCGATAACAGCGTGCGGATTTCGAGGTGCTGATCCTGTGCGAGGTGGCTCCATTGCGTGAAATCAGCATGAGTGCTTTCGAGCAGCTCTCTGATAACGTCGCGGCCTGCGGCTGCTGCCTGCATGTCTGTTGAAAGAAGCCGCTTGAGCGCGCCTGTGGTGTGCCAGCGTGTATCGTGCGCAAAGCCCGGTGCGCGATGGGCGGATATATTCCGCCCGAAAAACTGCCGCGCCATCGCCTGCTGGGAAATCGGGGAGCGTGCGAGATACGGATAAAGCCGTTCGAGGAGCTGCGGGCGCCACGCGGATTCCGGCTGGCGTCCCCAGAAACGGCGCACCTTGCCTTCACGGAAGATGTCGTAGCCGGCAAACATTTCATCGGCGCCCTCACCTGTGAGCACAACCTTGATGCCGTGGTCACGTACGAGCTTCGAAAGCAGGAAGAGCGGCGCCGGGGCGGTTCTCAGGATCGGGCGCTCGGTATGGTAGATCACTTCCGGGAATACATTCGCGATGTCGCTTCGCGAAACAACTACCTCGTGATGCTCACTGCCCAGCATTTTCACCATCAAGCGCTGGTATTCCGTCTCATCATACTCGGCATCTTCGAACCGGAGCGAGAAGGTCTGGAAACGATCACCCGCAAAACGCTGCCCGAGAGCGGCGACCAGAGAGCTGTCCAGCCCGCCGGAAAGATAGCTGCCGACCGGCACATCGGCGCGAAGCATACGCAGTGATGTGGCATTCTCAAGTACCCGGCGCACCTCCCTGACTGCGTCCTCAAGAGAACCACGAAACCGGCTGCTCGCGTCGTCAGGCACAGGATAGCGCGGCACCCAATAGGCGCGGTCGCGGACGGTTCCATTTTCATAAATGCGGACGTGGCCCGGTTCCAGTTCGGTTATGCCCCGGAACACTCCCTGCGGCGGCACGATGGTCCAGAAGGTGAAGGTCTGGGCAATGCCGATGGGGTCAAAAGCTCTGGGGATGGCGGCATTCGCCGCAAAGATGGCCTTGACCTCGCTGGCAAAATAAAGGTGACCGCCGCACACGCAGAGATGGAGCGGGCAGATGCCCACCCTGTCCCGAGACAGCACCAACCGCCTGGCCTCGGAATCCCACAAGGCCACGGCCCATTGTCCGTTCATGCGTTCGAAAGCGGCTTCGCCCCAGGCGCGGTAGGCGTGAATGATTACCTCGGTGTCGCTCCGGGTGCGGAAATGATGGCCGAGCGCGACAAGCTCTTGGCGCAGTTCCACATAGTTGAATATTTCCCCGTTGAAAGCGATCCAGGTCGTATTGCTCTCATCCGACATGGGTTGCTGGCCGGTTGAAAGATCAATGATGGACAGCCGCGCATGCGCGAGGCCCGCGTGATCGTCCCGGTAAACGCCGAATTCGTCCGGGCCGCGATGGGCGAGTGCGCCGGCCATGCGCAGCAGCGCTTCTTTGTCAGGCAGAGGCGCGCCACCGCTGAGACGTACAATCCCGGCGATGCCGCACATACGCGATCAGCCCTCAGCGATTGGAGTGACGAGGAGAGGGGGCATGTGGAGGTATCGGGCGGCGCGCCGCTTGGCTTCGATGTCCTTGAATACCCGCTCGACCTGCTCCGGGGTGATGCCGACCACGGGCGCCACTTCTCCGGTCGGAACCCCGTGGTTGAAAGCGTACAGGCAGAGATCCATGCGGTCGTAGGGCAGGGCGAAATAAAACTCCTCCTGCGACTGCGGCATCGAGAAGGTGTCCGTGGTGGGCGGGCGGCGGCGGATTTCCTCCGGCACGCCCAGATATTCGGCGAGCTGGTAAACCTGGGTCTTGTACAGGTGGGCGATGGGTTTGAAGTCGGCGCTCCCATCGCCCTGCTTGACGAAAAACCCCTGATCGTATTCGAGGCGATTTGGCGTGCCGGCAACGGCATAGTTCAGGCGGTCGGCGTGGTAATACTCCGTCATCTTGCGGGCGCGCTGCTTGTAGTTGGTCGCGGCGACGATCTGCAGGTAGGCACGCGGCGTAAGCCGCACCGTGGACACCTCCCCCCCGGGGTTTTGCACGGTAAGCTGCGTGATGTTGATGCGGTCGCTTTCGAGGATGGATGGCAGCACCAGCTTGCACTTCCAGCCATCGCCGTATTCCGGGACAACCGTGCGGATGGCTTCCAGTTGGTGGCGGTAGCAACCGAGGCCCTCGAGGGCGGGCGCGATGTTTTCGACGATGGCCTCGATGCCAAAGTGGCTGGCAAGCATCCGGCCCAGCGCGAGAGAGTCGTCGGAAGAGTGATGCTCGGGCATAAACAGGCCCAGAACCTTGTCTTTGCCGAATGCGCGCGCGCACAGCGCCGTTACGACCGAGCTGTCAATGCCACCGGAGATGCCGACGACGGCGCCTCGACGCCGTAACTGGCCAAGAACCTGCTCGCGCAACGTTTCGGCGATGCGGCTGACTTCTGCTGAGGGATCCAGCTTGAGTGCGTTTTTGTCGAACATGCCATCCTCTCTGTTAATCCTGCTGTGTCACAAACAAACAAAAATGCTCATCTGGGCCGCGCCTATTCCCTGTTAAGGAGGAGAATAATGTACCCCCAATGCTGTTCACCTAACCGTTCGTGGTGAGCCTGTCGAACCGCCAACCCGCAATCAGATCCCTTCGACAAGAATCTCAGGGCGAATGGAATTTTCCTTAAGGGCGATTCTAAAAATTCAAATTCTGTCATTCCGGCGAAGGCCGGAATCCAGTATCTTCAATAGGCCAGACACCGGCCTTTGCCGGTGTGACGAATTTTTAGAGATCCCCTTAAACAGCATTGATGTTAGCCCAGCGGAGTATCCGGGTTTAAATCTCGCCATTCGGGAAGTGTAGCAGCAAAAAGCGGCAAGGCTCCTGAATGTCGCGGTAAAACGGCGGCGAATGTTACCTGCCTTTGCACCGCCCAGGCAAGCAAACGGTCAGACGCAGGATGTGCCGACGAAGAAAGCGCATCGTTTGCCTGGAGTCTGCTGAACCATTCAAAACGGGCAGTCGAAGAAATCCATTTTTGGCCGCCGCCGCATACCCTTGAGCCACGCCTTGACCCTTTTGATGTCCTGGAATGCGAGCAGATCGTTTTTTAATTCCCGGATGGCTTGTTGTGCGCCGACAATCTCGGCAGCGAGATTGCGCATGATGTTGCCCGGTGAAACCCGGTCGAAAGGAGATATGCCAAACTGCGCCCTGAACATGTCCTCGGTGTGAAAGATTTCAAGCTCCAGCTCGTTGAGCTGCTCTTTCAGTATCTTGTTGTAATGCCTCAACCGGTCTGCGCTGATGCTGTTGATGGTAGCCTGGTCGATGTGTTCCAGCTCCAGTTGCAGCTCCAGCAACAACAACAGATTTTTCTGGTCATAGGCCCGGTTAATGCGTTGCATCAATGCGGTTTTCCGGTCGCGCTCCTGCGGGTCGGGCTCGCGGTCCGGGTGCAGGGCACTGGCCAGCTTGCGGTATAGCTCGCGGATGGATTGGCTGGTTTGCTGCTCCTCGGCCAGTTGCCGTGATTCTTTGGCAATTTGTTTGGCGGTCTTTTTCCGCTTCGCCTTGCGTTCTTTCTGCGCCTCGCGGGCCGCCTGGTGGTGCTCCTGTTGTTCCTGAATATGCGCCTGGGCCCGCTTAAAAAATTCTTCGGGCGAACCCATACCCATGTCGTCGCCCAGATCAACGTCCATCATCTCCTCCAGCATGGATTTCATGCCTTGCATGGCGGCAGACTCTTCGGCATCGAAATCGGAGCCGCTGTGTTTGTTGTAGAGGTTTTTCAAGCCCGCATCGTCGCGCTCGGCGGCAAGCCCTGCCGCCATCCCGCTGATCATGCCGGCGATCGAGCGGCGCTCGGTTGCCGTCAACCCTTTTTGATCGCAGGCGCGATCCAGGCAATGCACCAGTTCCACCTGTAAATCCTGCGAGGCTTCAATCAGCGGAGCCAGCTCGCCGGAGTATTTTTTCTGGTAAACCGGGATAGCCTCCTGCCAGGCGGACAGGCTGGCGCGCCTTTCGTCAATTTTCCGGATCAGGCTGTTGAACGCCTTTTGTTCTCTGGACAGGTGAGGCTGGCCCGGCACGGCGGCGATACTGATGGCTTTAGTCTGGATCTTGAGCATGGCGTGGGCGGTGCTTTGCGAATTGGCGGTTCGTTTGAGTTTCCGGGAGTTGAGTCGTTCGTGCGCAAGCGAAATTATAACGCCGGGCATCCGGGGGTGTATGTCATTAAAACCGCACAACCCATCGGGGCGTTCCTGGCATTACGCCGCCTAACTTTCATGCAGCAGTAGCGCAGCGCCCCCGATAATGAAAGACACTACGGGTGTGCGTTGTCGCGCAGGGGCTGAGGTCGCGAAACTTTTTGAAGGCTTCGGACCGCGAAACCTAACTCGACCCGCCACCATT
>JACRPU010000040.1 GCA_016223025.1 Nitrosomonadales bacterium | reverse complement strand
TGCTACGGCTGCAATCTCTCGTGCTTTGCCAACCAAATCTGATTCGATGCAGCGCGGTCGAGCCATGACAGTCTCCTGAGTGGAATCCTATCGTGGATGATAGCGCTGTTAGTCTCATTATGAAAGCGAATTAGAATAAGTGGAGTACATTGGAGTTTGTACCCATCATACAATTTCTCCCGCCTCCGCCTCGATCAGCGCCAACACATCGCGCAGCCCGTCCACCGCAGCTTCCAGTTCGGCGATGGCTTCGGCGGCGAGCATTTCCGGTTCGGGCAGGTCGTCGGCGTTTTCCAGCGATTCGTCCTTGAGCCAGGTGATGTCGAGCTTGTAGCCGCGCTCCCTGATGTCGGAAATGTGGAATTTGCGGAAGCGCCCGGTTTCGCCGAGGTCGCGGCGCTTGCTGCGCCCGTTTGGGTCATTGCCATAGCAGGTCTCAAATTCGGTGAAATACTGCGCGGTCAGCGGACGGTCTTTCTTGGTGACGCCGGGCACGTTGGCGCGGCCATCGAATATCCACACGTTTTCGGTCGGCACGCCTTTCTGGAAAAACACCACGTTCGCTTTCACGCCTTGCGAGTAAGGCGTGAAGGTGCCGCGCGGCAGGCGCAGCACGGTGTGCAGGTTGCAGTCCTGCATCAGTATCTCGAACACTTCGCCCGCCTTGTCCTCGAACAGGCAGTTGTCCGGCAACACCATCGCGGCGCGTCCGCCCGGTTTGAGAATGTTGACGCAGTGCTGCACGAAGTTGAGCTGTTTGTTGCTGGTGGCAATGGTGAAGTCTTCGCGCTCCGGCACCTGGTTCGCGCCCTTGGTGCCGAAAGGCGGGTTGGTGAGAATCACGTCGTAACGCTCATCGCGCATCGGCTCGTAGATGGTGTCACCGAGATAGATTTTCGGGGTCAGCCCATGCAGAAACAGGTTCATCAAAGCCAGGCGGCGCGGGCGGGCGACCAGTTCCTGCCCGTAGTAGGTTCGCGTCTTGATGCGCTGGATGTCCTTGCGGTCGAGCGCGCCTTTGGTTTCGTGCAGCAGCCATTCGTATGCGGCCATGATGAAACCGCCCGTGCCGCAAGCGGGGTCGATCACCCGAAAATCGGAAATGCCGCGTGGGTCGGGTTTCATCACGCTGGTGATGCTGTTAATCAGGGGGCGCGGGGTGAAGTATTGCCCTGCACCTTTTTTGCCCTCGCTGGCCGCGCGCTCCAGCAGCCCCTCAAAGGCCGCACCCTTCACGTCCACGTCCATCGACGTCCATTCTTCCTCGTCGATCATGGCGATCAGCCGTTTCAGGTTGACGGGGTTGTTGAAGCGCGGCATGGCTTGCGCGAATACGTCGCCGAGCAGCCCCGGCGCTTCGCGCAGCTTTTGCAGGATACCGGTGTAATGGTCGGTCAGCGCGTTGCCGGATTCGCGCTTGAGGCTTTCCCAATCGCAGCCTTTGGGGATGGCGACGCTCTTTTCGTCGGCCATTTTGAGGAACAGCAAGTAGGTGAGTTGTTCGATGTAGTCGCCGTAATCCACGCCGTCATGGCGCATGGTGTGGCATAAACCCCAGAGTTTGTTGACGATGTCGGACATGAGTATTTTTTAGACGGCGGCGAGTGATTCGTTGAGTTGTGCGACCAGCGGTTCGAGCATGTCGCCAAATATGCGACGCGCCCGCCCCATGCCGCCCTTGCCTTCCAGCAGGGGTTGCAGGTCGAAATCGGAAAGCCCGATGGAAAGGTTGCGGCTCAAATGTTCCCTGATAAGCCCCAGCCACATTTGCTGTTCCGGCGTAAAGCTTTTGCCCGCCATGGTGCGCGCCAGCGCCTGTTCCACGCGCTCGTGCGGCGCGAGCAACGGCGATTGCTCGTTGACGGCGTGCTTGACCATCGAGATGACATCGGCGAGCGATTTATGGAACAACATGCCATGCAGTTTGCGCAGGTTTTCTTCGGGGAAATCATGCTCCTTGAGAGTCTGGCGCAGCTCTTCCAGCACCTCGATGCGCCAGCCTTTCGGGCGCTCCAGCACGACGCTCAGCGCTTCGATTTCATCACGGTGCGCGCTCACAAATTCGCAAAACTGCTTGAGGTAGTCCATCGGCTTGAGATGCTGTTCGCCGACACGAAAAATAACTTCGGATTGCACGGTGTCCCGGAAATCCTGCGCGACGATGAAAGTGCGCTTGGCGCGCGGGTAGTTTTCCAGCAAATCCTGGAAAGCTTTGTCGCGCAGCAATTTCATCGTGTCGCTAAAACTCTTTTCCAGCCGCCCGGCTAGCTCTTCAGCATAATGCCCCACATCGCCATCGGGGATGAAGCGGGCGAATTGTTCTCGCGCCTCGCCGCTCATTTCCTTTTCGATACGGCGCAGCCGCCTTACCAAGCGCTTGACGTTGTAATCGCGCTCGACGTTATCCCAGATGCGTTCGATGATTTCCGGGATGGATACCGGCGCGGTGCGGCGGCTTTCCATCTCGAAGCCGGTCGCTCCCTTGAAGTATTCGATCAACGTGCCATCGAAGCAGTCGAAGATGGTGAAGTGGCTTTTGTTGATGTCTTCACAACGCCGCGTGCCGCGCCCCAGCATCTGCTCCCACAGGATGCGCGACTTGACCGGGCGCAGGAAAACGATGAATTCCAGCGCCGGGATGTCCACGCCGGTGGAGAGCATGTCCACCGTGACCACGATTTTCGGTTCCGGGCGGTTGCGGAATTCGCGGATGCGCTGCAAGGGGCGGTCCACGTTTTTGTTGCCGGTGATTTTCTTGACGAAGCTGTCGCCTTCGGCAAATACATCGCGGCAAATCGCCACCAGATTGTCGGCATGGGAGGTGTGTGCCAAATCGTTGACTGCAAAAATCAGCGTCTTCGGGAAGCGCCCGGTATCCGCCTGATGCTGGCGCGCATACTTGGCGACCTCTTCAATAATCTTGCGGTTGCTGTCCGGCGCGGTAATCTTGGATTCGATTTCCGCCGAAGAAAACTGGCGCTCGTCTTCCAACTGGTCGCGCTGCTGTTCGCCCGTTGCGGTGTCAACGTAAATGACACGTTCGCCCTCTTCCAGAAATGCTCCGTTGATGCGCACGTCAGAGCGGATGCTGATGGCTTCGTAATCCACCAGCCAGCCGTCACGAATGGCCTCCTGCACGCCGTAACGGAACACCGGTTCGCCGAATACCGCGACCGTGTGTTTGGCCGGGGTGGCGGTCAATCCAATTTTTACCGCATCGAAATGCCGGAGGGTGGATTGCCAGATGGCGTCGTCTTGCGCGGTGTAGCCCCGGTGGCACTCGTCGGCGATGATGACATCGAAGGCGTGGATGGGAATATCCAGCGTATCGGCATCATCATCCGATTCAGCATCGCTCTCGGTCTGACCGAAAGCATTGCTCCGCCCGAACAGGTTGATCGCCATGCGCTGGATGGTGCAAACGTATATGAAAGTCTGCGTTCCATCCGGGTTGGTCAGATACTGCTCCGGCAACACCTCCGGGTTAAAGGGTTCATCTTCGCCAAAATCCTCGCGCTGAAAACGCTGCGAGTAAACTTCATATTCCTGATTGAATTTGTTGCCGCGCGGTGTATTGAATGCAGAAAACTCGCGCACAGCTTGCGCGGCAAGCGCCTTGCGATCCACCAGAAAAAGAATCCGCTTGGCAAAGCGCGATTCCAGCAAGCGGTAAATCTGCGCTACCGTAGTGAAGGTCTTGCCCGTACCGGTGGCCATCGCCTGCAACATTGAACGCTTGCCGGACAGCAGCGCGGTTTCTGCCGATTGGATTGCGCGTTGCTGGTAGGGGCGCAGCCTGGCGATGTCTTCAATCCGGGTATTCAAAAACCACTCAAATGCGGCACGTCGATCCCGCGCAATAAAATCTTCCAACGCCGAGGGTGAATGCAGGTTGGTGATCTGGCGCGAGGCCGCTTTGTCGTCGCGCACATCAATGAACCAATGCGTTTCACCATTGGAGGAGTACAGGAATGGAACACGGTAGCCGTTCCAATTGCCCGTTCCACTGGTGGCCGCTCCCTGCGAATATCGTTTTGCCTGCTCCAGTACATTCTGCGCCCCGACCGCCAGTCGCTTGGCCTCGATAATCCCAAATAACTTTCCATTTACAAACAGCGCATAGTCCGCTGGGCCATTGGCTGTTGGGTATTCTTCGACGGCGTGGTTGGTTAGTTGTGGCATATCCATGCCGTCAGCATAAGGCACAACAATCCAGCCGAGAGCTTTCAGCTTCGGATCAATTCGTTTGCGCCTGGTAATGGCTTCAGATTCGTGGGGCATTATTTGAAAGCTGCTCGGCTATGCAGGTGAATCTTTATTGGGTCTTCGTGAAAGAGTGTGGGTGAAATTTAGCATGAGCACCTCTGCAAGCCATATGGTATATGGCAGAATCCGGTTTGCCCCCTTGCTAGAAAACGGGAGGATTTTCCGATGGCCATCTCGCCCAAGCGCAAG